>NZ_JBQCWT010000002.1:0-479257 GCF_051957115.1 Neisseria sp. P0019.S003 | reverse complement strand
AGATAGCTCGCGTTAGTCAATCCCAAACACCTGAGTGCAGGCTGCTTTGAAGGTCGTCTGAAAACCCAAAAAGCAGCCTGTACTTTTCAGACGACCTCAACAGGTAAACCCTTCCCACCCTTACCCACACCAATAATTTCCATCTAATTTTCCCCACATACAATCCCCGCAAACGGCACAGACCGCTTTATATTCCCATCCATAAGGAACAACCAAAATGAGAAATCTCAAACTGACCTTAGCCGTCTTTTTCGTCGGCATATTCGCTTTATGGCTGTTTGCCACGCTATTTCCAGACAAGTGGGTGTATTTCCCATACGCAACATATTATTACAGTTCACCGGCAGCACCAGCATACTGGCCATGAGTGCTTGTATGATTCTTGCAGTACGTCCCAAAATGTTGGAAGGACTATTTGGCGGATTGGATAAAATGTACCGCCTGCATAAATGGTTGGGTATCGTTGCCCTTTCAGGCAGCATCCTGCACTGGACCAGTAAGCAATTCCCCAAATGGCTGGTAAAACTCGGACTGTTTGACGGCAAAAAGCCGCCGCGCCCACCGATGCAGGAAGTCTTGACTTTAAAAGATTGGTTGGTTACCCAGCGCCATTTTGCAGAAGAAGTGGGTAAGATTGCTTTTTACGTTGCAGTCGTCTTATTGGTTATCGCACTAATCAAACTTATTCCCTACCGTTGGTTTGCCAAACTTCACATCTTAATTGTCCCAGTCTATCTTGCACTTGTATGGCACACCATTGTATTGGCAAACTTTGCTTACTGGGCTCAACCACTTGGCTGGTTGCTGGCTACCGCCCTATTCTTCGGTAGTATTTGTTCACTCCTCGCCCTCTTTAAACGCATTGGTAAACCGTAAACGGCAACAGTAGCTGCCATGAACCAAAGCGGCTCCCTGCTTTCACTTACTTTGAATGCGCTAAAATGGCAGGGACACCAGGCCGGTCAATTCCTCTTTTTGCGTGCACATGGAGAAAGCCATCCATTTACCATCGCTTCCAACTGTAATCCTGAAAATCAAGAAATCAATCTTATCATCAAAAACTTGGGAGACTATACCCATCTCCTGTCTCAACGTTTGAACATCGGTGATACCGTTCAAATTGATGGTGCATATGGCCGCTTCAATTTTTCAGATAAAAATGAACAAATTTGGGTGAGTAACAGTATTGGTTTTACGCCTTTCAAACGATTGACTGGTTCCATGCCGATAGAAATTTATCTGCAGAAATAATCGACCAATGGAAAGATTTAGCTCAACAAGCGAATGTTACGTTCCACTATATTCCTTCTGAAACTCAAAGATTGTCCGCTGATCATATTGCACAAGGCGTTCAGAATAGTGAAACTCGCAGCCTATGGCTTTGTGGTAGTCGTAGCTTTACAAGCAGTATTGCAGGAAATCTTAAGACACGCTCATTGCATAAAGAGCTGTTTGAATTCCGCTAAATGAACCTGATGCTTTTAAGTAGTAAAGCATTAAGGCCGTCTGAAAGATTTTCAGACGGCCTTTAAGCCTTCACCTTAACAACATAAGCCTACGGTTGCTTTTTATGTTTCGCACATTCTATATCATCCAAATGATATATTACTTCAATTGCGTCATGTTCAATATCAAGTTTTGATAGGATTAAAATCAATACCCGTAATATAACGTTGTCCAGCATGAGCTTTAATGTGTACAACAATATCAATGGTCTGCCTAAGAAGGTTTTTAATAACTTCAAACTCCAGACCACTTCCTTCTGGTGATGCTTTTACCATTAATGCTAATTGATCCCATGTTTGTTCCGTGCTACCAGCATGGCAACTTGTAATAGATCCCGGGTGTCCAGATGCACAATTTCGAATAAAATAAAATGATTCGTCACCACGTAGCTCTGCTAGAATAATTCTATCCGGCTTCATACGCAGACAGGATTCCATACAACTTTTTGCCGTAATATTTGAACTACCTTGTCCACCTTTTGAGTAAAGCAAATGAACTACATTTTCATGAGGAATAAATAGCTCCCTAGCATCCTCAATGCTGATTAGTCTCTCACTTAAAGGAATGTGATTAACTAATGCTTTCATAAAAGTAGTCTTACCACTGCCAGTTGCACCTGAAACGACTATATTCTTTTTATATTCAACGGCTTTTTTAAAAAATTCCTCGTAATTCCGATTATTTTTCAGTTCAACTAATTCCTTATCTTGAGGAGACAATTCTCCATTTAATTCAATAATCTGACTAAAGAAACCATCTTTGCTATACTGGCTTAAGCTCTTAGTATGTTTTGATGGTAGACGGATTGTAATTGAAGCTTTTCCTGCATCACAGGCAGGAGGAATCACAAATTGGGCACGTTGTCCTGTTGGGAATGTCAACGATACCATCGGCTCCGCTTCCGTAATTCGCTGCCCAGTATTACTTTCATTAACAACAGCAGTACAGAACTGACGTGCCCTATCAAAGTTTAGCGTATTTACTTCTACCTTTTTCCAACCATGAGAGGTTTCTAAAAATACCTCTCCTGGTCTATTAATACAAATCTCAGTCACATCAGGATCTTTTAAGAAAGAGGTAATTCCCAATACTTCGTATTGATAATCTAAGAAATCTGCTGAAATTGTTGAGTTTAATTCATCCATGTTTAAAATAAGTTTATTCAAAAATTTAATTACAATAATACTTGAACCTTAGGTGTATTTTTCATTTTAGCCTAAGAAATACTCAGCCCTCTGGCTTGTGTTAACTGCTTTTGTTGTGTTTCTAATTCAAATTGCTGAGTTGTTGCTTGTACTTTGATAATACTCTCCTCTATCGGAGTAACCGCAGCTTTCTGCATATCCACAGAAGCAGTTCTTAATTCAGGAGCCTTATCACCAATAAGAATATGTCCATTTTCTTTGATATTAATAAGAGACGCACCTCTCATCTTGTTTGCGTACCCTTCAGCAGCCAGTGCCATAGCAATATTATCTAGGCTTCTTTCATCGTAGATAATATCTTTTTTATTACAGAATTCAGTAAAAATTTTTTTACTCTGCTGATAGATATTTTGGGCATTTTGTGGGATTGCTTCCAAATTCAAAGGCTGATTAGTGTACATATCATCCCCATTGCTAGGAGCTGGAGTATGAGCCATGTTGGTATTCCGAGGTTGACGCAAAATCTTAATACCATCTATTCCCGTAGCAGAATGTACTCTAACAACATCATTATATTGGCCTGTTTTTTGGCCTGTTTTTTGTTCTTTTAAATGAATTCCTAAATCACCATTTTTGAAATTTTCAATTTTAAGACCATTTACATCTAATGTCCCTGTATTTCTATCCCATTCATATACCATTCTAGAACTGCGGTAAACAAAACGGTCTGGCTTAGATAAATCGCGTACACCTCCCTGTAATATATAACCATTTAATGACACTTCACCCTTGCCGTCTGAATCTCGGATAATATCTGAATTGTCAGCACGATATTTGTCATATCCTTTACCACCAAACAATTTATCTCTTCCAGAATTACCAGCTAAAATATCATTGCCAGTACCACCAATCAACACATCATTACCACTGCCGCCTAATAAAATATCATTTTGATTAGTACCTTTTAAAACATCATCTCCGGCATCTCCATACATATATGCACCACTTTTTAAATAAGTCTTAGATCTGCCTATCAATAAACTATCACGACTATATGATCCATCAGCAACGACTTTATTGTTACCCCTATTTCCAAAAGTGTCATAATTTGCCATATGTTTAACAAATAATTGTTTGAAATTGGGGCTTAAGAATGCCTCTTTAAAGTCTTTGGAAAAATTGGTACGGGTATTCAGGAAATATTCAATATCAGTTTCGTAATAAGTCATTTTGATTGATCCAGTTCCATTACTTGGGTTCATACCATACATATTCTGGCGAGCAATTAAATCTTTAACCTCCCCAAAACTCTTACCTTTAATGTATGGGTAAAGATCACCACTAATTCCTGTACTATATGCCCTACCATTATATCTTTCTTCGTAAGCAACCATACGCGCTTCGTTAAAGATCGCCTCAGCTTCTCCATAGCCTCGTGCTTGAGCATAAGCCTTAGCAGTATCATAATAACTAGCTGATTTAGCTTGATATTTACCTAATGCATGGCCTACCTCATGAGACATTGTTCTAGCGGTACTATATCGGAAACTTTGTTCAAAATGAATACTTTTATTTTCTGGATCATAATACGCTCCTTCACGATTTTTTGGAGCAGGTTTGATATGTCCCCCTTTACTAGCGAAATGGTTAATTTGCTCCACTAATTCTAAGTTTTGCCTTATTCTATCTAGTTCAGACATTTGATTATTAAATCTTATTTTATGAAAACCAAGTGTCATCAATTCTGCTTCTGCTCTTTTATTCAGTATAATCTTTGGCATCCTAAAACTCCTTATGGCATTGGGCTCATTTTAAGATTGCTACAAAACTCTAAAGCTAAAATTGCACCTCCCCCAGAATTAGTAGCAATTATTTCACGGCCTGATTCTCTCCAATAATAATCTAGTCTTTCTTTTATTGAATCATCATCTTTTCTTTTGGCTGAATACTCAAAATCTAAATACATCCCCTCAGGTATTTCATGTGTCATAGGCTTTGGAAAAAATTTAGGGAATGCATTTTCAGGAAATATGCTACCTATTTTATCTAGGTACTCTTTTGTTTGAGTAATATATAAACTAGATTTAAGTTCAGTATGCCTGAAAACGACATACATACCTATAGATGAATGAATATCTTGATTATGTTGCATATCATCATATGCTTCTATTACGGGTATTTGCCAAATCTCTTGTAATTCACTCGCGTACATCGTATAAAGGCAGTCATCTTTAAATGCCGTATCATACATCTGCTTAATTAAATCATCCCGATTTTCCACTTTGTGCAACATACTTCGGCAACGATTGCGCACTTGTTCCATAGTTATTTCCTTTTGTATATTCTGCATCTTGGAAGAATCCTTAATATTTTTATTACTAATCTGCGGAGTACAGGAAGTCATCAAACATACTGTTAATATGGCTGTAATTGCCAATAGCTTCATAGAAATTCCTTTTTAGTCATTTTGCAAATTTCATTTTCAGACGGCCTCGAACTTTCATTACTATTACCGTTTTCCTTTTAACGAGGCGACCTTTACTGACCCCATCAATCGTTTAGTAAATGTCCCATCTTGGTAATAACGGATTTTCCCCACTTGCGCCGGATGTGACATACCCTCGTAAAGAATAATTTCCTTATCTTGGCTCATTGCCTTTAACTCTTGCGGCAACATCAGTGCGCGGCGCTCTTCGCTTTCCGAGACACTACGTTCGCGTCCACGGCTGACATTTTTTCTTTTCACTGTGGTATAACCCAGCATTTCGGAGTATTCGTTTGCATCCTGCTGTTCTCTAGGTGTATAAATGATTTGCAAAGCATGGTTAGTGATAATAGTACGCGCATATTCTTTGCCATAGACAGCATCCAGCTGGGCGACTGACTGGATAATCGGAAATAGGCGAATGTTATAGCCCGCCATATAACTGACAGAATGAGCAATGATTTCAACTTTACCAATACTTGTGAACTCATCCATTAACAGCATACATTGGTGTTTCAAATCTGGGTTGTCCTGAGGTAACTCTTTCGTATTCTGGTTGATAAGTTGAGAGAAAAAGAGGTTAACAATGACCCTTGATTCAGCAAGCTTGTTAGGAAGAATGCCGATATAAATAGTCATTTTCTTTTTACGTACGTCAGTCAACAGAAAATCATCAGCGGAAGTGGCGGCATCAATGACGGGATTAATCCATGGGTTGAGAGGTTCTTTAAACGTACCCATGATAGAACCAAAGGTTTCTTTTTCCTGAGAGATTAAACCGGAAAAAGCAGTTTTTGTAGCCTCGCTGAGATATGGTTGTTGTGATAAAGATGTAAAATACTCCTTGAGCTCTGTTCCATTACCTGATGAAAGGCGATATATTTTCCCTAATGTACAAGCTGGCTCATTTTCTTTGCCCTCCACAGAAAAGTCAGCCATTGCTTCATACTCATCAAAACAATAAAGTGAAAACGCCAAAAACGCATTTCTTGCCTGCGCTACCCAGAACTTATCACGGCTATCTCCATCAGGATATAGCATTGCAGCTATCGACATTAAATCCGATACTCGCTGGTCAGGATCAGAAGAAACATAGGTAAACGGATTCCAACGGTGTGTCCTTCCATCTTCGGCAAACGGGTTGAACAAATAGACTTCCTGACCTAATACTTCTTTGCGGTAGCCGCTAGTTAAATTGAAGTTCTCCTGTTTGATGTCCAAAACAACTACCGATCCTTTATAACTTAACAGGTTCGGAATAACGATGCCGACACCTTTACCCGAACGTGTTGGCGCTGCCAACAATGCGAATTGCTGGCCATTGTAATGTAACAATTTGCCGTTGTATTTACCGACGACAATTGAAGTATCCGTTTGTTTGAAAAATCCTGCTTTTGTCAAATCAGCCATCCCGGCAAATCGTGCTTCCCCATGAAGACTTTGGGAAGCTGTACGCCAAATAGGAATTAAACCAAGCAAACCAATCAGAAAAGTTAAACCAAATCCAACAATTCCTGATGTTTTAATTTGCAGTGAATATTTAGCAACCTGAGGAATATCCAACGTATTATAGTATTTGAACCATGTTGTAAGTAGTAAGGGCGTTTTATCTAAGCCTAACCATTGCAGCAGGATAAAGCCTGAAAGGTAACAGCCTAATATGAAAGAAATTAATAGTAAAACTACCGTAATAATAGATTTGTTTTTTAGAGTCATTTCAATACCTGTAAGTCAAAGGAATAGATTGTTTTAGATTTCTAGTGAAGATATTAGTTTTCAGACAGCCTAAGGTGATGATAGAAAGCTCAGTTCTACTGATGTGTATTATGAGAAATTTATCACTCTCTTTTAGTGCTATCCTTAGTAGTTTTACTGTATATTTGAACTAAATATTTTTGAAATAAGTTTACGCCTATTGCATCATAATTATGATACACCTCTATATACAAACTCTTAGCACTATATTTAACAATAGAGCTATAGACTGTATTAGAACAAGAGGCTTTATCAATAATTCCTCTTTGTGATGAAAGCATAATAAGTAGGCCGTCTGAAAAAACAGACGGCCCTTTAAATTACTGCATAACCGAACTGAAATCAATGTCCTGGGCAGTATAAATATTAATCAAGGTCCCTTGATTGATCGTTACTGTATTGGGACGAGCATTATTTCGCTCAAGTTGATTGATAGCCTGTTGCTTCAATGCATTGGCTGTTTCACTCTCGTAAGGATTAGTGGTAGTTGATGAGCTGGTTGTAACCGTTTGTCCTTGTGGCCCATATTCAGAAGCAGCGTATTTAAAAGTATCTGAAATCAGACTGATTAATAATGCCGATGCCAAACGTGACCCCCAGTGAGACTTAAATTTACCAACATGCCCAGCAGCTCCTAAATTATCTACACCAGGAGATTCAAGTGTTACATCAATCCCTTCAGGTGTTATGATTCGATTCCAGATAACCTCCATTCGTGGGCCGGTAGGATTGCTAGAACCGTATTGTCCCATTACCTTCGAACCTTTCGGCAATAAGAGATATTTCCCACTGGCAGAGTATACAGGCTCAGTGATGATACAAGATGTAAATCCTTTTACTTCAGAAACAATTTTAGTCTCTAATACACAGCGCAAATAAGTACCCTGTAGAAGTAATTTATCCCTGTTATGCATATAACGAACAGCATTAGCTTGAGCTATACTTGCTCCCGATTCTTTCTGGGCAGCCTCTCCATCTTGAACAAATGCAGAATTCATATTATTAGCATACATATTTCCTGCTGGCATGACAGACTCTACAGGAATATTAGAAGTCATAGATGGAGGAGTCTCTACCGAAGGTGATGAGGGTATTTCTATTGGTACCATTTTGGACTCAGAAATCTCAGTGGTTGTAGGAGTTTCCGGATCAGGCTGCTTTTCATCCAACAGAGAAACTGGTGGAGTTTCCATAACTTGAGGCTCCGGATCTGGAAGATCTGGAACAGTAACTACCTCAGGGCGTGATGGAGGAGGGGCTTCCTCAGAATCACTGAATTGATGATAGGCAAATGCACCTAACCCAGCTAAACCAAAACCTGCCGCTATAATAAAAGCAATTGCTTTTTTGTTTACGGTACGATCAATTGGAGTATTCAGCTGAGGAGCATTTTCCTCAAGACCTGCCAATTGTTCTTGCTCATATTGGCTTGAATACAAGTTTTTTGATGATTCGCTATCTTCGTGATGCTCATTATTCAGCTTATCAGACATTCTTAATTTCTCCTCAACCCAACTACATCATTTCCATGTCTCAAAACTAAAAACGGATAAGTTCCATGGACAATAATCACGTTACCTTCAACATTGCTATTCAAGACAAATTCAGCACCTTTTTCTGATTTTCTCCCATAAACAGTAGGAAAATCTCCAGTAAATTTACCCTTATTCAAATATACATATGTAAACATACCATCATCATAAACTTTTAAAGGAACCAACCAGAGGGACTTATCATGTGCTGCCACATCATAATTAGTATTGTAATTTTTAGAAGAATCATATTTCAGACTATAACCAGCTAAAGTAGTAGTCCGAAGACTGAAATCTGTAGAGTCAGGATATCTGAATTTAACTTGATAATTTACTCCTTTAGTTGATGCATCAAGTAAGTTACCGACAACATTCTTCATGACTTTAAGTTCAAAAATATATTGATGTGTCTGAGTGCGTACAATAAGATTCGTGTCAGCCGCATCAGATTTCGGACGCAGATAAAATACATTTTCTCGGCGCACTAAGTCCCAACCATCACTCAGACCTGCACCAAAATCTTTAACCTTTTCACGAGAATCAAGTTCAATTTGTGTCACCACACCCAGCGCAGTATAAACAGGATATGTTGTATTTTCTTGAAACGTATATTCTTGAATAGCTGCAGCATAGACGCTTCCTTGAAACAGCAAAGTCACTGTTGCTAATAAAACTATTTTTTTCAACATTATTAATTCCCACTTTCAACAGATATAGGAGAAGTACCGGGGACAGCATTGTCTACAGACGTAGGAACTTCTGATTGAGGTACACTTTGTATTTGTCGTTGTGTCTGCTTTTCTTGTGATATCCCACCAGAAAGATAATCTGAGGACAGATCTTGAACAGGAGATTCACTAGCATCAGGATCAACACGATAAGACAGCACTTGGAATCCCAAAGGATTTTTCAACCTATACTTTTCATCCATCTTCAAATTGCTATTATAAGTGTAGGTTAGAGTGGCAACATTACTATCAATAAATGTCGACATACCTGTACTTTTATTTAATAAAAACCTTTGGAATCTAACTGTTGCACTGGCATCACGCCCATCAGCCTTTCCACTATTATTCAGAACGATACTCAAAATTTTAACACGAATTGATTGTGTAGAACCATAAATATTGAATGGACTATTAGGGTTACCTTTATTCATCTGATTACGATAACTGTCAGACACACTTGACACCGACATAGAATAAACGGTAGCCCAATCATTATCATAAATAATTTGACTATCAAAAGATTCTCTTGCAATAATAAAGTTGGAAATATTACTCTTATTTACCGCCTCATTTTTGGTAATATCTAAATTATTCCAATCACCAACCAGTTTAGCAACTGTTGCCTGTCCTGTATAAACATCAGCCATGACAAGATAAGGTTCTTTTTCTTTCAATGGTAAGATATAAAATATCCCTCCAAGTAGACATAAAGAAGAAAAAGTAGAAACACCGGCAACTACCCATGCCCTTTTCTCACTTTTCTTACGGATATCTACCAAAGTTGTTTCAAAATCCAAAGATTTTTTTACAGCTTTTTGAATATTGCCATTGGCAGCATTTTTATTTGAATTAAACATATGTTTCCATTTTAGTTTTGAGTTTTTACTAATTTCTCATGTCTTTTGTTTTCGCTGTTTTTTACAGCATTCCCCATTTTCTTATGCGCCATAATGACACCATTTTGAGTATAAAAAATCATTCCCTTATCCTCATAGAGTCTAGATAATTCATCTAACGCATTTGCAAGATTGGCATTTCGCACAGTCAATACCTTCTTGTACAATGTAAAATCAAGCGTATGGTCGTAAACAACAGGCATTTTTGCCTCCTCACCCCAACGCTCTAACAAACCTTTTACAGTTGTATCAAGTTGTGTTACCTGATAAACATGAGGTTTAACAAGAGGAATTTCAGTTACCTTATCCGGCAGTTCATTTATTTTTTTCCATGAATTCGGAAAATTTGGAGCAGATTGGTTTGCACAACCCGCCATTAGCACGCTAACAGACAGTAGCAACGTTCTAAAAAAAAGCATACATAACACCTTATATAATAACTCTAGTTATAACCAAAACATCTCAAATATTTCAATCATAATTTATGTTTGATCATTTTTATTGATTAAAATCTTGTTAATTATTTTAATCTGTGCTAAATTTCGAGTCAATACAAATTCATATTTTCATCTCTACATCATGTTTTTTTCCTGCACTGACTTAGCTGTTCCACATGACGTCATGCACCATGTTGTGAAGGTTGAATCCTCAGGTAACCCATATGCCATAGGTGTTGTAGGTGGCCGTTTGCAGAGACAACCAAAAAATTTGGTTGAAGCAGTTGCCACAGCCAAAATGTTGGAAGAAAAAGGATTTAACTTCTCCTTGGGATTGGCTCAAGTCAACCGATACAACTTAAAAAAATATGGGTTGCATTCCTACGAACACGCATTCCAAGCATGTCCGAATGTTAAGGCTGGCTCACGCATATTGCGTGAATGCTACAATCGTGCAAAAGACTGGGGTAAATCTTTCAGCTGCTATTACTCCGGTAACTTTGTAACTGGCTATAAGCATGGATATGTACAGAAAATTTTTTCCTCAATGGGGCATAGAAAAAAAGTTTTACCGCAGAATGCTATTCCTGTCATCAACAATGCCGCAAGTGCTCTTCCTCCTATGACGCAAATGACGGCACAACAGCCTAACCGCCAAACATTGACAGCTATCACTAATCCACACTCATATCTGGCTACTGCCCCAAAAAACGAATATCGTCTACAAGGCAATAATGCTGCGCGACTGCAAAGCAATATTTATACAGATAGTGCAGCAATCTTCTAGACAATACGATTTTTTTCCACATCAACCTGTAATAAACATAAGGAAATTTCAAATGAAAAACACTCAAATTCAAAAAAAATCCCTCTTTACTGCTGAAAACGTTGCAACAGCAGCTTTTGTTGCCGCAGCATTTTTGGCACCTACAGTGGGGCTAGCAGCAGGAGGAGATCCTGACTTTACTAAAGAAGGTGGTGGCGCTTGTACATTTATTAGAAATATTCATACCGTATTAAATCTAATGTCTGTTGCTGTTGTAACCATTGCCATTATTTTTGCCGGTTATCAAATTGCTTTTGCGCACAAACGTATTTCCGACGTTGCTCCTATTTTAATTGGTGGCGTACTGATTGGCGCAGCGGGTCAAATTGCAAAAATGCTGGTTGGTAATGCAGATTCTTGTTCTGCTACTAAAACAGCAATCATGATGCAAGTAATGCAATTTTTTGCATAAGAAACACCATGCAGAAGAACATCGTTTTTCGAGGATGTACGCGACCGGCTACCTTTCTAGGTGTCCCTTATATACCTTTTTTTGTAGGGGCCGGATCAGGATTGCTGATGGGCATGTACTTCAATATGTTTTTTTTGTTGACCATACCCTTTATCATCCTAATTATGAGGCAAATGGCCAAGAGGGATGATATGATTTTCCGCTTTCTTGGCCTACGTCTGAAGTTCAGACTTAAAGCTCGAAACCGAGAAGAGTTTCCTGATACATGGTGCTTCTCTCCCAACGAATACCGTAGAACTCCTCCCAAACAATGACAACAAAACACCCGATAGGTACACTTACCTATCGGGGCGTTACAACACAAAAAATAAGCAAAATGTTTACTCCTGACGCATCAATCAGTCAATTCGTATCCCTTTCCACTCATGTCTCGCCAACTATCGTTAAAACTAGTGGTGGCGACTACCTAACAACATGGCATCTCTCTGGCCTTCCCTTCGTAGGCCGTGAAGAATGGGAGCTTGAACACAAACACAATACATTTAACCGTCTGCTCCAATCCTTGCGTGCACCGGACTATGTAAATGTTGCCTTTTGGGTGCATGACATTCGACGCCATCGCAGTATCGATTTGCGTCCTCAATTTCAAGAGTCTTTCAACCAAAGCCTCTCGGATCGTTATTTCTCTCGACTTTCTCAAGAAAAGCTCATGAATAACGAGCTTTACTTGACCATGATCTATCGCCCAGTTGTTGACGGTAAAAAATTCGTTGATAAATCGGGCAATATCGATCGTCTCAAAGCCGAACAGGAACAAGCTATTGGTACACTCAACGAATTGGCAACCAACCTTGAAGCTGTTCTAAAAGACTACCATCCATACCGACTTGGTATGTACGAAGGAAAAAATGGGGCTGTATTTTCCGAAACACTTGAACTTTTCGGTTACATTCTTAACCGTGTTAACGAGCCAGTTCCTGTTCTTCCTGCACCTGTTTACAACTACTTACCCCTTAGCAGACATCTTTTTTCTGCTAAAACTGGCGACTATATCGTCCGTACTCCGGAGGGTAAAAACCACTACGGTGCCATACTTAATCTTAAAGAATATCCTGATAGTACCTACCCTGGGATACTGAATGGTCTCAAATATTTGGATGTTGAATACGTCATCACCCATAGCTTCAGCCCTATGAGCCGATACGATGCTATGAAAACACTCGAGCGCACTCGTGGTATGATGATCTCTTCCGGCGACAAATCCTTTACCCAAATTGCAGAACTCGACCATGCAATGGATCAGCTCGCATCTGGCAATTTCGTTCTTGGCGGCTACCATTTTAGCCTTGCTATCTATGCCGACAGCCAAGAGCAGCTTTCCCAAAACATTGCCTCTGCTCGAGCCGAACTTTCCAATGCCGGCTTTGTAACGACTAAAGAAGACTTGGCCGTCTGTGCCGCATATTATGCCCAACTTCCAGGTAACTGGAACTACCGCACCCGTATCGCCAACCTCTCATCTTTAAATTTCTTGGGCCTTTGCCCCCTCCATAACTTTGCTACTGGCAAACGTGAGGGCAACCCATGGGGGCAATGTGTTACCGTTCTTCAAACAACCAATGGTCAGCCTTACTACTTCAACTTCCATGCAACCCTTGAAGGTGAAGACTCCGAAGGTGAAAAAGCCATTGCCAATACTATGGTCATTGGTAAATCCGGTACCGGTAAGACCGCTCTCATCAACTTCCTCCTCAGCCAGGTACAGAAATACGATCCAAAACCTACCATCTTCTTCTTTGACAAAGACCGTGGTGCCGAAATCTTCGTCAGAGCCTGTGGTGGTGCCTATATGGCACTGGAAAGCGGTCAGCCGACTGGCTTTAATCCCTTCCAATGCGAAAATACAGAGGCAAATGTCCAATTCCTCTGTGGCCTTATGAAGCAACTGGGTGGCAAAGCACACTATTCAGCAGCAGAAGACGACGACATCCTGCGCGCCGTGCGAGCCATGCTTGATACCCCACCAGCGCTGCGCAGTATTTCCAACTTCCAAAAATCTCTCCCCAATACTGGCGATGATTCTCTCTATGCCAATATTCGCAAATGGACTCGTGGAAACAGCCTTGGTTGGGTGTTTGATAACCCTCAGGATAAAATCGACTTCAGTGGAGCCAACATCATTGGCTTTGACTACACCGATGTGATTGAAAACCCACAGGTACGCGATCCAGTTATCGGCTATCTTATCCATCGGATGGAGGAGCTTATCGATGGTCGCCGTTTCATCTACATCATGGATGAGTTCTGGAAAATCCTCGATGGCGAAGGTGGTTTGAAAGAGTTTGCCAAAAACAAACAAAAAACCATCCGTAAACAAAACGGTATGGGTATCTTCGCTACCCAGTCACCGGAAGACGCCCTCAAAAGCGACATTTCTGCTGCACTGATTGAACAGACCGCCACCATGATACTACTGCCTAATCCAAATGCCGACAAAAAAGACTATATTGACGGATTGAAGCTGACTGACTCCGAGTTTCAAGTTGTCAAAAGCCTAGATGAGCGTAGCCGCTGTTTCTTGGTCAAACAGGGTCATGCGTCGGCAGTATGCCAGCTTAATCTGCGTGGATTTGATGATGAACTGGCAGTCATTTCCGCCAGTACTGACAACATTGATATCATGGATAATATCATCAAGAACGCAGCTGAACATTTAGGCGTCGGTATTGATGCAGTAAAACCACAAGATTGGTTGCAGACATTCTATGAAGAACGCAAAGGCTCAGGTAAGAAGACTGCAACCAATATAATGCGCAATGCGGAGTAAGCCAACACAGCTAAAAAAATCCTAGGCATCTGTCTGAAGAAGTCAACTGATTCAAATAGCCTTAGGAAAGGTTTTAAAATATTAAATTAATTTAAGAAAGATTTAATGATGATGAAAAGCAAGATGAAACAGACGATTGTTTCAGTATTGATGGCAACCCTTTTAATACAACCTATAACTTCTATGGCATGGGTTGACGGTGTTGCAGCAGGACAGCGCGCAATTGAATTTGCTTTAACAACGGCCCAAAGGGCAAAAGAAGTCATTCAATGGGCAAAAGAATTGCAGAATTGGAAAGCCAATTTAGATAATTATATTCGAGGCGGAATCCGTAAATTATTGGGTATTGAATTTAATGATAAATTCACTATGAAAGACCTAGAGGAGTTGTTAAAAAAACGTCAACAACGTTGTACCAGTTTGGGCAATAGCCAATCCCGAGCTTTATGTAAACAAACTCTTGATATTGAAATTAAAAAAGTTAATATATACGATAGAATGGATAAAATGATTAAGCGTAATTTTTCAAGATTGGATGCTATGGTTTCCGAATATGAAAGCATACGCCGACAATCTAATTCTTCAGCAAAAGCTGAAAGTAAACAACAAGAAATTCTAGCCTACATTCAAAACTTTGAAAATCAACTAAAAATTTATGAACAAGAACTCAAAATGTTGGATATGCAACAGGATGTACTGCAAAAGGCTCGTGTAGAAGTTGCTAAAGATCAAATTCGTAGCACTAATACAGCACGTACAATTGCCCAAGGTGCAGTTATTGCCACGCTTAAATACCAAACAAAGGACTATAAAGATAAAGCAGAAGCTCTGCGCGGAGAAACTGCAACCAAATCCAATAAGAATTACGTTCGATAAGGTGAAAAAATGACTGAACTTTTGCTCTATACCAGCATCCGTGACTATATTTATGCTCGAATAGAATTTTTGACCGAGCATATGCTTTCCAAAAACCTTACATTAGCATTGACTATTGTCGTCGCCTTACTTACGCTTTGGATTATGGTTCAAGGTTATCTTATAGCAACTGGTAGAAGCCAGGAAGGTTTAAAAGGATTTGTGTACAGTTTGGGTAAAAATTATATTATTCTACTCATTGCATTGGGTATTGCTTCTAGCAGCACCTTTGCCATCCGCACATTGACAAATGATCTGTCAGACGGCATTTCCCAAATTATGACTGGTGACGGTGATGCAGGTAGTAAATGTTTGACTAAAAGTACTGAAAGCTTTATAGGATGTAAAATTGACTTAAATATCACTGCCACACAAAGTATGATGGGGCTTATCAATAGCGTAGATACCGCTGATGATCCTTCGGTTGAGGCTACTGTCCAACAAATGCGTTGGTTTGCCGGTGTTGGAGGTGCTGGGCCGGGCATTGTAGCCGGTACAATGTTGATTGTTTACCGTATCGCCATGTCTTTGTTTATCGGATTTGCACCATTATTCATACTTAGCCTGATGTTTAAGAAAACTGCCCCACTCTTCCAAAAGTGGTTGTATTATGGTTTGGCAACCATCTTTTCCAGTGTATTGCTGGCAGTAATGGCAGACATTAGTATGGATTTGGTAAGTAATATTTCTGCCGCCCTGCTGACTTCCGATAAAGCAACAGACCTCCTTATGGGAGAAAGGGCTTCCGGCCTAATGTACTCGATAACCCAACAACTGGGCTTAGGCTTAATTTTATCAACTTTATTGATTGTCGTTCCGCCTATGGCCGGTATGTGGTTTAATGGGGTGATGTCAAGCTTTACTCCTTATTCTGCAATTGACCGTTGGAACAATCCCCAAGGGCAAGGTACACCTGCGCATATAGATGGTGGATCGAGTCAGCGGGCTACTTATGACGTTCAGAGTAGAACTCAGCATTCTGATAGTCCACAACCAAATACTCCTCAGCAGGCAATATGGACAACTGGTGGTAGTCAGACAAGAGGCACAAGCACCGATGCAGTTAAACAGACTAATCAGCCTGGTAAAGGAAATACATGATCCTAGTATTTCAATATTGAAGAGCTAAAAATGATTAAGCAAGCATAAAAGATTGGACTCTTAGATGAAAAAATTACTTTTTGTGTTATTGGGACTGGCAAGCCTTAATGTCTGCGTTGCCAACCCTACTTATGACGTAACTAGAGGTGCATTGCAAAACAACTCGGCATTGTGTGGGTATGGCTACAATCCAAATTGTGGTTCGTCTGGTCAAAGTCAACATAGGCGGACTACGGAAATTATCCATATCAAGGTTCCTTCAAAATATTTAGCACTCGCTATTAATCTGAAAACAGGTCTGTCTGGCGGCGCACTTGATATGGATTCTCTTGAGGCAGCCAAAAAACAAGCTATCGAAACCTGCGAACAAGGAGGGAAGAATGCACCATGTAAAATTGCAGTATGGGTTAGAAACGGCTGCCTTGCTGTCGCACAGGGCAGGCTTAAAGGAAAATGGAAAACTTTCTATGGTGTAGATGACCTTGGACAAGCTGAAGCTAATGCATTGAATCAATGTCATGTAGTCTCAGGGATAACACAGTGCAGAATTACTACTAAGGAAGCTTGTTCATTGCCTAGATACTAAATAGGCAAAGGCCGTCTGATATTCAGACGGCCTTTTCTCTTACAAAGAAATTTTGTAAGTTACCTTCAAACCTACCCCCCTTGTTTTGCTAAATTATTTACATTCAAAGCTTACAGGCTTAATCTCACCTTTGCCTATATAGACTACTACTTTTATATAGACATAAAATGCCGTCTGAAATAACTTAGCATCATCCGCAAAGTGAGTCGGACAAATAAAGTATGATTTAATTTGTACTGATTTTTTTCCTTTTTACCCCACCAAAACCGACGTCATACTAAGCGAACCTGCAATTAGCTGATCGTTAAAAAACGTGATGTCGTCTTGCGGTTCGCGTAATGCCATGATATAGAGAAACGGCAAATAATGGTCCGGCGTTGGTACAGAAAGCTTAGCTTTTTCGCCTAGTTGCTCATAATGCACCAAGGTTTCATCATCTCGTGTTGCAATTGCCTGATTGACCGTTTCACGAAAAGCAAATGCCCAGTCATACCCTGCACCGATTTGATCGATATACTCCCAGCTTATCGCCCTCAGATTATGTACAATATTGCCGCTGCCGATAATCAGCACGCCTTGTTCTCGTAAAGCAGCTAACTTTTTCGCTAAATTGAAATGCCTTTCTGCCGATTGCAAACGATTAAGGCTAAGTTGCACCACGGGAATATCAGCACCGGGATAGAGATATTTCAATACCGCCCAAGCACCATGATCAAAACCTCGCGTTGGATTCAGCTCGACACTTTCCGGCAGTAATAACAATCTCACTTGCTCCGCCAGCTCAGGCGAGCCAGGTGCAGGATATTGCACTTGGCTGAGCTCTTCAGGAAAGCCGTAGAAATCGTAAATCATTTCAGGGTGTTTACCAGACGTAACCTGCAAACGGCTACTGTACCAATGCGCTGAAATCATCAAAATGGCTTTGGGTTTGGCAAACTTTTGCGTAATTAGGCTGAAATTCTGATTGAACGGGTTTTCTTTATCCAACACATTCATCGGACTACCATGCCCAACAAACAATACAGGCATTTTTTCATGTTCTGTTCCTCGTTATCTGATCCAGCAGATTGTACGGATAAATTTTTATTCAAAAAATACCGGTTTACGAACAATATCCTTTACTAATAGGAAATAATAGCTGACAAAGTTGGATGTACCATTGATGTATTTAGAAAAATGCATTAAAAGGCCGTCTGAACATTTTTACTTCATACGCTAAAATTTCTTTATTTCTGTATTGACAGAAATAAAAGATAAAAATAGAATACCATTACTATGAAACTGAATCCGACCACTGAAAAATTTATCCTCCATTGGGGCGAAATGGGTACCAAATGGGGGGTCAACCGTACCGTTGCACAAATCCACGCCCTGCTCTACATCTTGGGCAGGCCGATGAATGCCGAGGAAATTACCGAAACGCTCGGCGTGGCGCGCTCCAATGTCAGCAACAGTATTAAAGAGCTGCAAAACCTGAGATTGGTACATACTGTGCATATCTTGGGCGATAGGCGCGATCATTTTGAAACTTCGGATGATGTCTGGACTTTGTTCCGCACCATTGCTGAAGTGCGTATGCAGCGCGAAATAGAACCGACGCGGCAATTTTTGCAAAGCCTGATCGACAGCCCCGAATTTAGTCAGGAAAATGAAACTGCCAAGCAGCGAATCCAACAAACCCATGATTTCATTAGTACGCTGACCGTGTGGGCAAATGAAATGCTGAAGCTTTCTACTTCAACCATGGTAAAAATTTTGAAAATAGGCGCTGGAATACAAAAATTTTTCCGATGATGGCAATGGACTTGTTCTCAATAAACATAGCCAATGCTATTTAGGATACGGAAACATGCTCATGGCAGCCTTGCATGGGCATATTTATCTGAAGCTTGATATTCTTTGGTAGATTTTGAATCACTGGATATGGATTTCCCTCCTAAAGAAACAGTCCCGGAGCCTATTTAAAATTTTTTGCCCCATAATTTCTCTTTTAACAGAAATTATAGAAATTACAGACTAATTATATATTTAAACCAAAACAAAATAGGAAACCAGCATGTCCGACAACACTACGCACACCCTACCCACCTACCTGTCTTACTCGATGGGGCTGCTATGGCTGTGGAGCGGTACCCAACCTCTGTTTTTCATGCCTGAAATGTCATTGGATTTGCTGCATTCGGTCGGTATTCCCAATCCGTTGCAATGGCCTACATTAATCGCCGCTTCTCTGCTGGACATTGGTTTTGCTTTTTTATGCTTCAGCCGCCTTCGTTCCCATTCCTCAGTATGGCTGCTGCAATTGATAACCGTCGCGGCATACAGCCTGATTATCGCCTTTAGGTTACCCGAAATGTGGGCACATCCATTTGCGCCTTTGGTAAAAAACCTGCCGATTATGGCTACTTTATTTTTCCTGTATCAATCCGTAGGAGATAAAAAATGAATACCTATTTAATCGTTAAAACCCTGCACATCATCTCGGCTACTTTAATGGTCGGCACCGGTTTTGGTACAGCGTTTTACCTCTTTTGGGCAAACCGCAGCGGTTCGGTTGCCGCGCAGTCGGTCGTCTCGCATTGGGTCATCAAAGCAGATTGGTGGTTTACCACGCCTGCCGTCATTTTCCAACCCTTATCTGGCTTATGGATGCTGTATGAACGCGGCTACACTGTTACCACCATGCTGGAACAAAATTGGATATGGATGACGCTGGCTTTATATATCTTTTCAGGCATTTGCTGGCTACCTGTTGTCTGGCTGCAAATCCGCATGGCAAAAATTGCCGAAAAAGCGCACAAAGAAAACGCAGACACCATTCCGGAGCCCTACTGGCGTTACGCCAGACGCTGGGAATTGCTCGGCTACCCTGCCTTTTGCGCCACTATCGTGATTTACTTCCTGATGGTGATGAAACCGATTTAAAGGTTTTCAGACGGCCTTATTAACAATATAAAGAAAAGCATATGAACATCATTATTTTCGGAGGCAGCGGCTTTATTGGCAGCCGTACCGTTCAAATCCTCAAAGAACAAGGTCACCAAGTTTGCACGCCCGACCGCCGCGCCTTCGACTTTCTTCATCCCAACGAAACCGCCGCACGCCGTTTATTGGAAGGGCAAGACGTCCTCATCAACTGCATTGGAATTATGAGCAGGCATGCCGAAATACTCGAAACCGTACACCACCACACCCCCAAACAGCTCGCCGTATGGGCAAAAGCAGCAGGCATAAAACGCTGGGTGCAACTATCCGCGCTGGGTGCCGATCCATCTCAATCCATCAACTTTGTCGGCAGCAAAGGACGTGGCGATGATGCCATTGCTCAAAGCGGCATACCGATTGCCATAGCCAGACCATCCGTCGTTTACGGACGTGGAGGAACCAGTTGCGAGCTATTCATCAAGCTAGCCCACCTCCCTTTACTTCCCTTACCGGAAGCCGGTCGCTTTCATTTACAGCCTGTACACCTTGCCGATGTTGCCGAAGGGTTGGCAAAACTTGCCGTCCAAACCAACACCGACCATAGCGTCATCAATATGACCGGCAGCCAAACGCTAACCTTGGCGGAATACCTGACCACCATCCGTCAAACCCTGCACCATAAACCGCCGCAACGTATTCTGCCTATTCCCCTGCAACTGATTGACCCAGCGCTGCCGTTGGCAAACATCCTCAGCAACGGCATTATCAGCCGCGACAGCTTTGCCCTACTCCAGCAAGGCTCATGCACCGACTATTCTGATTTTGCAGCTTTACTAGGCAGGGAACCATTGGCAGCAGAAAACTTTGCTGGTTGCCTATAATTCATTTAACTTTAAAATGACAAAACAAAGGCCGTCTGTTGTTCAGACGGCCTAAAGCTTCTATAAAATACTTTATTGCAAAACAATTCAGTTCATCAGAAGCTTATTGCTTCTACCTACCCAGCTACAAAGGCTGGGCCAAATCGTTTTCCGTGTTGTAGCTGATAAAATCCTGCTCATAAGGGAAATGGACAACCCGCGCGCGTTGCTGCTGCAACCAGCCGCGTATGCTGCGCATTCCTGAATAAAGGTATGGCACGGTGCTTTGCAGGATTTGCGGACGGATAAACATCACGCTGTAATGCGGTCTGGACGGGGTTTCAACGTAAAATGCATTGCACAACGGCGTACGTTTGGCGATAGTCTCAAACTGGGAAACCAAGTTTTCCGGCAAACGCGGCATATCGCAGGATACGATGAGCAGCCAATCGGCAGTGGCAATTTGTAAATCGTTGGCGGCAGTACATAAGGCGGCTAAAGGACCGTAATGCTGCCATTGGCGCGCATCCGAGAAAACGTGCGCGCTGCGTTGGGCGTAAGACTCAAGGTTGCGGTTGGCACTGATGGCGATATGGCTGACTTGCGGGCGGATTTTTTCGATAACGTGGTCTATCAAGGCTTTATTGTGCCATTGCACCAACCCTTTATCGACACCTCCCATCCGGCTTCCCTGCCCGCCGGCCAATATCAGTGCAAAAATTTTCATTTTGGTAGTCCTTTGCAAAGCAGAGTGTGTAAGTGTTATTCGCGATGTTGTATTTATGGAATAAGTTTTTAAGGCTTCAGGCCGTCTGAAATCTGATTTTGTGATTTAATTCACTTAAGATGAATTTTATCATAACATGATTTTACATTAAACCCCTGTTTTTTCTTATCATAACCATACAATTATTTTAGACAGGTTGTTTATAAGCCGAAAGAATGATATTTTTATAAGATTATCGGATTAGTCTTCCTGCGTGCTTTATGCGTTTATTCTCCGGATCTTCAGACGGCCTGAGCCTGTCCTCGCGTTTAAAACTACTGACTGTGTTATGGGTCGGCTCGGCTTTTTTATCGATTGCCTTTACCCTGCTGCTTTCTTGGCGTTTGGAAAGCGCGGCTAAAACGATTGAAGATGCGGGCAGCTTGAAAATGCAGGTGTATCGCTTGGCTTATATGGCAAGCGTCCGTACGCCCAATGCTCAAATTGACAACCAAATCAAAGAATTTGAACGTACGCTGGCCAATGTAACGCAAAGCGATGCCATTCATCCGCTGATTCCGTCACAAATGCCGCTGGCTTACGATTTGATCCAATCGATGCTGTTGATTGATTGGGAATCCAACATCAAGCCTTCTTTGCAACATTACGAGCGACCGACCCAAATCGGCCTATACCGTTTTGCCGGCAATATCGAGCTGTTTTTACAAGCGATGGAAAACGCCAACGAGCAAAATACTTTGTGGCTGCGCCGTTTTCAAATGGCGATGATGTTGATGATTTTAGTGGCTGCCGGCTTGATGATTGTTTGGCATTATTCGTGGATCATCCGGCCGCTGGAAAAATTGCGCGACGGGGTAGAAACCATCAGCGAAGGTCGTTTCGGGGTACAAATCGATACAGACCAAATTCGTGAATTCACCCAAGTCAGCAAGGGCTTCAACCAAATGAGCCGCCGTCTGAAAACGCTTTATACGGATTTAGAAGGACAGGTTGCCCAACAAACCCAAGACTTGGCCCGGCAAAACCGTGACTTGACCCTGCTCTACCAGACTACGCGCAACCTGCACCAAACCTTTACGCCGCAACAGGCCGCAGAAGAATTTTTGGCTCAGATTCTGCCGGCGTTTTCCGCTTTGGGCGGTACGGTATATCTTTCCGATGAAGAACGCAAACGCTCTGACTTGGCGGCAAGTGTCGGTGAAACCGAAGAGGGAAATCGTGTAGAATTCCCAATCGCTTACCAAGACGAACAGCTCGGTGTATTGGCCCTGTATTTTTCAGACGGCCATATGCCTGATGAGCAAGACGAAAAATTGTTGCAGACTTTAAGCGGGCAGCTGGGGATTTCCATCGCCAACAACCGCATGGAACAAGAACGCCGTCTGCTTGCTGTCTTGCAGGAACGCAACTTGATTGCACAAGGTTTGCATGACAGCATTGCACAAGCCCTGACCTTTTTGAATTTGCAGGTGCAAATGTTGGAAAGCGCGTTTGCTTCAAACCAACGCGAGCAGGCTGAAGAAAATATCGGCTTCATTAAAGACGGCGTGCAGGAATGCTATGAAGACGTCCGCGAGCTTCTGATGAATTTCCGCACCAAAATCAGTAATAAAGATTTTCCTGAAGCGGTAGAATCGCTGCTGGCGCGTTTTGAACGACAAACCGGTATCCCGGTTGATTTAAAATGGCAGGACGACGGGCAGGCTTTGAATTATGATGAGCATTTGCAAATCATCTTCATCTTGCAGGAAAGCCTGTCCAATATCCGGAAACACGCGCGTGCGCAGCATGTCAGCGTCGAAATTGCCAACCACGGCGATTTTGTCATGACGATTCGGGACGACGGCGCAGGCTTTAATAAAGAACACCTATCAAACCGGCCTTCAGGCGAACATGTCGGCTTGGGCATTATGCAGGAACGGGCCCAACGGATTAACGCAGAATTGGCCATTACATCGCAGATTGGGCAAGGTACGGCGGTTATGCTGACTTTGCCGCAACAAATGAGAACAGCATCATGACGATTAAAATTACCCTTATTGACGACCACACCCTATTTCGCAGCGGTATCAAGGCCTTGCTTTCGCGCCAACCTGATTTTGAAGTCGTCGGCGAAGCTTCAGACGGCCTGGCCGGAGTAAAAATGGTTGAGCAGCTCAAGCCTGATGTGGTCTTGCTGGACTTGGATATGCCGGTTATGAACGGCCGCGAGGCATTGGCTCAAATTTTAAGTATCAATCCGCACCTGACCGTCATTATGCTGACTGTTTCTGAAGACAGCGATGATTTGACCGAATGTATGCGTATGGGTGCAAAAGGCTTTTTGCTGAAAAACATCAATGCCGACTTCCTGTTGGAAAGCATCCGTAAAGCCGTCGATGGCGACAATGTCTTCTCTCCAGAAATGACCAGCCGCTTGGTGCAATCGCTGATTTCTCCTTCTCCTTCCCGCTTAGACCATCTGCTGGAGCAACTGACCCCGCGCGAGATGGAAATCTTGGGCTATCTTGCCGCCGGACACAGCAACAAAATCATTGCCCGCCATTTGAATCTGGCAGAGTCAACCGTCAAAGTGCATGTGCAGAACCTGTTGCGCAAATTGAACCTAAGCAGCCGCGTTCAAGCTGCGGTTTATGCGGTGCAACACAAAGTACCGCAACCGGAATTGTCTTAAAAAGGCCGTCTGAACCTGAAACCTTGTTGTTGAAAGGTTTCAGGAAAAGCGTTTATTCGCTATAATCACGCCGATTTATATGCAGGGTTGTCTGATTCTTTCAGACGGCCTCTTTATTTGATTTCTCACTGATTTAAAACAACATGTCTGAAAACATTCCAGAAAATACGCCCGAAAATACCGTTCCAGAAGAACACAAACGCAGCATCCGCAGTTTCGTCTTGCGCCAAGGCCATATGACCGCAGCCCAACAGCGCGCCATCGATACAATGTGGCCGCAATTTGGTGTGGACTTCCAAGAAGCTCCTTTGGATTTGAACCATGCTTTTGGATGGGACAATCCTAAAGTTTTGGAAATCGGTTTCGGTATGGGCGTCGCGACAGTGGAAATCGCCAAACGTCTGCCTGATACCGACTTTTTAGCGATTGATGTTCACGGCCCGGGCGTCGGCAATATCTTAAAGCTGATTGAGGAAGAACACATTTCCAATATCCGCGTGATGCGTCATGATGCGGTGGAAGTGTTGGAAAAGATGCTGGAAGACGGTTCTTTAGACGGCATTCATATTTTCTTCCCTGACCCTTGGCACAAAAAACGCCACAACAAACGCCGCTTGGTACAAGTGCCGTTTGTTGAAAAGCTGCTGCCCAAACTCAAAAGCGGCGGCTATGTCCATATGGCGACCGACTGGGAAGAATACGCCGTGCAAATGCTGGAAGTTTTGAGCAGTTTCGATGCTTTGCAAAACACGGCTGCCGATTATGCCCCTACGCCCGATTATCGCCCTGAAACCAAATTTGAAGCCCGAGGCAAACGATTGGGTCATGGCGTTTGGGACTTGGTGTTCCGTAAGAAATAAAGCCAAACATAAAACACAAGGCCGTCTGAAAAGTTTCAGACGGCCTTTTATCTTACTGATTAAGCCAAGAAAAGTTTATAAGCCGGATTATCGGTTTCTTCTTTATAAACATAACCCAAGCTCTCCAAAAAGTCGGTAAAGGCTTCATTGTCACTTTCAGGTACATCGATACCGACCAAAATACGGCCATAGTCTGCACCATGGTTGCGGTAATGGAACAAAGTAATATTCCATTCGGCACGCATATGGTTCAAGAAACGGGACAACGCACCCGGGCGCTCAGGAAATTCAAAGCTGACCAAACGTTCGTTGGCTACTTTTTCCGTACGGCCGCCGACCATGTAACGGATATGGATTTTGGCGATTTCATCATTGGTCAAATCGACATTGGGCAGGCCTGCTTCAGTCAGTTGTTCACTGATGACTGCCAAATCTTGCGCACCGGCGGTTTGCAAACCGACAAAAATATGCGCATTTTTATCGCTGCCGTAGCGATAATTGAACTCAGTAATGTTCCGGCTTCCCAACAAATTGATAAACTTCAGGAAGCTGCCCTTTTCTTCGGGAATAGTAACGGCGAAAATGCCTTCGTTGCCCTCGCCCAGCTCACTGCGCTCTGAAACGTGGCGTAAGCGGTGGAAGTTCATATTGGCGCCACTGGTGACGGCAACCAAGTTTTGACCTTGGATATTGTTTTTCGCAACGTAAGCCTTCAAGCCGGCAAGCGCCAATGCGCCTGCAGGTTCGGTAATGCTGCGCGTATCGTCAAAAATATCTTTAATCGCGCCGCACAACATATCCGTATTGACCGTAATAATTTCGTCCAACAGCTCTTTACACAGGCGGAAGGTTTCCTCACCCACCACTTTAACCGCTGTGCCGTCTGAAAACAGGCCGACATCTTTCAAATGTACGATTTTCCCTGCTTCTACCGATTGCTTCATACAGCAAGAGTCATCGGTTTGCACGCCAATCACTTTAATCTCAGGGCAAACCTGTTTGATAAATGCCGCTACGCCTGCTGCCAAACCGCCGCCGCCAATCGGAACAAAAATCGCATTGATATTGCGGTGTTGACGGAGAATTTCCATGCCGATGGTTCCCTGACCGGCAATTACGTCAGGATCATCAAATGGCGCGATATAGGTCAGTTTTTCCTTTTCTGCCAACTCCATCGCATAATCATAGGCATCGTTGTAAGACACGCCTTTCAATACCACTTCGCCGCCTCGGCTCTTTACCGCGTCAATTTTGATTTTAGGCGTTGTTTCCGGCATCACGATGACGGCGCGGCAACCCAAATACTGCGCCGATAAAGCCACACCCTGCGCATGGTTGCCCGCGCTGGCAGCAATCACGCCACAATCCAAGGCTTCTTTAGGCAGCTTCGCCATTTTGTTGTACGCACCGCGGATTTTGAACGAAAACACAGGCTGCAAATCTTCGCGTTTGAGCAAAACCTGATTGTTCAGACGGCCTGACAGACTGCGCGCCAAATCTAAAGGCGTTTCTACGGCTACATCATAAACGGAAGCGGTCAAAATACGGGTTAGATAATCAGAAAGAGGAAGGGAATGGTTCATGGTATTTTTAGTGTTCGGAAATAAATTGCAATTCGGTCAAATCGACCGGAGGAAAAAGTTAAAACCATACCCCTGAGGCCGTCTGAAGGCAAGAAAAATCTTAGCAAAGCCTAAATGAGACGGTATAATGTCCGCTTAATATCTATTTAATATGCCAAACTGTTTGCTTCATAACAGTATCCACTCATATTCAAATCCATACATAATGATGAAAAAAACGCTACTTAGCTTAATTTTTGCTGCCCTCCTGAATACCCCTGCCCTTGCTGCCGACCCGGTTGCATCCGCACCTGCCGTACAAGGCGAGACTCAAACGCAGCCGCTGCTGCACAGCATCAACAGCCCGACAACGCCGCCGGAAATCGCGGCAACCGCCTACATCGTTACCGACCTGCACAGCAAGCAAACCTTGGCATCCAACAATGCCGACACGCCTATCGAGCCTGCCGCGTTGACGCAAATGATGACCGCCTACCTTGCCTTTAAAGCATTAGAAAACGGTACACTTGAAGCAAGCCAAATGCTGACCGTTTCCAATACCGCATGGAAAGTCGAAGGTTCGCGCATGTTCCTTGATCCGAAAGTTCCTGTCAGCGTCAGCTCCTTGATTAAGGGTACAACCATCCAATCGGCCAACGATGCCGCCATTACCCTTGCCGAAGCCATTGGCAACGGCTCTATCGACGAATTCGTCAAACAAATGAATGAAGAAGCCAAACGCTTGGGCATGAAGCACACCCACTTCAACAACCCGACCGGCATTTCTTCTAACGGCCATGTTTCAACCGTTGGCGACCTTGCCATCTTGGCCGCCGCGCTCATTAATGACTATCCTAAATACTATCCTTTGTTTGCAAACAAATCTTTCAAATACAATAATATCGAGCAGCCCAATCGCAACCTTCTGCTCTATCGCGACAGCAGTATCGATGGTCTGAAAACCGGCTATAGCGAAGGTGCAGGCTACCATCTCGCCGCTTCCAGCAAACGCAACAACCGCCGTATTGTTTCCATCCTTGCCGGTGCCGAATCTACCGAAGCGCGCGCCAGCGAAAGCAGCAAACTGCTCAACTGGTCATTGCAGGCATTTGATACGCCTAAACTTTACAACGGCGGAGAAGTGATTTCCCAAGTCAAAGTTTACAAAGGCAGCACCAAAGCCGTAGATATCGGTTTCTTGGACGATGTTTACATTACCATTCCCCACGATACCGGCAAAAACGTCAAACCAATCTTAGAAACGCTTCAGCCCGTCCTCGCCCCAATTGAAAAAGGCCAAGTATTGGGTAAACTGAAAGTCATGAAAGACGGCAAAATTATTGCCGAAAAAGACGTCGTTGCCCTGACCGGCGTGGAAGAAGGCAGCTGGTTGCGCCGTATGTGGGACGCGATTGTGTTGTGGTTTAAAGGATTATTCAGTTAATCCTCTTTCTATCAAAACATAAATAAAGGCCGTCTGAAATCTATTTTCCAGATTTCAGACGGCCTTTATTCAGCCTAAAAGACAGCTAATTAGATAATTCCAGCGTTGGCGGTAGATGCTGTGTCATCGTGAACATCAGCCGTATCGACAGACGAGTAGCTCATGCGCTCAGTATGCGTATTGACGGCTGACAAATTATTGATATTGCCGTTGCCTGACAACCTGCCCATCAACTCTTGCAAGCTCAATGTACCTTCATCGAAACGGAAAGTATCAATCACGGCATCGTTAGTGTTACCGGAAACGAATTGGTCATTGATGGTTATGCTGTCCCCTTCTGATCCCTTGATGGTAATTTTCCAATCGATATTGCCTCGAACATCAGTAATGGCATCAATATGCAGGTTACTAACAGAGATATTTTGGCCAAATTGCAGTGCATTATGTTCGCCCACATTATCGGTAATCGTATCCTTACCTTCTCCAAGGCTGAAAACATAAGTATCGGCACCCTTGCCGCCTACCAAGTAATCGGTTCCTTGTCCGCCGAACAAAACGTCGTTACCATCGCCGCCATTCAAACGGTCATTGCCACTTTCGCCCCATAAGGTATCGTTGCCATTGCCTCCATGTACAGAGTCATTACCAAGACCGCCATTTAGACGGTCATCTCCATCATAGCCAAAAATAATGTCATTACCTGAATCACCGTTAATCGTATCATTGCCCAAACCGCCTCTGATACGGTCATTGCCATCGCCGCCGCTGACAAGAGCATGGCTGCTGTCTGTAATTGTGATGACATTATCAGCACCTAAATGATTCGCAGCTTGAGTAAGACTCTGATCATCTACTTCCACTATATTTTTTGCAGAAGTATTTTCTGCTACCGAAAGGCTATGATTATTTTCGATGGTTAATGTAGTCTCGTTTGCAGGCTCCGGAATATTGCCTTCTTTAGGATTACGGGTTTTAGTAATCTCTTGGTCGGAAAGATTATTCACAATAGTGTTATTTTCAATTTTGATATTGTTAAGTTCTCCCAAAATATCTTTTTTGGGAGTAGCATAATCCCTGCCTTCTTCCAAATCGATAGAACCTTTAACACGTCCATATGTGTCCGCATTAGTCCCGTTGTTTACCAGTAAGTTATCGTGAACGGAAATACCCGTATCATTGAAATCAAAATTATGGCTGTTTTTGAAGACTGTGTTTAAGCGTACGCCACCCCAATTGGCATTATCTTTGATAAGGTTATTGGCTACTTCATGACCTTTGCCGCCAAAGATACCAATACCTGCCGCACGCCAGCCTAATTCAACGGTATTGTTTAAAAAGTGGTTATTTTCAGCAACATGGGCATTGGTATTCTCATGATGACTTGACCATGTTGCTAAGCCATCATCACCATTGCCGCGGATATTGGAATTGATAACGGTAGAATTGCTGGTACCTTGTGCAAAGTTAACGCCGTCTGCAAAGTTATTACGAATAGTGGCATTGGAGATAGTCAAACCATCAGTGTAATTTAAAGGTTTGTTTTTAGAATAATCTCCAATCCATACGCCAGCTTCAAAATGTTCGATTTTGATATCGTGAATAGAAGAGCCAGTACCTAAAGTGCCGGATATCCCTTTATAATTGGCTTTCTCATCATGTCTTGAATTTAGATTTGAATCCATAGAGAGATTGCCCAAATCTATATCTTTACTACCGGGTTCAAAAGTAATACCACCGCCACCGCTCGCATAACCCTTATCATCGTATTTAGCAGCTTCTGTATTCAAAAAATGTAACTTAGTGTACCATTGCCCTGCACCGGTAATCTTAATGCCATCAGGAACATAAAGAGAAATCGGTCGTGAAAAATCAAATTGACCTTCAGGAATGTAAACAGATTTTTTAGACGCTTTTGCAGATTCAATCGCAGCCATAAATGCTTGGTAATCATCCGAGCCGTCATTGGCGACTGCGCCGAAATCAGTAATGCTGACACTGTTTTCAGGCTGTCTAATGGCATCCGGTGCCTTTTCCAAATCAATCAAGTCAATGCCTACGGGCGTGCTGTCGAGATTAGTGATGGTAACTGTATCTCCTTTATTGATATGGGCATCTTTAAATAATTGGCTGACTTCGTCAAATTGGAAGCGGGCAAGCCTATCTGCCGCAGGCGTATCATGAACTTTAATATCGTCATTCGGATGATATGTATAGTTATCCAAATATTGCCAGTTAGATTTGGAAGACAAATCCAAAGTACCGATCACTGTATTATTGACTTTGACTTCTACTTTACCGCTTTCACCGTCAGGAACGGTATAACGGATGGTTGCGGCATTGGCTTCTGCTTGTGCAACAAATGAAACTGAAGCATTGGTCGGCAAATCGACATATGCCTGACCGCTTGCTTCACGGGCAGTTGCGCGATCTGCTTCTTTAGAAGAAGACTGGTTCTCAACGATACCGTTCTTCAACTTGCCTTGTTCTGCCTCGTAAGTCGTGTAGGCAAGTTTTGCACCATATTGAGAGGCATCAGGCACTGCTGTTTTAATGTTTATCATTTAATATATTCCTTCAAAAATGTCGTAATATTGAATTATTTTTTTGTAAAAGTCTTTTATTAGTCATAACTTTGGCATAAAAGTTCAATATACTATTGTTTAATTTTGAAAAGAAAATGCCGTCTGAAAACATAGAATTTTTCAGACGGCATCTCAATGCCTTATTAGATTGTTGGTAAAGATTTAAGCCAAACCTTTTTTCTCCAGATAGCTTTCGTAATCGCCCAAGTAGTGTTCATATCCGCCTTTGCCATCCAATTCGATGATTTGGGTAGCCAATGAAGATACAAACTGACGGTCGTGTGAGACGAAAATCAGCGTTCCGTTGTATTTTTCCAGCGCCATGTTCAAGGATTCGATGCTTTCCATGTCCATGTGGTTGGTCGGTTCGTCCATGACCAAGACATTGGGTTTCAACAGCAACAGTTTGCCGTAAAGCATACGGCCTTTCTCACCACCGGAGAGAACCTTAACTTTTTTCACAACATCGTTGCTGCCGAAGAGCAAGCGGCCCAAAGTGCCGCGGATGACTTGCTCGTCATCGCCTTCCTGACCCCATTGGCGCATCCATTCGCTCAGGTCCATATCGACGTCGAAGTCGTTTTCATGGTCTTGCGGATAGTAGCCGACACTGGCTTTTTCCGCCCATTTGATGGTGCCTTCGTCCGGCAACAGGCCGTCTGAATATTCGGGGTTGTATGCGCCGGCCAAGAGTTTCAGCAAGGTAGATTTACCTGCGCCGTTCGGGCCGATGATGGCAAGGCGTTGGCCTGCTTCAAGGATGAAGTTCAGGTTTTTAAACAACTGGGTTTCAAAACGTTTGGCCAGTTTTTCAACTTCCACTGCCTGACGGTGCAACTTGGCTTTTTCGTCGGCTTCAAAACGGATATATGGGTTTTGACGGGTAGAAGGTTTGACTTCGACCATCTCCGATTTGATTTTGTCTGCCTGTTTCAGACGGCTGGTTGCCTGACGGGCTTTGGATTTGTTGGCGGAGAAGCGGGCAACGAACTCTTGCAGCTCTTGCAGTTTCTCTTTTGCCTTGGCATTGTCTTTCAGAGCGCGCTCACGCGATTGGGCAGAAGCGAGCATATAGTCGTCGTAGTTGCCCGGATAGATGGTGATGGTGTTGTAGTCCAAATCCGCCATGTGTGTGCAGACTTCGTTTAAGAAGTGACGGTCGTGCGAGATGATGATCATGGTGGAGTCGTACTGGTTCAACACGCCTTCCAACCAGCGGATGGTATTAATGTCCAAGTTATTGGTCGGTTCGTCCAAAAGCAATACATCTGGTTTGGAGAACAGGGCTTGCGCCAGCAATACGCGCAGTTTGAAGCCCGGTGCAACTTCTGCCATAGTCGCATTGTGCAAATCTTCGGAAATGCCCACGCCGCCCAACAATTCGGCAGCGCGTGCTTCGGCGGTGTAGCCGTCGTATTCGGCGAACTTGGCTTCCAGTTCGGCGGCTTTCATGTAGTCGTCTTCGGTGGCTTCGAGGTTGGCATAAATCGCATCACGCTCGGTCATCGCCGCCCACATTTCGGTGTGTCCCATCATCACCACATCCAGCACGCGCATGTCTTCGTAGGCAAACTGGTCTTGGCGTAATTTACCCAAACGCACGCCGTTTTCAATCGCTACTTCGCCGGCAGTCTGTTCCAAATCGCCGCCGAGGATTTTCATGAAGGTGGATTTGCCTGAGCCGTTGGCGCCGATCAAGCCGTAACGGTTGCCTTCGCCGAATTTGACGGATACGTTTTCAAACAGCGGCTTTGCGCCGAACTGCATGGTGATGCCGTTGGTAGAAATCATTATTCGTAAAACCTTTATAAATAGAATGTTATAATCGGACGCGATTGTAGCATATTTTTGCAAAGACCTCAGGATTGAGGCCATGGCAAATGCGCCCAATTTCGATGCAAGATGAAAACAGGCAACGCTTCACGCAAAAATGCGTTGTAGACAGCATTTCAGGCCGTCTGAAACGGAGAAACGATATGGAAACGCACAAAATCTATTACGCTATGATTATTTTGGTATGTGCCGCCTCCATGCTGCTCAGCCCGTTTTTCTATATCCGCCGCACGCGCTCGGGCGCCGAATTGCGGCGCGCACCCAGACAGTGGAAACCCATCCTATTCGCCAACATCATCATGATTGCGGCTTTGTTTGTTTGGTGGAAATGGTTTTAAGGAAAAATAAAAATGAACAAACTTTGGATCAGCACATTACTGCTCGCTTTGACAACTGCGGTTCCCGCCGCGCCTATTTTTGAATGTACCGATTCTGCCGGCCGCAAAGTCTATACCCAAGCCGGCGGTAAAAACTGCAAAGCCAGCAATATCGACAAACCGTCCGTATATACTTCTGCGCCTGTTTCAACACCGGCAACACCGATTTCCCCAAGCAAAGCCGAGCAAGCAGAAGAAGCTGTTGCCCCGGTCAATCCAGCTGATGTCGGCGCGGCTAAGCGTGCTTTAGATACCGCCAAGAAAAATTTGGAAGAAGGCAAAAAAGTGCGTTATGGCAATGAGCGTAACTACGCCCGTTATCTCGAACGGATAAACAGTTTGGAAAAAGCCGTCCGCTCGGCTCAGGAAAACTATGACGCGGCGCAACGCCAGCCTGCATATCAAGATCCTGTTGCCTATTGATATTTACCACACCAGCAAGGCCGTCTGAAATTTGGTTTTCAGACGGCCTTTTCATCTTTTCAATATAACAAAATCGTCTTTATACCTAACAAAGCATTCTTTCCAGTTTTCAGACGGCCTTGTTAAAGTAAGCGTGTATTAAATTCTGACGATTGCCATTATGTTGTTACTCAAAACGCCTTCTGTATTGCCAGGTTTCAAGCTCAGCCTGGGTTTGACGGTTTTGTGCCTGTCGCTTTTGGTGGTTTTGCCGTTTGCGATGATGGCGGCCAAAGCGGCGGAAATCGGCTGGAGCGGATTTTGGAACACGATTACCGAACCCAATGTCTTGGCGGCCGTCTGGCTGAGTTTGCGAATGTCGTTTTATGCGATGTTGACCAATATCGTGTTCGGCACGTTGGTCGCCTGGGTATTGGTGCGCTATGAATTTCCGGGCAAAGGGTTGGTAAACGCATTGGTCGATTTGCCGTTTGCGCTGCCGACGGCGGTAACAGGCATTGCGTTGGCAACCCTGTATGCGCCCAATGGTTGGATAGGCCGTTTTTTCGAGCCTTTGGGTATCAAAATCGCCTTTACGCCCATCGGTATTTGGATTGCGCTGATTGTTGTCAGCCTACCCTTTATCGTCCGCGCCGTGCAGCCGGTATTGGAAGAATTGTCGGGAGAGTATGAAGAAGCGGCGGCGACTTTGGGCGCAAGCCGTTGGACTACGTTCCGCCGCGTCCTCTTGCCAGAAATTACACCAGCCCTGTTGACCGGTGCAGGCATGATGTTTGCCCGCTCTACCGGCGAATACGGCTCAGTTATTTTTATCGCAGGCAATATTCCGATGGTGTCTGAAATCCTGCCCTTGATTATTACCGGAAAACTGGAGCAATACGATGCTCAGGGTGCGTCAGCCGTTGCTCTGTTTATGCTGATGATTTCGTTTGTCATCCTGCTGATTTTAAACATCATGCAATGGACTTTGAGCCGCCGCGCCGGAGCGAGGGTTTAACAAACAACAGGCCGTCTGAAACGTCAAGCAAACATTTTTCAGGCGGCCTAAACGGATACAAGAATAAATAGAGACTTCACTAACATGAAAACCCATTCCACTAATCCAAACTTGAGCGAACCGCGTTGGCTGCGCGTGTTGCTGACTGCTACCGCCTTGGGCTTTCTGCTGCTGATGCTGGTCGTGCCTTTGGTTGCCGTATTCTACGAGGCCTTAAAAGGCGGTTGGGATTTATACCTGCAATCCTTGACCGATCCCGAAGCTTGGTCTGCCATCAAATTAACGCTGATTACCGCGCTGATTGTCGTTCCCGTCAATGCCGTCTTGGGCGTGGCGATGGCGTGGCTGCTGACCCGTTTTGACTTCCGCGGCAAGCAGTTGCTGACTACCCTGCTCGATTTGCCGTTTTCCGTATCGCCCGTGGTTGCCGGTTTGATGTTCGTCTTATTGTTCGGCGCGCACACGGCATTGGGCGGCTGGCTTGAAGCGCAAGGCATACAGATTATCTTCGCCATCCCCGGCATTATTTTGGCGACGCTGTTTGTTACCTTTCCCTTTGTTGCGCGCGAAATCATTCCTTTGATGCAGGCGCAGGGCGACAGCGAAGAACAGGCCGCGCTGATTCTCGGTGCAAGCGGCTGGCAGATGTTTTGGCGCGTTACTCTGCCCAACATCAAATGGGCGCTGCTCTACGGCATCATCCTCACCAACGCCCGCGCGATGGGCGAGTTCGGCGCAGTCAGCGTGGTATCGGGACACATTCGCGGCGAAACCAACACCATCCCGCTTTTGGTCGAAATCTTCTACAACGAATACAACTTCACCGGCGCATTCGCCCTCTCCGGCGTATTGGCACTTTTAGCCTTGGCCACCTTGCTGGTGCAAAATATCATCACAAAATTACAAGACAAAAAACTCGCCGCCGCCGAAAGGAACGCAGCATGAGCATTACTATTCAAAATCTAAACAAACACTTCGGAGCGTTCCACGCGCTGAAAAACATCAACCTCAACGTCCCCACCGGCAAACTCGTTTCCCTGCTCGGCCCTTCCGGCTGCGGCAAAACCACGCTCTTGCGCATCATCGCCGGGCTGGAAAACGCCGACGGTGGCCAAATTCTCTTTGACGGGCAAGACGTCACCGCCAAGCATGTGCGCGAGCGCAAAGTCGGTTTCGTGTTCCAACACTACGCCCTTTTCCGCCATATGAACGTGTTTGACAACGTTGCTTTCGGTTTGACCGTATTGCCCAAATCCGAACGCCCGTCCAAAGAACAAATCCGCGCCAAAGTCGAAGAATTGCTCAAACTCGTGCAGCTCTCCCACCTCGCCAAATCCTATCCACACCAACTCTCCGGCGGCCAACGCCAACGCATCGCCCTCGCCCGCGCCCTTGCGGTCGAACCCAAACTCCTGCTTCTGGACGAACCCTTCGGCGCGCTGGATGCCAAAGTGCGCAAAGAATTACGCACCTGGTTGCGCGACATCCATCACAACTTGGGCGTAACCAGCATTTTGGTCACACACGACCAAGAAGAAGCCCTTGAAGTTTCCGACGAAATCGTCGTCATGAACCACGGCAAAATCGAACAAACCGGCAGCGCCGAAACCATTTACCGCAAACCCGAAAATGCCTTCGTTACCGAATTCCTCGGTGAAACTGACGCATTTGAAGGTCGCATCGAAAAAGGCATCTGGCACTACAACGGCTTCGCGTGGAAATTAGACACACACTACAAATGGCAGGAACAAACCGCTATCGGCTATATCCGCCCACACGAATGGAAGCTTGCAGCCGAAAACGAAACACCGATGATTCGTGCCAAAATCGAAAAAATCCACGCCGTCGGCGCATTGACGCATATTCTGGTGAAACACGACAAACAAGACGTGCATATCACACTGGCAGGCAGCGATGCTGCGCGTTACCAAATCGCCGAAGGCAAAGAATTAAATCTGATTCCAAAACAGGTTTATGTCTTTTCTCAAAACGAGCTGATTGAATATTCGATTTAAGACTAAATAATAAGGCCGTCTGAAAATCTACTTTCAGACGGCCTTTCATCTTATTTAAACCTGCCAATCAATCGGCTCTAAACCATGTGCTTGCAAATAAGCGTTTGCCTGCGAAAAATGTTTGCAGCCGAAAAAGCCGCGATATGCCGATAAAGGGGAAGGATGCGGCGCGGTCAGCACCAAATGGCGGTTGCGGTCGATAAACGCGCCTTTTTTCTGCGCATGGCTGCCCCACAGCATAAAGACTAAATGCTCACGTTCCTTATCCAATTGTCGGATGACTTCATCGGTAAACGCCTCCCAGCCAAAAGTCGCATGAGAATGCGCTGCACCGGCGCGGACAGTCAACACCGTGTTCAACAGCAACACGCCCTGTTCCGCCCAATGCTGCAAATAGCCGTGTTGCGGAATCTGAAAGCCTTCAATATCCGTAGACAGCTCTTTATAAATATTGACCAACGATGGCGGCACCGCAATTTCAGGCTGGACGGAAAATGCCAAACCATGAGCCTGCCCTGCGCCGTGATACGGGTCTTGCCCCAAAATCACTACTTTTACATTTCCAAATTCAGTCGTCCGAAAGGCATTGAATACGTCGCGTTCAGGCGGATAAACGGTTATCCCCGCCTGCCTGTCATGGCGTACCTTCTCCAAAATCGTTTGAAAATACGCCTTTTCTTTTTCCGCACCAATTGCCTCATGCCAAGTCTGCATTGTTTGCCGCTCCGTATTTGAATGGACTTATTATAACTGAAATAATTTTCAACCTTAGCCTTTTCATTTTAAGCCGCTGCCATTATGATAAGGATTATCAAAAGATTATTAAAAGGATATGCCGCATGACGATATGGTTTGTTGCCGCCGCCGTTGTTCTAATTGTCGAATTGTTTATCGGAACGGTTTATCTTTTGGTGGTCAGCGTAGCGCTGGCCGCCGCCGGAATCATGTACGGATTAAGCAGTCACTTTTCTGCCGCTGTTTTGACCGCGGCCATCATCAGCGCACTCGGTATCTGGCTGGTACACGGCCGTCTGAAAAACCGCTTGGCTCCCCAAGCGCTCAACGATGATTTGGATATTGGGCAAAACGTCCGCATCCTACGCCACCTGCATGACAATATATACGAAGTCGCCTACCGCGGCACACACTGGCAGGCACAAGCCGAACGGCCTCAAGATACTTTTCAGACGGCCTCAAGCGCAGTCATTACTGCCAAAAACGGCAATCTGCTGATTATCCGCACACTCTCCCAACCATCATCATAAGGAAACATTATGGAATTTCTGCTCAGCCTCCCCGTCCTCATCCTCATCGTTGTTGTTATTTTTGGTTTCAAATCCTTTATCGTTGTGCCGCAGCAGGAAGTTTATGTGGTCGAACGATTAGGCCGTTTTCACAAAGCGCTGACCGCAGGCCTGAACATCCTGATCCCTTTTATCGACCGTGTCGCCTATCGCCACTCGCTGAAAGAAGTTCCTTTGGATGTTCCCAGCCAAGTCTGTATTACCCGCGACAACACTCAGCTGACTGTGGACGGCATCATCTACTTCCAAGTTACCGATCCTAAACTTGCTTCATATGGTTCCAGCAACTACATCATGGCGATTACCCAGCTTGCGCAAACAACTTTGCGCTCTGTCATCGGCCGTATGGAGTTGGATAAAACCTTTGAAGAACGCGACGAAATCAACAGCATTGTTGTTGCTGCTTTGGACGAAGCGGCAGGCGCTTGGGGCGTGAAAGTCTTGCGTTACGAAATCAAAGACTTGGTTCCGCCGCAAGAAATTCTGCGCTCCATGCAGGCTCAAATTACCGCCGAACGTGAGAAACGCGCGCGCATTGCCGAATCCGAAGGCCGTAAAATCGAGCAGATCAACCTTGCCAGCGGTCAGCGCGAGGCAGAAATCCAACAATCCGAAGGTGAAGCGCAAGCCGCCATCAATGCGTCAAACGGTGAAAAAATCGCCCGCATCAACCGCGCACAAGGTGAAGCCGAAGCCCTGCGCCTGGTAGCCGAAGCCAACGCCGACGCCATCCGTAAAATTGCCGAGGCTGTCCGCTCAGAGGGCGGTGCTGAAGCTGTCAACCTGAAAGTTGCCGAGCAATACGTTGCCGCCTTCAGCAATTTGGCTAAAGAAAGCAACACGCTGATTATGCCTGCCAACGTTGCCGACATCGGCAGCTTGGTCTCCGCCGGTTTGAAAATCATCGACGGCAACAAGCCTAAAGCCTCATAATAGCGTTCTGATTCAGGCCGTCTGAAAACCCAATACGGCTTTTCAGACGGCCTTTTTATATCGTTCGATTTTTATATGAATACACAAACCATCAAAACCTATCTTGTCGGCGGCGCCGTCCGCGACCATCTGTTAGGCCTGCCCGTCAAAGACCGCGACTGGGTAGTCGTCGGTGCAGATGCGCAAACCATGTTGGCTCAAGGCTATCAACCCGTCGGCAAGGATTTTCCCGTCTTTCTCCATCCGGACAGCCACGAAGAATACGCCCTCGCCCGTACCGAGCGCAAAACCGCCAAAGGCTATGCCGGATTCAGCTTTCATGCCGATAAAGACGTTACGCTGGAACAAGACCTGATGCGCCGCGACCTGACCATCAATGCCATGGCGCAAGATTCAGACGGCACGATCATCGACCCTTTCGGCGGACAACAAGATTTGGCGGCCGGCATCCTGCGCCACGTTTCGCCTGCCTTTGCTGAAGACCCCGTGCGTATTTTGCGTATTGCCCGTTTTGCCGCGCGTTATGGTTTTCAAATTGCCGATGAAACCATGTCGCTGATGCGGCAAATGGTAGAAAACGGCGAAGCGGATGCCTTGGTTGCCGAACGTGTCTGGCAGGAATTGGCCAAAGGCTTGATGGAGAAAAATCCGCGCCGAATGATTGAAGTTTTGCGCGAATGCGGCGCACTCAAAGTTTTACTGCCAGAAGTCGATGCCCTTTTCGGCGTACCGCAACGCGCCGACTATCATCCCGAAATCGACAGCGGTATTCATACGCTGATGGTTGTACAACGAGCCGCCGAGATGAATCTATCCCTCGCCGAACGCTATGCCGCCTTATTGCATGACTTAGGCAAGGCAAAAACACCGGCCGATATCCTGCCGAAACACTACGGACACGACCTCAACGGCGTCGAACCCGTCCGCGAAGTCAATCAACGCCTGCGCGCGCCCAAACACTGCGCCGAGCTTGCCGAACTCGTCTGCCGTTGGCACATCATGCTTCATCAAGTCGGGCAGTTCAAAAGCAAAACCATTTTGAATGTTTTGAAAAAAACCGACGCATTCCGCCGCCCCGAACGTTTTCAGACGGCCTTAAACGTCTGCGTGGCCGACAAACAAGGTCGTCTGAACCTTGAAGACGCCCCCTATCCGCAACGCGAACACTGGCTGGCCTTACTTGAGGCCGCCAACCGAGTAGATGCAGGAAAAATTGCCGCAGAGTGCCGCGCACAAGGGAAAGCCCATTTAATTGCCGAACAAATCGATCATGCCCGCTTGGCGCAAATTACACCGCTGCAAAAAGCGTATCAGGCAGACAAAGTAGGAGGCTATTGATGGCATCTTCGCGTTATAAAATCGAGCGTATGCCCGACGGCATTGCCGTATCTGCGCGTGTTGTACATGATTCGCAGGAAATCGGTTTTACCGCGGTATTTCTTATGTTTTCCTTTGCTCTTACATGCATCGCGCCGTTTTACCTTGAAGAACACTATTTCACTAATTTAGAAGCCATTCTCATCCCTTTACTTTTTACTTTCTACTTAGTGGGTTCACTTGTTTACGGCCTTCTTTGGCAACTTTTCGTACGTGAAAACATCAAGATCCGTAACCATACGCTGTCTCATGGTTATACCTTGTTCTCCATTGGGCGTTGGCGTAGTTTCCCGTTGTCAGAAATCTCCGAATGGCATTCTCGTGACCATATTCCCAAAGCTCCTATTGCACAAGGAAGGAAACAGAGGTTGCCAAACGAAAGCCTATACCAAAATGGTATGAAACGAAAAATTCACAATATTCCCAATATTTTACGTATCCAAAAATGTGTACAAGGTGCATGGTCTTTCGATTATCAGGGAAAAACCATACGTATCGGCGATTTTTTTGATAGCCACGATTTTCAGGCAGTCAATATTGAATTGAACAGATTTATCCCCACATCTGCCAAAGCCCGTCAACTTAAAGACGTCCTTTAAAACAGCCACCACGATATCCGCTATAATCCACACCTTGACCATCTTATTTCAACTATAAAATCATGACTATCCATACCGATTTACTTCACGAAAAAATCAGCAATGAAGATTATCAACGCCTCATTGTCAAACACAGCGAATCTTTCAGCGACGGCGAAATCTGCCTATTGAATGAGATTTTGGAAAAATTTGAATTTGATGTCATACAGGAACAAGCATTGGCGCAAGCTGTGATGCAGCAGGTGCGCTTCGATCCAAACGACTACCATATCGACAGCGACGATGAAGACACAACCGGCATCTGTCCGCACTGCATCAATCCGCCCATGCCACCCCTGCGCGATTATTTGGTTTGGCGCGAAACACGCGGCTGAAAATTTTCCTAATCGATTTTGATAAGTTATTAACCATTCGTTATCGAACAAGGCCGTCTGAACAGGTGTCATCGTTACATTTGTTCAGACGGCCTTTTGTAAATAAATGTTCATGACTAGGATAAATCAGTATAATCTGCGCCGTTTGAATTTTCTTCGGAGCTTTTATGAATCAGCTTAAAACGGCGGTAGCCGGTGCGCAGATTTTGTTTGTCGCATTCGGTGCCATGGTGCTTGTGCCGCTTCTGACGGGTCTGAACCCGGCTTTGGCATTATTGGGCGCAGGCTTGGGCACTTTGTTGTTCCAATTGGTTACCAAACGTAAAGTGCCGATTTTCCTCGGCTCTTCTTTTGCCTTTATTGCACCGATTATCTACTCCATCGGCGAATGGGGCCTGCCTTCTACCATGTTCGGCCTGTTTGCGGCAGGTTTCATGTACTTTGTCTTTGCCGCGCTAATTAGATGGCGCGGTCTGGATGCGGTACACAAGCTGTTGCCGCCCGTGGTTATCGGTCCGGTGATTATGGTAATCGGTTTGTCCGTGGCCGCTGCAGCCAGCAGCATGGCCATGGGTCAGGCAGATGGAAAACAGGTCATCGACTATATCGACTCGCTGATTCTCTCCGGCTTTACCTTTGCGGTAACCGTCATTGTTTCTGTCTTCGGCAGCAAAATGATGAAGCTGATTCCGATTCTGATCGGCGTGGCTTCAGGCTATGTGTTGGCTTTGATCATGGGCTTGGTCGATACCAGCGCCATCATCAACGCTCCTTGGTTTGCGATCCCTCATTTTGAAACGCCTCAAGTCAACTGGCAGGCTGCCTTGTTTATGTTGCCCGTCGCCATTGCCCCGGCTATCGAACACATCGGCGGCATTATGGCCATCGGTAATGTGACCGGCAAAAACTACACCAAAGACCCTGGCTTGGATAAAACCCTCGCCGGCGACGGCTTGGGCGTGTGCGTGGCCGGTTTGATTGGCGGCCCTCCTGTGACCACTTACGGCGAAGTAACCGGCGCGGTGATGATTACCAAAAACAGCAACCCCGTTATTATGACTTGGGCGGCAATTTTTGCGATTTTTATGGCGTTTTTTGGTAAGTTCAACGCGTTTTTGGCTTCGATTCCTATGCCGGTTATGGGCGGCATTATGTTACTGCTGTTCGGTACAATTGCCTCTTTGGGCATCAAAACATTGATTGATGCGAAAGTCGATTTGATGCAGCCTAAAAACCTGGTTATCGTCAGCTCCGTATTGACAACCGGCATTGGCGGCATGATTATCAAAGTAGGTACTTTGAGCTTCGCCGGTGTCGGTTTGTGCGCCGTATTGGCCATTATCCTGAACTGCGTTTTGCCCAATACAAAATCAGAAGAAGCATAAATAGCTGGTTCATAAACTCAAAGGCCGTCTGAAAATAAGGTTTCAGACGGCCTTTTTATTACGCTTTATACAATGAAAAATGCCGGAGACTTAACTATCTCCGGCATTTTTGAATAAGGTGGCGAGCCGAACCCCCGGCACTGGCTCATCAGAGTGGGCTGCTGGCTTCCGCCCCTGACCCGGTGTTCCGAATTACCATGCGGGGAGACCCGCCATAGAAGAAACGCATTATAGCGGTTTTACAGAAAAACTCAAGCGATAAAATCTGTCAGGCCGTCTGAAAACTATTTACACGACAAGATTGTAAACAATATTGCCTAGTTGCAAATCATTCCCATTGAAATGTTTATCGTCTTTTCCGTTGAAAAATATCGAAAATTACACTACATTAACACTTTACGCCATCAAGAAGAAATTGCATTTTCAGACGGCCTTTAATATAAAAACATTACATCCATCAACGGAACACGACCATGACCACGACTACTGCCCCTCAGCGTATTCGAGAAATTCCCTATAACTATACTTCTTATACCGACCGCGAAATCGTCATCCGACTGTTGGGCAACGAAGCGTGGCAAATCCTGCAAGACCTGCGCGGTCAACGCAAAACAGGACGTTCGGCACGAATGCTGTTTGAAGTATTGGGCGATATTTGGGTGGTCGTGCGCAATCCGTATCTGGTCGATGACTTGCTGGAGCACCCAAAACGCCGCGCCGCGTTGGTACGCGAAATGCGCCACCGCTTAAATGAAATCCGCAAACGCCGCGACGATAATCGGCAAGTGGATGTCTTGGTTGCCGCAGCAGAAAAAGCAGTCGAGCGTTTTGATGGCAGTTTTGATGAAACCAGCCAAAAACGCCATCAGATTTTGGAACGCTTAAGCAAAATCACCAAGCCGCACAACATCATGTTTGACGGCTTGGCTCGCGTAACGCACGTTACCGATGCGACCGACTGGCGCGTGGAGTATCCTTTTGTCGTCGTCAATCCTGATACCGAGGCAGAGATCGCGCCTTTGGTGCGCGCCTTAATCGAACTGGATTTGGTCATTATTCCGCGTGGCGGCGGTACGGGTTATACCGGTGGCGCAGTACCTTTGGACGCAAACAGCGCAGTCATCAATACCGAAAAACTCGACAAGCATCGCGGCGTCGAATACGTTGAGCTGGCAGGCTTGGACGGCAGACATCCGATTATCCATTGCGGCGCAGGCGTAGTAACCCGCCGAGTGGAAGAAACCGCGCATCAGGCAGGTTTGGTGTTCGCCGTTGATCCAACTTCCGCCGATGCGTCTTGCGTGGGCGGTAATGTGGCGATGAACGCAGGCGGTAAAAAAGCCGTGCTGTGGGGTACTGCCTTGGACAACCTCGCCTACTGGAACATGGTTAACCCTCAAGGCGAATGGTTGCGTATCGAACGCGTGCGCCACAATTTTGGCAAAATCCACGATGAAGAAACCGCCGTGTTTGATGTACATACGCTAGATTCAGACGGCCTCAATATCGTCAATACCAAACGTTTGGAAATCCCCGGCCACAAATTCCGCAAAGTCGGTTTGGGCAAAGACGTTACCGACAAATTCTTGAGCGGCCTGCCCGGCGTGCAAAAAGAAGGCACGGATGGCATCATCACCAGCGTTGCCTTCGTATTGCATAAAATGCCGAAATACACGCGCACTGTGTGTATGGAATTTTTCGGTACGGTCGCTACCGCCACGCCGTCCATTGTTGAAATCCGCGATTTCCTACTTACCCATGAAAGCGTACGACTGGCTGGTTTGGAGCATTTAGACTGGCGCTACGTCCGCGCCGTCGGTTATGCCACCAAAGCGGCGGGCAAAGGCCGACCTAAAATGGTCTTGCTGGCAGACGTGGTTTCCGACGATGAAGCCGCCGTGCAGGCAGCCGCTGAACATATCTGCGAACTCGCCCGCGCCCGTGACGGCGAAGGCTTTATCGCCATATCTCCAGAAGCGCGCAAAACCTTCTGGCTTGACCGCAGCCGCACCGCCGCCATCGCCAAACACACCAACGCCTTTAAAATCAATGAAGACGTGGTAATCCCGCTTGAAAGGCTCGGCGAGTATTCAGACGGCATTGAACGCATCAACATTGAGCTTTCCATCCAAAACAAACTCAAACTCTGTGCCGCCTTGGAGCAATATCTGTCCGGCAAACTCCCCATCGACAAAATGGGCACGGACCTGCCGACCGCCGAACTTTTGGGCGAACGCGGCAAACACGCCCTTGCCCACGTTTCCGCTGTCAAAGCGCGTTGGGAATGGTTGCTCGCCAATCTCGATACGCCGCTTGCCGACTACAAAGCCCGCTACGGCGCAGCTGTCCACGCCGCGCCCGAAGCCAAAGACAATGAAAGCTGCTTTATTGCCTTCCGCGATTTCCGCCTGCGCGTGTCTGTCAAAGCAGACGTAATGAAACCGCTTTCTGAAATTTTCAGCGGCAAAACAGATACCAAAATTATCCAAGGCTTGGGCAAAATCCACGCCAAAACCGTACGCAGCCGCGTGTTCGTCGCCCTGCATATGCATGCTGGCGACGGTAACGTTCATACCAATATTCCGGTTAACTCAGACGATGCCGAAATGCTTCAGACGGCCTACCGTTCTGTAGAACGCATCATGAAAATCGCCCGCTCGCTCGGCGGTGTGATTTCGGGCGAACACGGCATCGGCATCACCAAGCTCGAATTTTTGACCGATGAAGATTTGCAGCCGTTTTGGGACTACAAAAACCAAGTCGATCCGAAACACACCTTCAACCGTCACAAACTGATGAAAGGCTCGGACTTACGCAACGCCTATACGCCGTCTTTCGAGCTCTTGGGGGCGGAATCGCTGATTATGGAAAAATCAGACCTCGGCACCATTGCCGATTCCGTCAAAGACTGCCTGCGCTGCGGCAAATGCAAACCTGTTTGCTCTACTCACGTTCCGCGTGCCAACCTGCTGTACAGTCCCCGCAACAAAATCCTCGGCGTAGGCTTGTTGACCGAAGCCTTCTTATACGAAGAACAAACTCGTCGCGGCGTTTCCGTCAAACATTTTGAAGAACTGATGGACATCGGCGACCACTGCACCGTGTGCCACCGCTGCGTTAAGCCTTGCCCTGTCAACATCGACTTTGGCGACGTTACTGTAGCCGTCCGCAACTACCTTGCCGATTCCGGCCACAAACGCTTTGCGCCTGCGGCTTCAATGGGTATGGCATTTTTGAACGCCACAGGCCCGAAAACCATTAAAGCCCTTCGCGCCGCAATGATACAGACCGGCTTCCCTGCACAAAACTTTGCCTACAAAATCGGCAAGCTTCTTCCGATTGGCACTAAAAAGCAAAAAGCCGAACCGAAAGCCACCGTCGGTACCGCCTCAATCAAAGAACAGGTTATCCATTTCATCAACCGTCCTTTGCCGAAAAGCGTGCCAGCCAAAACTCCGCGCTCTATGCTGGGTATAGAAGACGACAAGAGCATCCCCATCATCCGCAATCCGGCTGCACCAGAAGATGCCGAGGCCGTGTTCTACTTCCCCGGTTGCGGCTCTGAGCGTCTATTCAGCCAAATCGGGCTTGCCGTTCAAGCCATGCTCTGGCATGTCGGTGTACAAACCGTCCTGCCACCTGGCTATATGTGTTGCGGCTATCCGCAAGACGCAGGCGGCAATAAGGCTAAAGCCGAAGAAATGAGCACCAACAACCGCGTGGCTTTCCACCGTATGGCAAACACCCTCAACTACCTCGACATTAAAACCGTTGTCGTCAGTTGCGGTACCTGCTATGACCAACTGGAAAAATACCGTTTTGAGGGAATCTTTCCAGGCTGCCGTATCATCGACATCCACGAGTACCTGCTTGAAAAGGGGGTACAACTAAACGGCGTACAAGGTCAGCAATACCTCTACCACGACCCTTGCCATACCCCAATCAAAACCATGAATGCCACCCAAATGGCTAGCAGCCTGATGGGACAGAAAGTCGTCTTAAGCGACCGCTGCTGCGGCGAGTCCGGTATGTTTGCCGTCAAACGACCAGACATTGCCACTCAGGTCAAGTTCCGCAAACAAGAGGAAATTGAGAAAAACCTCAAAGAGCTGCCGCAGGGCGAACCCGTCAAAATGCTCACCTCCTGCCCAGCCTGCCTGCAAGGCTTGAGCCGCTACGCCGACGACAACAATATGCCCGCAGACTACATCGTCATCGAAATGGCAAAACACATCCTCGGTGAAAACTGGCTGGATGAGTTTGTGAAAAAAGCCAATAACGGAGGTGTAGAAAAAGTATTGCTCTAAGGACTTAGACAAAAACTTGTGGCTGTAATAAAGGCCGTCTGAAAATATTTCAGACGGCCTTTTTATTCAAAAGAATCAAGATAAAATAATCAAATCAAACGCCTTTACAAATAGTGATGCCACACCAGCAGCATTCAATAAAAAAATAAAACCTGAGGCCTTTTATACCTCAGGTTTTATTTATTAAGCCTTATGCTTTTAAGCCTTATGCTTTTTCTTGCTGACGTTTTCTTTCTGCCATCATCTCATGCAATGTTTGCTTGGCAGGTTTCATCGGAACATGGTTATTGGTCCAGCTTAACTGCTTGCTAGGCGTCAATGCACGGAATTTAGTGGCTGTCCAACCGAATGCACGGTAAGCTTTACTACCGCTGAAAATACCGTCAAACGTACGCCATGCCATTTGTTCGCCGAAAGTATGCGATGCACCTTGACCACGGATAGGATGTGGAACGATTTCGGTTGGCGAACGTTGCGCTTCAACACGCAGACGTTGCATTTGTTCGGTAATCGGAATGCGTACCGGACAAACTTCAACACAGGCGCCACACATGGTACATGCAGTCGGCAGATCGCGTGTCGCATCCAAGCCCAACAAATGCGGAGAGATAATCTCGCCAATCGGGCCGGGATAAGTCGTACCGTAAGCCGCGCCACCGATACGGGTATAAACCGGACAGTGGTTCATACACGCACCGCAACGGATACATTGCAAAGTACGGCGCATTTGATCTTCTGCATAAGCTTGGCTACGGCCGTTATCAAGCAGTACCAAGTGCATTTCTTGAGGGCCGTCCAACTCTTCGCTACGGCGAGGGCCGGTAATCATATTGAAATAAGTGGTAATGTTCTGACCGATGGCAGAGCGTGGCAACAGGCTGTACAAAGGCGGAACATCGGACAGCTTCGCAACCACTTTTTCAATACCGGTAATGGCGATGTGCACAGGCGGTACAGTGGTACTCAAGCGGCCGTTACCTTCGTTTTCAACCAGACACAAAGTGCCCGTTTCCGCAACGGCAAAGTTCACACCGCTCAAACCGACATCGGCAGTGCTGTAAATATCGCGCAAAGCTTTACGCGCAAATCCGGTCAACTGGTCTACGTCGTCTGTCAATGGCGTGCCGAGGTTTTGATGGAAAAGCTCGCTAACCTGTTCTTTGGTCTTGTGAATGGCAGGCATTACGATATGGGTTGGTTTCTCGCCGGCCATTTGCACGATAAACTCGCCCAAATCGCTCTCAACTGCTTTAATGCCTTGATCTTGCAGATAATGGTTCAGCTCAATCTCTTCGCTGACCATAGATTTGCCTTTCACCATCAGCTTGCCGTTTTTATCGGTAATGATATTGTGAATGATTTGGCAGGCTTCGGCAGGTGTTTCTGCCCAGTGGACTTTAACGCCCAGCTTGGTCAGGTTTTCTTCCAGCTGTTCCAATAATGCAGGCAATTTGGACAACGAACGTTGACGGACATGTTCACACAAGTCACGCAGGCTTTGCAGCTCTTCTTCATCTGTCAAAACGGCTTTGCGCTTGGTCATCAGCATGTCCATCGCTGTGCGCAAGCTTTTACGCAAAGGTTTGTCTTGCAAAGAAATCGCGGCGTTTTGCTTGAACGTTTCCGGCTTCATATGGAATTTAATGGTTTGGGAACTCATGCTTTTTCCTCCAAATCGGCAGGGGAAATATGATCAGGCAGAACGGCCAAAACCACTAAATCGCGCGGGCCGTGTGCACCATAGGCCAAAGTCAATTGAATATCGGCAGTCTTAGACGGGCCGGAAATCAAAATAACGTTGGTAGGCATGCCTTTTTCTACCAGTTTTTCGCCTTCAACAGCATTATGGAATTCGTTGTACATTTTGCTGGTGTCAAACAAGCAGAAATGCACAGGCGGAACCAAACTCAGGCTGCGCGGCTCGACAGGGCTGGACTCCAGCATAATCGTACCGGTACGGGCAATACCGCATTTAGAGCCGCTAAATCCAGCCTCAATATCGGCAAAAAATTCATTTTTCCAGTCGTCGATTTTTCGCTCAAAACCGCGCGGTTCAATATTGGTATCGGCCAAAGCTGCACGAGCCAGCTGGCCGTGTTCTGTTTCCAATGGGAGCAGAATATTTTTCAAGCCTTTGCCTTCGGCTGCTTGGCGGAATACTTGCGGCCAGTTGGATTTGGTAACCCAATAGATTTCAGTTTTAACGGCACGCATGGCAGCCGCCCAATGTTTCAAGCGCTCGACATCGTTAGCCCAAGAAACACCCATTTTACGGTAATACTCGAAAACCGGCGGTTCTTCCATCGGCAAGGCATCGGCTTTTTTCAATTTCGCTAAAATATTTTCGCGCGCGCTCATGCTTTACCTCCGGTACGTTCCAACAGGAAAGATGCAATATGTTTCGGACGTGGCATATTGGGTTCGTCTTTGGCAATTTTGCCGCCGATATTCATCATACAGCCGCAGTCCGCGCTGATGATTTCAGTTGCGCCTGTTTCTTTTAAGGCTGCGACTTTGTCGGTTACCATCGCACCGGAAATATCGGCTTGTTTCACAGAGAATGTACCGCCAAAACCGCAGCACTCGCTTTCATGGTCGTGAACGATACGTTCAACATTTTCCATGCCGTCGATCAGCTGCCAGCCTGACAAATGTACATTCATCTCGCGACGCGCCGCGCAGGAAGTATGAACAGCCACTTTAACCGGCTCGCCTTTATCTTCAGGTTTGTAACCAATCGCCAGCAGGAAGTGGGTAAATTCAATGATACGGTTGGCGCAATCAATGGCTTTTTGCTCGTACTCGGTACCTTTGAACAAAATCGGCCAGTGGTGTTTCATCATGCCGCCGCAAGAACCGGAAGGCACGACAATCGGCCAATTTTCAGGGAATAAATCCAGTTGCGCTTTGGCAACATCAAAGGCTTCTTTAGGATGGCCTGACGAATAGGCCGGTTGACCGCAGCAGCTTTGCTCCATTGGATAATGGACACGGATACCCTGTTGTTCGATTAAAGTAATGGCATCCATGCCTGCTTCAGGCATGAAAAGGTCGAGAACGCAAGTACCGAAGAAATAAGCATCGGTTGGCTTGCTGTCGAATACAGTGATTTGTGGTGGTTTGATTGCGCTCATTTTTTAGAACGGGACAACCCGTTTTCTTGTGTAAAAATAAGATGGATACTTTAAGTAATTGCTTGTAATGGGTCAAGTCTAATTTTAAAAAATAATATTAAAAAAGCATGACAAACCAGACAAACACCTTTTCCTTATTAACTTGATAATCTACATAATAACCACTATCAACAAGAAAACTGATGGATTCATTTTTTAATGAATGAAGCTCGTACATTCTCTCTTTATTTAAAACACAATAACTGCCTCTTTATAGAATCTTGATTTACATCAGAAGTCATGAACTTAATCTCTATGACTCATTTTTAAACAAAATAAGCGACCCATTATGCTGTACATATGTTTCAGACGGCCATATCTGAATAAAAAGATGTCTAAGATAATAAAAATAAAAGTTTTTCTCACAAGACTCAGGCCGTCTGAAAGATAAGTTCGTCAAAAGGCCTCTTTCCATCTGCTTAATCCTACTTTTAATCAAAATCAAACACTTAAAAATCATCGTTCCTAACCTTGAAAACCCTTTGCACACTCAAGCACTTCCAGTATCATTGAGACAGTTTCTTGACGCAAAATTACAGTCTTAGCCGCCCACAATCGGCATGGATTTGCAAAAGAAGTGAAACCAAGCTTCAAAACAATTTCACCTTAATTTCGGAGTAGGCATTATGTTGACCCAGACTCAACAGGTTGATTTGACCTTGCATCACCTTAAAGAACGCACCCTATCGATATACACTCCCGAACAGCGTGCAAGCATCGAGGCATCTGAAGACTGGAAACAGTTTGACAGACGACTTGAGGAACACTTTCCAAAACTGATGCACGAGCTGGACAATGTTTACAACAACAACGAAGCCGTCCTCCCCATGCTGGAGCAACTGATTTCCCAAGCATGGCAAAGCTATTCCCAACGCAACTCATCCTTAAAAGATATCGATATCGCGCGCGAAAATGATCCTGACTGGATTTTATCCAACAAACAGGTTGGCGGCGTGTGCTACGTCGATTTGTTCGCAGGTGATCTGCAAGGCTTGAAAGCCAAAATCCCTTATTTCCAAGAATTGGGTCTGACCTATCTGCACCTAATGCCCCCGTTTAAATGCCCTGAAGGCAAAAGCGACGGCGGCTATGCTGTCAGCAGCTACCGCGATGTCAATCCGGCACTAGGCACAATAGACGACTTGCGTGATGTCATTGCCGCCTTGCACGAAGCAGGTATTTCCGCCGTTGTAGATTTCATCTTCAATCACACTTCTAACGAACACGAATGGGCAAAAGGCTGCGCCGCCGGTGATCCGCTCTACGACAACTTCTACTACATCTTCCCCGACCGCTGGATGCCCGACCAATACGACCGCACTCTGCGTGAAATCTTCCCCGACCAACACCCGGGCGGCTTCTCCCAACTGGAAGACGGACGCTGGGTATGGACAACATTCAACTCCTTCCAGTGGGACTTGAATTACAGCAACCCATGGGTATTCCGCGCTATGGCAGGCGAAATGATATTCCTTGCCAACTTGGGCGTTGATATTCTGCGCATGGATGCCGTTGCCTTTATTTGGAAGCAAATGGGCACAAGCTGCGAAAACCTGCCTCAGGCACACGCCCTGATTCGCGCGTTTAACTCCGTAATGCGTATCGCAGCGCCAGCCGTGTTCTTCAAATCCGAAGCCATCGTCCATCCTGACCAAGTTGTCCAATACATCAGCCAAGACGAATGCCAAATCGGCTACAACCCTCTGCAAATGGCATTGTTGTGGAACACCCTCGCCACACGCGAAGTCAACCTGCTCCATCAAGCACTAACCTACCGCCACAACCTGCCCGACCATACTGCATGGGTCAACTATGTCCGCAGTCATGACGACATCGGCTGGACATTTGCCGATGAGGACGCATGGCAGTTCGGTATTCACGGCTACGACCACCGACAATTCCTCAACCGCTTCTTCGTCAACCATTTCGACGGCAGCTTCGCGCGCGGTGTACCGTTCCAATACAACCCAAGCACAGGCGACTGCCGTGTCAGTGGTACAGCCGCAGCATTGGTCGGCTTGGCGCAAAACGATCCATATGCCGTTGAGCGCATCAAACTTTTGTACAGTATCGCTTTGAGTACCGGCGGCTTACCGCTGATTTATCTAGGCGACGAAGTCGGTACGCTCAACGACGACGACTGGTCGAACGACAGCAACAAGAGTGACGACAGCCGCTGGGCACACCGTCCTCGTTATGATGAAGAGTTGTATAAACAACGCCATGACGGCTCGACCACTGCCGGTCAAATCTTCCAAGGTTTGCGCCATATGATTTCCATCCGCCAAAGCAATCCGCGCTTTAATGGCGGCAGATTGGTCACCTTCAACACCAACAACAAACACATCATCGGCTATATGCGCAACAACGCGCTTTTAGCATTCGGCAACTTCAGCGAGCATGCGCAAACCATCAGTGCGCACACCCTGCAGGCCATGCCGTTTAAAGCACACGATTTAATCAGCGGTCAAACCATTTCTCTGAATCAGGATTTAGTACTGCAACCCTATCAAGTCATGTGGCTTGAAATTGCATAAGCCGAAATTTTGATACACCACTCAAGGCCGTCTAAACAAATCAGCGTTCAGACGGCCTTTTAAGGCATAAGATGTATTTTGTATTTTGGGTAGTTTCGCTTAGAATGCATGCTTTAATACCAGATGACACACTAAAAATCAGGAGTAAAAATCTATGTTGAAAAAATTCGTACTCGGCACCATCGCTGCAGTAGTTTTGGTTGCTTGCGGCGGTGAAGGCAGCAACTCAGCTTCTTCTGCACCAGCCCAATCCGGCGCGGCCTCCGGTTCTCTGATTGAGCGTATCAACAACAAAGGTACCATCACAGTCGGTACGGAAGGCACTTACGCACCCTTCACCTACCACGACAAAGACGGCAAATTGACCGGCTACGATGTCGAAGTAACCCGCGCAGTCGCCGACAAACTGGGCATCAAAGTTGAATTTAAAGAAACACAATGGGACTCTATGATGGCAGGTTTGAAAGCCGGCCGTTTTGACGTGGTTGCCAACCAAGTCGGCCTGACCAGCCCTGAGCGTCAAGCGACTTTTGACAAATCCGAGCCTTATAGCTGGAGCGGTGCCGTATTGGTTGCCCGTAAAGACAGCAACATCAAATCCATTGACGACATCAAAGGTGTGAAAACTGCACAATCCCTGACCAGTAACTATGGTGAAAAAGCCAAAGCTGCAGGCGCAGAACTCGTACCGGTAGACGGCTTGGCGCAATCCCTGACCCTGATTGAACAAAAACGTGCCGATGCAACCCTGAACGACGAATTGGCGGTATTGGACTATCTGAAGAAAAATCCGAATGCCGGCGTACAAATCGTTTGGTCTGCCCCGGCTGACGAAAAAGTCGGCTCCGGCTTGATTGTCAATAAAGGCAATGATGAGGCATTGGCCAAATTCAGCACAGCCATAACTGAGCTGAAAGCAGACGGCACGCTGAAAAAACTGGGCGAACAATTCTTCGGAAAAGACATCAGTGTTAAATAATTTCCTTGCCTCTCTGCCGTTTATGACGGAAACACGCGCTGATATGCTCATTAGCGCGTTTTGGCCTATGGTTAAAGCCGGCTTCGCAGTGTCTTTGCCTTTAGCGATCGCTTCTTTCGTTATCGGCATGATTATTGCCGTAGCAGTTGCTTTGGTGCGGATCATGCCCTCCGGCGGTATTTTCCAAAAATGCTTGCTGAAGCTGGTGGAATTTTATATTTCCGTCATTCGCGGTACGCCGCTTTTGGTGCAGTTGGTCATCGTATTCTATGGTTTGCCTTCCGTCGGCATCTATATCGATCCGATTCCTGCCGCCATCATCGGCTTTTCGCTCAATGTCGGCGCATACGCTTCCGAAACCATACGCGCGGCAATCTTGTCCGTACCTAAAGGCCAATGGGAAGCCGGTTTCTCCATCGGTATGACCTATATGCAGACGTTCCGCCGTATTATCGCGCCACAGGCATTCCGCGTTGCCGTACCACCTTTAAGCAACGAGTTTATCGGCTTGTTCAAAAATACCTCGCTTGCCGCCGTGGTAACGGTAACCGAGCTTTTCCGTGTTGCCCAAGAAACAGCAAACCGTACTTATGACTTTTTGCCCGTTTATATCGAAGCCGCATTGGTTTATTGGTGTTTCTGCAAAGTGCTGTTTTTGATTCAGGCGCGCTTGGAAAAACGCTTTGACCGCTATGTCGCCAAATAAGGAGTTGTCATGATTAAAATCCGCAATATCCATAAGACCTTTGGCGAAAATACCATTTTGCGCGGCATCGATTTGGATGTCGGCAAAGGACAAGTGGTCGTTATCCTAGGCCCTTCCGGCTCAGGCAAAACCACGTTTTTACGCTGTTTAAACGCTTTGGAAATGCCTGAACAAGGTCGAATCGAGTTTGACAACGCGCAGCCGTTAAGCATCGATTTTTCCAAAAAACCAAGCAAACACGATATTTTGGCACTGCGCCGCAAGTCCGGCATGGTGTTCCAACAATACAACCTTTTTCCACACAAAACTGCGTTGGAAAACGTTATGGAAGGGCCGGTTGCCGTACAAGGCAAGCCTGTCGCCAAAGCCCGTGAAGAGGCTGTCAAATTGCTTGAAAAAGTCGGTTTGGGCGATAAGATTGACCTCTACCCCTACCAGCTTTCAGGCGGTCAACAGCAGCGTGTCGGTATTGCCCGAGCATTGGCGATTCAGCCTGAATTGATGCTGTTTGACGAACCAACTTCCGCGCTTGACCCTGAATTGGTGCAAGATGTTTTGGATACCATGAAGGAATTGGCACAAGAAGGCTGGACCATGGTTGTCGTTACTCATGAAATCAAATTTGCCTTGGAAGTGGCAACCACCGTTGTCGTGATGGACGGCGGCGTTATTGTCGAACAAGGCAGCCCGCAAGATTTGTTCAATCATCCCAAACATGAGCGCACACAAAAATTCCTGCGCCAAATCCGTGCGGACAATGCCGAGCTTCAAATTTAATTGAAACAACAGATAATTTGAAAGCATTTCCGACTGTCATTTCATAAAGGCCGTCTGAATAAGTGAAATAGAAATCGTTGATTTCGTTTTCATACTTGTTCAGACGGCCTTTTATATATCTTTTCAGGTAAAATATCGCCTTTCGTTTTACTTATCCCCTTGCCTGCCATCATGATAGAAATTAAAAAACTCACCCTGCAACGCGGTTTGAAAGTCCTGCTCGATAAAGCCGATGCCGTAATCAACCCCGGCCAACGCGTTGGTTTAATCGGTAAAAACGGTACGGGCAAATCCAGCCTGTTTGCGCTGATAAAAGGTGAAATCACACAAGATGGCGGCGAAATCCTGATTCCCAAAACATGGCGGCTGGCTTCCGTCTCTCAAGAAACGCCTGATTTAGATATTTCCGCTTTAGACTACGTTTTGCAAGGCGATGCCGAATTGCAGGCTTTTCAGACGGCCTTAGCCCAAGCAGAAACGCAAAACGACGGCATGAAGCAAGCCGAATATCACGCCAAACTTGAAGAAATCGATGCCTACACTGCTCCGGCACGTGCCGCCAAACTGCTTAACGGCTTAGGTTTTGCACAAGAAGAACATACCCGTCCCGTCAAATCCTTCTCCGGCGGCTGGCGTATGCGCCTCAACCTTGCCCAAGCGCTGATTTGTCGTGCCGATTTACTGCTTTTGGACGAACCGACCAACCATTTGGATTTAGAAACCGTGTTGTGGCTGGAAAACCATCTCGCTTCCCTGCCCTGTACGCAAATCATCATCTCTCATGACCGTGATTTCTTGAATGCCACCACAACGCAAACCATCGAGCTGTCGCAACAAAAACTGACCCAATACGGCGGCAATTACGATTTCTATCAAGCCGAACGCGCCCAACGTCTGGCGCAACAACAAGCCGCCTACGTCAAACAGCAGGCGCAAATCAAACATCTGCAATCCTTTATCGACCGTTTCAAAGCCAAAGCCACAAAGGCCGTACAAGCCCAAAGCCGCATGAAGGCATTAGCCAAACTTGAGCGCATCGCCCCTGCGCATTTGGATAGCGAGTTTTCCTTTGAGTTTGCCAATCCGACCCACCTGCCCAATCCATTATTGAAACTCGACCATGCCGACTTGGGTTATGGCGACAATACCGTTTTGCACGATATCACCTTGTCTCTCGAAAGCGGCGCACGTTACGGCCTGTTGGGCGTTAACGGCAGCGGTAAATCCACATTTATCAAAGCATTGGCAGGAAAAATCGATTTGCTTTCCGGCAGCATCATCCGCTCCGAAAAGCTCAATATCGGCTATTTTGCCCAACACCAACTGGACACATTGCGCGCCGATCAAAGTCCGGTTTGGCATATCCAGCAGCTTTCGCCCGAAGTCCGCGAACAGGAAATCCGCAACTTTTTAGGCGGTTTCAACTTTGCCGGCGATATGGCGGTTCAAAAGACCGAGCCTTTTTCGGGTGGTGAAAAAGCGCGGCTCGCCCTTGCCATGATTATCTGGCAAAAACCTAATCTGCTGCTGCTTGACGAACCGACCAACCACCTAGACTTGGATATGCGCCACGCCCTAACACTTGCCCTGCAAAGTTTCCAGGGCGCATTGATTGTTGTTTCGCACGACCGCAGCCTGCTTGAAGCGACTACCGACAGCTTCCTATTGATTGACAAAGGCCGTCTGAACAACTTCGATGGCGATTTGAACGACTACCGTCAATGGCGGTTGGCACAAGAAAACGCTGCAGCAGCCCCCGCCGCTTCTGCACAAAGCCAAAGCCGCAAAGACACCAAGCGCATAGAAGCACAAATCCGTCAGGAAAAAGCCAAACGCAGCAAACCGATTCAGCAAAAAATCGACAAAGCTGAAAAAGAAATCGCACGATTGACTGATATTCAGACGGCCTGTGAAGCATTTTTGGCACAAGAATCTGCTTATTCAGAAGAAAATAAACCCAAATTGCAAGAGACACTCGCACAATTAACAGAAACTAAAGTAAAATTAACGCAACTGGAAGAAAACTGGCTGCAATGGCAGGAAGAGCTTGAGCAAATCCAAGTTGATGTCGAAGCCGAGTTTTCCCAATAAAAATAGAGCCATCAGGCCGTCTGAAATAAAACACAATACGGAAAAACATGACTTCAATCATCAAACAAGCCGGATACTTCCTCGTATCCTCTTTCGTCTTGAGCATTTCTCTTCACACAGCCGCCGCAGTTTATTCCTGCGGCAACAGCAGCTATACTTCCGAACCCAAATCCTCCTGCGCACAGGCCGAATTGCCTAAAATCAGCGGCCATCAAGGCAGCGGTTACCACCTCAACATCCGCAGTCTCAATGCCTCTGATGAACGCGCAAGTGCAAAGCCTAAGAAAAAGGTACGCGCGGAAAAATCCGCTAAACAAGAGAAAAAAGCCGAAAAACCGAGCAAAAACAAAAACGGTGCAAAAGCTAAAAAACAACAGCCCATGCCGTCTGAACAAGAATAAAATGCTCAACTGCAACGAATCAGCCCTACCTGAATCATGAAAAAATATCTGCTTACCCTATCCCTGCTGCCGCTTGCCGTTTTCAACAGCCAAGCCCACGCCGCAAAAATCTATACCTGTGAAGTCAACGGCTCGATTGTCTATACCTCGCGCCCAAGCGGCAACTGCCAAGCCGTCAACGATTTACCAATTGTCGGCAAATACAGCAGCAGCCGATACGACGCCCCGGTCAGCGATGCCCCTACACTCGATGCGCCGACATCACAAACTGCTCCGGCAAAAAGCAAAAACACAGCGGCAAAATCCAACCATAAGGCAACACCCAAACCTGCTCCTGTCCGCACCGCTTCTGAAACGGCTCCTCCTCCGGTTCCCAAATCCTCCGGCGTCAACAGCCGCCGCTCTATTTTGGAAACCGAGTTATCCAATGAACGCGCGGCTTTGGCCGATGCCAAAAAGCAACTGAGCCAAGCGCGGACAGCCAAAGGCGGCAGCGTCAATCAACAGGCCATCAGCACATTGCAAGGTGCGGTTTTGGATAGGGAAAAAAACATTCAAGCCCTCCAGCGCGAACTGGGCAGAATGTAAGTCCAAATCAATCAAAACATCAGGCCGTCTGAACAGGTGGAAACGAAATCCAAAATTTTCGTCACGCCAAACAGACGGCCTGAATCCTATAATGATTACGCCCGTTTCAATTTCTTGTGCCTAGTAAATACGGTATAATTTGCCCTTTACGCACATTACCCCCGGTCTTTTCAGACGGCCTTTATCTCATGACTGCAAAATCTTCTAAAACCCAAACAAAAAAACGCGTCTCTACCAAACCGGCAGCCAAACCGACCACACGCAAATCCACCAAAGCACAAACTCAAGCCGACAATAAAGTCTCCCAACGCCTCAAGGCCGCCAAAGAGCTGCAAAGAAACGAAGAAAAAAAAGCGCGTCCCGAGCATGTCGTCAACTTGATTAATGATGCTTTATGGCTGTTTGGCTTGGTTATTACCATTTATCTGGCCATTTCCCTGGCCAGCTTCAGTATGGACGACCCTGCATGGTCGCGCAGCGTTCCCAAAAGCAACGATGTCGCCAACCTCGGCGGCCTCTTCGGCGCATATCTTTCCGATGTCGGATATTATCTGTTCGGCTTATCGTTTTGGTGGTGGATAGCCGCCTCTTGCGTTTTCCTCTACAAGAATTTCCGCCCCATGAAAAAGCAGGAAAACCACAAGCCCTACAATCACGGCGTAGCCGCTTTGGCATTGTTTCTCCTGCTAGTGTGCAGCCCGATTATCGAACATTTCCTGTTTGACAATGCATTGAGCGAATCCCTTCCCGTCGGTGCAGGCGGCTTGGTCGGCTTGTTAGCGGGTTCAGGCTTGGCTTGGCTGTTGGGTAAGTCGGGCAGCCTGTTGATTATGCTGGTGATGTTGCTTTTATCCATTTCCCTGCTGGCCCAGGTGTCATGGTTGGAAGTCATGGCCAAATCCGGCAGCCATGTGGGCGGCCTGTTTGGCAGCTTGATGAAAAAACTGTCGCAATATCAAAATAAAAAAGAAGATGTCAGCGCCGAAGCTTTGGAAACCCAAAATACGCGCCGCATGGTTAAAGAGGCAAAAGCTATTACCGCCACTCCGGTTGCTCCGTTGGCAGGAAGCAGCAGCAACCGCAAAACCGTTGCCGTATCCGTTGCGCCGCCTCCTAAAATCCAAACTTCCCTGTTTGACGATACTGAACCTAAAAACAACGGCGAATACCACAAACCCAACATGAATCTGTTGCGTATGCCGTCTGAAGAACCGGTTGCCTTCAATCCGGATGAATTGCAACAGACCGCAGAATTGATCGAAGCCAAGCTGGCTGAATTTGGCATCGGCGTACAGGTTGTTTCCGCCACTTCCGGCCCCGTGATTACCCGCTACGAAATCGAACCGGCACAAGGTGTCAAAGGCAGTCAAATTGTCGCGCTGTCCAAAGATTTGGCGCGCTCGATGTCTCTGCAAGCGGTACGCATTGTTGAGACTATTGCCGGTAAAAACACCATGGGGATTGAATTGCCCAATGAGAAACGCCAAGACGTGATGTTGAGCGAAATCCTCTCTTCATCCGTATTTACCGATGCCAAGTCCAAACTGACCGTTGCTTTGGGTAAAGATATTGCAGGTACGCCCGTTGTCGGCGACTTGGCAAAAATGCCGCATCTTTTAGTCGCAGGTATGACCGGCTCTGGTAAATCCGTCGGTGTGAACGGCATGATTATGTCCATGCTCTTCAAAGCCACGCCCGACGAAGTCCGCTTCATTATGATTGACCCGAAAATGCTGGAATTGAGCATTTACGACGGCATTCCGCACCTGCTTTGTCCGGTTGTGACCGATATGCGCGAGGCAGGACAAGCGTTGAACTGGTGTGTTGCCGAAATGGAAAAACGCTACCGCCTGCTTTCCCATGCCGGCGTGCGCAATTTGGACGGTTTCAACCAAAAAGTCGAACAAGCCAAAGCGGCAGGTAAGCCATTACTCAATCCGTTCAGCTTAAATCCTGACGATCCTGAGCCTCTGGAAAAACTACCGTTGATTGTGGTCGTCATTGACGAATTGGCAGACTTGATGATGACCGAACGCAAATCCGTTGAGCAGCAAATCGCACGCCTTGCCCAAAAAGCGCGTGCGGCAGGCATTCACATGATTGTCGCCACCCAGCGTCCGAGTGTCGACGTGGTTACCGGCCTGATTAAAGCCAACATTCCGACACGCATGGCCTTTACCGTACAAAGCAAAATCGACAGCCGCACCATTCTTGACCAAATGGGTGCGGACGAATTGCTCAAATACGGCGACTCATTATTCCTGCAACCGGGTAGCGCAGAACCGACACGCCTGCAAGGTGCGTTTGTTTCCGATGATGAAGTACATCAGGTCGTCAATTTCGTCAAAGAACAGGCTCCGACCAATTATGTGGAAGGTCTGCTCAGTGGCGAAGCGGCCATCGAAACCACCAATATTGTCAATCCGAACGCAAACAGCGATGAGTTATTTGATCAAGCCGTTGCCTTCGTATTGGAAAGCCGCAAGACTTCCATTTCCGCCCTGCAACGCCAATTGCGCATCGGCTACAACCGTGCCGCCAATTTGATAGATGCGCTTGAAAATGCCGGTGTTCTCTCTCCTGCAGACATCAACGGCAGCCGACGGATTCTGGCACAAAAAGACCAGCTGTAAAAAACAACAATATCAAAACACAAAGGCCGTCTGAAAAGAATTTCCCACTTTTCAGACGGCCTTTTTATGTTATTCATGAAACATTGTGTTATACTAAGCAGCTAAATTTTGACCTTATGCACGCTTCCGAAATTCTTCGGAATACTGAGCAGAAGGATAACCGTTTAAACACAACAAATTTAAGGGCTTACGATGAGCGTAACTGTTGAAACTTTAGAAAATCTGGAACGCAAAGTAGTATTGTCTCTGCCTTGGTCCAAAATCAACGCAGAAACTGAGAAAAAACTGAAACAAACCCAACGCCGCGCAAAAATTGACGGCTTCCGTCCGGGTAAAGCACCGTTCAAAATGATTGCCCAAATGTACGGCGCAAGCGCACAAAACGACGTTATCAACGAATTGGTACAACGCGAATTCTACGAAGTTGCCGTTGCTCAAGAATTGAAAGTTGCCGGTTACCCACGCTTTGAAGGCGTTGAAGAACAAGACGATCAAGAATCTTTCAAAGTTGCCGCTATTTTTGAAGTTTTCCCTGAAGTAACTATTGGCGACCTATCTGCCCAAGAAGTAGAAAAAGTTACTGCGACTGTTGGCGATGCCGAAGTCGACCAAACTGTAGAAATCCTGCGTAAACAACGCACCCGCTTCAACCATGTTAACCGCGAAGCCCAAAACGGCGACCGCGTCATCATCGACTTTGAAGGCAAAATCGATGGCGAACCTTTCGCCGGCGGCGCGTCTAAAAACTACGCTTTCGTATTGGGCGCAGGTCAAATGCTGCCTGAATTCGAAGCCGGTGTTGTCGGCATGAAAGCCGGTGAAAGCAAAGATGTTACTGTAAACTTCCCTGAAGACTATCACGGTAAAGATGTTGCCGGTAAATCTGCCGTATTCACCATCACCCTGAACAACGTTTCTGAAGCTACTTTACCTGAAGTTGACGCTGACTTTGCTAAAGCTCTGGGTATTGAAGACGGCGACGTTGCCAAGATGCGTGAAGAAGTGAAGAAAAACGTTGGTCGCGAAGTTGAGCGCCGCATCGGTGAACAAACTAAAGAATCTGTAATGAACGCCCTGCTCAAAGCAGCCGATTTGCAAGTTCCTGTTGCTTTGGTCAACGAAGAAGCCGCCCGCTTGGCAAACGAAATGAAACAAAACTTCGTTAACCAAGGTATGGCTGACGCTGCCAACTTGGAGCTGCCTTTGGATATGTTCAAAGAACAAGCAGAACGCCGCGTTTCTTTGGGTCTGATTTTGGCTAAATTGGTTGAAGAAAACAAACTTGAGCCAACTGAAGACCAAATCAAAGCCGTTGTTGCCAACTTCGCTGAAAGCTACGAAGATCCTCAAGAAGTTATCGACTGGTACTACGCAGAGCCTTCCCGCCTGCAAGGCCCAACTTCTTTGGCAGTAGAAAGCAACGTTGTTGATTTCGTTCTGAGCAAAGCTAAAGTAACCGAAAAAGCGCTGTCTTTTGACGAAGTAATGGGCGCACAAGCTTAATTGCTCTAAGGCCGTCTGAAACAGACAATCAAAAGCACCGAAGCGCTTTAAATGGCTTTGGTGCTTTTCCATCATTAACAGGAGACAAAAATGTCCTTCGATTTCAATAATTACCTTGTCCCTACCGTTATCGAACAAAGCGGTCGCGGTGAGCGCGCATTCGACATCTACTCACGCCTTTTGAAAGAGCGCATCGTTTTCTTGATCGGCCCGGTGACAGATGAATCTGCCAATCTGGTTGTTGCGCAATTACTGTTCTTGGAAAGCGAAAACCCAGATAAAGATATCTTCTTCTATATCAACTCCCCGGGCGGTTCGGTTACTGCCGGTATGTCGATTTACGATACCATGAACTTCATCAAGCCTCATGTTTCTACTTTATGCTTGGGCCAAGCGGCAAGTATGGGCGCATTCCTGTTGTCCGCAGGCGAAAAAGGTAAACGCTTTGCCCTGCCAAACAGCCGCATCATGATTCACCAACCGCTCATCAGCGGCGGCTTGGCCGGTCAGGCTTCCGATATTGAAATTCACGCTAAAGAGCTGCTGAAAATCAAAGAGAAACTGAACCGTTTACTCGCCAAACATTGTGATCGCGATTTGGCTGACTTGGAACGAGATACCGACCGCGATAATTATATGTCTGCCGATGAAGCTAAAGAATATGGTTTGATTGACCAAGTTTTGGAAAACCGTGCCTCTCTGCAAGCCTAATCTTTATAGTTTTTAAATTAAAAGGCCGTCTGAAAAGTATATATTCAGACGGCCTTTCTTCAATCTTACTTCGTGTTTTCTTTGTTATTCACTTGAACTGGATACAGCAAAATCAAAGGATTGGCTTTCACTTGACTCCAGAAACTCTTCAGCAGATTACGCATACTGCCCAAACGCGTACCGCGAGAGCGGAGCGCAACGGTCAAAGCTAAAGAAAAGCTGACCACCAAATTCACCATGCCGATTGCCAATACACTTGCCAAGCCAAGCATAAAAGTGAATATATCTGCATGACCGCTAATCGCGGCATAACCCAAATTTGCTGAAGAGAACGCCACATGGCGAATATCCAGCGGCAAACCGAAAAGATGGCCCAAATAGCCGGTCATCCCCAAAAGCATACCGAAAATAAAATTGCCCATAAGCGAGCCGTAATGCTTATGAATATAAGCGGCCAAACGGCGGCGCGGCTGCGGACGCATGATTTTTCGTAAAAACGGATTAAAAGGCAGGCGCTGACGCAAGTTCAGATAATCGGAACGGTTGTCGAAAAAGCCTGCAATAATCCCCGAGCAAAACAACCATACTCCGGCAATAGCAGCGTACCATAAGGTCGGCTGAGTAAAAATCTCAATAGATTTAAGTTGATAGGCTGTAACCGCCTCGTCCAATAAAGGCTGGCCATGCGTGTAGGCATAAGCCCAAGCAATCCCCGCTGCCAACAATACGGCAATCGATACATTGCCAAACACGGCAACACTTTGCGAACGGCACACGTCAATCAGCAGTTTTGCCAATTTGTTGTCCACCGCTTTGCTGCCTTCATTTGAGTCCACCTGTTCGGCAAAACTCGCCGCCGTCATGGCAGGCTGCTTGGTCGCAACGGTACAGTGCAGCATATGAATCAGCATAAAGCCTAAGCCGTAGTTAAGCCCGGCAAGGAATGAAGTAGTAAACTCACCGAATCCCAAAGACGCAATATGGATTTTATTCAATGCCATCAAAGCAATAATTACACCGCCACCTGCTGCAGAATAAAACATTTTGAAATATTCACTACGGTTGCGCGTAATGTAATGCTCACCATGATGGCTTTTGTTTTCCGTAATACTGCGTGCCAGCATTCGGATACTGCTTTTACGCAAGTGGCTGGTGCTGTATTGCTCCACCGCCGCATAAATCATCGCATTCATCAGATTGATGGTTAAGCGGGTGCGGCTGCCGGTTTCAATTTGAATATTGGTCAACAGTTTCAGACGGCTGATAGTTTGCTGCAAACGCTCCAGCAAGTGCGCCACTTTCACTGATGAGCCAGACCCTGCTCCTGTACCACGACGACGCAGATACTCAATTTGCTTGTCGCACTGGTCAAACATGACCTCCAAGTGCGCCGTGTCGTAAGTTTCTTCACTGTGGCGATAGTGTTCTACCAATTTTGCAATTTCACGTTGTAAGGCAACAAATGCCGAATCTGCCTCCAACAAACGGGGGGCAATCCGTATTAAATCCGGCTCAATCGCTTCGGAAGCAATCCAAATAGACAGCATTTCTACTGCACGCAAACGGGCATCTGCCAACTGTCGGCTGGCCGTCTGAAGCAAAGTAGGATCCGCCTTACCCTGCAACAACTCATACATACTCAACCATTGGCGCAAACTCAAAGTTTGCAACCATTTATCATCGTTTTTCGAATGAAAAAGATATAAAAATACTTCGCGCAGATTGGAAAAGTCTTTATAAGACGGGCTGAAACGTTCGTAAATCCGTATGCCCATCTCCCGAGTAAAACTATGGCGCGAGAAAATACCCAGCTTAATCAGCGCAGGATAGATGTGAACTTTGGACAGCCAGGCATAGAAGCGCAGGCTGAATTGACGGCATAAAGCATCGTCTTGTTTTAAAGTAGATAAAATCAAATCGAAACGTTCGGAAGCCTGTTTTTTGCCTCCTCTGCGCAAAAATTTGATTAATGCATTGAGAATAAGAACAAAGTCGGTATCATTTAAGCGCTCCGACAAAATAATGTGAAGATTTTGATTAGTCAGTTTTTGCATTGTAGTATTATTACACAAAATGAGATATTTAGCAAGAACCTCGGCAAACAGGTCAGATTATATCGCATTCTTTGTCAACCTATAGAACAAGATTTTCAATTAATATTCTCTAAAATTCAATGAATAATCAAATTACATAACAAATATATGATGTGAATCAATAACTAAGAAAGGCCGTCTGAATTCTTTCAGACGGCCTTTTACAACAACATACTACATTGTTTTAACCTTATTCAAACAAGAGCTTACCATCCTCTTCTTTAACATGGATTGTGCTATCAGGTGCATATTTACCTTCAAGTAATGCTTTTGCCAGCGTATTTTCGATTTCTGACTGGATGGCGCGTTTGAGCGGACGGGCACCATACACAGGATCAAAACCGGCTTCGGCAATCAGATCCAAGGCAGCATCATCGACTTTCAGATGCAGATGTTGTGCTTCCAAACGTTTCTCCAAACCTTTAAGCTGGATTTTCGCAATGCTGCGGATATTGGCCTGATCCAAACCATGGAACACGACTACTTCGTCAATACGGTTGATCATTTCAGGACGGAAATGTTCTTTCACATCCTCCATCACAACTTCTTTCACCGCTTCGTAGTCCTGAGTACCCATTTGTTGGATATGTTGGCTACCGATGTTGGAAGTCATGACGATAACAGTATTTTTAAAGTCCACAGTGCGGCCTTGTCCATCGGTCAGGCGACCGTCATCCAATACTTGCAACAGGATGTTGAACACGTCTGGATGGGCTTTTTCCACTTCATCCAAAAGAATCACACTGTATGGTTTGCGGCGGACTTGCTCAGTCAGGTAACCGCCTTCTTCGTAGCCGACATAGCCGGGAGGCGCGCCGATTAAGCGGGCAACAGCATGTTTTTCCATGTATTCGGACATATCGATACGAATCAAATGATCTTCGCTGTCGAACAGGAAACCTGCCAATGCCTTACACAATTCGGTCTTACCCACACCAGTCGGGCCTAAGAACAGGAAGCTGCCATAAGGTTTATTCGGATCGGCCAAACCGGAACGGCTGCGGCGGATAGCGTCGGACACAGCACGCACGGCTTCGTCTTGACCAACCACGCGGCGGTGCAATACTTCTTCCATCTTCAGCAGCTTATCGCGTTCACCTTCCATCATTTTGGACACAGGGATACCGGTCATACGGGAAACGATTTCGGCCACTTCGTCCGCACCAACTTCGGTACGGAAGAGTTTGTTTTGTTTTTTGCCGTCGGGGTTACTTTCCGCAGCTTGCAACTGTGCGCCCAATTTCGGCAACTCACCGTATTCGAGTTCGGATGCACGGGCAAAATCTCCTTGGCGTTTGGCCTGCTCGATTTTGACTTTGATGTCGTCCATCTGTTTTTTGATGTCGGCGGTGCTGGAAGAGGAGGCTTTTTCTGCTTTCCAAATTTCGTCCAAATCGGCGTATTCTTTTTGCAAGCCGTCGATTTCTTCGTCTATCAATTCCAGACGTTTCTTGCTGGCATCATCGCTTTCTTTGGCAACGTGCATTTTTTCCATTTTGAGCTGGATAATGCGACGGTCAAGTTTATCCATTTGCTCAGGTTTGCTGTCCAGTTCCATTTTGATGCGGCTGGCTGCTTCGTCGATCAAATCAATCGCTTTATCAGGCAGGAAGCGGTCTGTAATATAACGGTCGCTCAACTCTGCTGCCGCAACGATAGCAGGGTCGGTGATGTCGATGCCGTGGTGGATTTCATAACGCTCTTGTAAACCGCGCAAAATAGCGATGGTATCTTCCACGCTTGGCTCGCCAACCAATACTTTTTGGAAGCGGCGTTCGAGTGCAGCGTCTTTTTCGATGTATTGACGGTATTCATCCAAAGTAGTCGCACCGATACAGTGCAATTCGCCGCGCGCTAAAGCCGGTTTCAACATATTGCCCGCATCCATTGCGCCGTCGGTTTTACCTGCACCAACCAAAGTATGGATTTCGTCGATGAAAATCAGTGTATTGCCATCGTCTTTAGCCAAGTCGTTCAACACACCTTTCAAGCGTTCTTCAAATTCGCCGCGGTATTTCGCGCCGGCAATCAAAGCCGCCAAGTCCAGAACCAAAAGGCGTTTGTTACGCAGGGATTCAGGTACTTCGCCGTTGACGATACGTTGCGCCAAGCCTTCAACAATAGCGGTTTTACCCACACCCGGCTCACCAATCAGCACAGGGTTGTTTTTGGTACGGCGTTGCAATACTTGAATCGCACGACGAATCTCATCATCGCGGCCGATAACGGGGTCAAGTTTGCCGTCGCGGGCGCGCTGGGTCAGATCGAGCGTGTATTTTTTCAGAGCATCGCGTTGGTCTTCAGCATTCGCATCGTTCACGTTTTGTCCTCCTCGTACCGCATCAATCGCGGCATTGATATTTTGTTCGGTCGCACCGGCCTCTTTCAAAATTTTACCGGTCGCATCATTCTGCTGAACCAAAGCCAGCAAGAAAAGTTCGCTGGCGATATAGGCATCGCCGCGTTTGGTTGCAGCCTTGTCCATCAAGTTCAATACAGCTTGCAGCTCACGGCTAGGCATAATATCACCACCTTGTCCGGATACTTTTGGCAAGCTGCTCAAATGTTGCTGCAAACGTTGTTTTACTTGAGGCACATTCACACCTGCATGAGCCAGTAACGCAGCTGCACCACTGTTTTGATCGTCAAGCAACGCTTTTAAGATAAAGCCGGCTTCAAGGTAGCTGCTGTCCACAGCCAAAGCCAAACTTTGACCTTCTTGCAGAGCTTGCTGAAATTTAGCAGTCAATTTATCAAATCTCATTTTAAGTTCCTCTTCAAATATATTCTGTTAGAGCCTATATAAGCGCAAATGTGGATAACTCAATAGCTATTTACTCCATTAATCAAAATTTTTATTATCTTATTGTTTTATAAAGTTTTATTTTTATAATTTTATGTGTATAACTTTATTATCCAGTTACCCTTTACTCAAAAGTCCGTCTGAAAAATCAAGAATAATCAGGTATAATCGGCACCATATTTATTTTCAGACGGCCTTTGTGCCGAAGGATACTTTCATGAGCAAAAAACGAGTTTTAACAGGCGTTACCACAACAGGTATTCCACACTTGGGCAACTATGTCGGAGCCATCCGCCCGGCTATCCGCGCGGCACAAGATTCTAATACCGAATCATTCCTCTTTTTGGCCGACTATCACGGCATCATCAAATGTCATGAGCCGGAAATGATTCATCAATCTACTCAAGCTGTTGCCGCCACATGGCTCGCCTGCGGACTCAATCCGGAACAGACCACTTTCTACCGTCAAAGCGACATTCCCGAAGTGATGGAGTTGAACTGGATTCTGACCTGTATCACTGCAAAAGGCCTGATGAACCGCGCCCACGCTTATAAAGCCGCAGTGCAGGCAAATACCGAAAACGGTCAGGAAGATCCGGATCATGGTGTGGAAATGGGTCTGTACAGCTACCCTATCCTCATGACTGCCGACATCCTTATGTTCAATGCCCATGAAGTACCAGTCGGTCGCGACCAAATCCAACACGTTGAAATGGCACGTGATATTGCCGGTCGCTTTAACCACCGCTTCCAAGAACTCTTCACCCTGCCTGAAGTAAAAATCGACGAAAATGTCGAACTCTTAGTCGGCTTGGACGGACGCAAAATGTCCAAATCTTACGGCAACACCATTCCGCTTTGGGAAAACGACAAGAAGACCCAAAAATCGGTTAACAAAATCATCACCAATATGAAAGAACCCGGCGAGCCGAAACAGCCTGATGAAAGTCCTCTGTTTGAAATCTACAAAGCCTTCTCCACGCCGTCTGAAACTGCCGAGTTCACGCAAATGCTGGCCGAAGGCCTTGCTTGGGGTGAGGCTAAGAAACTCTTGGGTGCAAAAATCAATGCCGAACTCGCAGAACCCCGCGAGCGTTACAATGAGTTGACAACCAACCCCTCTCAAATTGAAGACATTTTGCAGGCCGGCGCACAAAAAGCGCGTAAAGAAGCACGCGAATTGTTGGATAAAGTACGCGATGCAGTAGGTATTCGTCCGTTGAAATAATAATAGTAAGGCCGTCTGAATATTTCAGACGGCCATAATATCGTTTATCATTTGAAATATAATCGTTTTCTAGGGTTTCTCATATGAAAAAAACCTTTCCCCTTATCTTGCTCAGCCTGTCTTTGGCTGCCTGCGGCGGTAAATCTGAAGATACTGTAGCCAATGATGCTGCTTCAGGCAAAGCACCCAAGCCTACCTTCAAAGTTAAATATATCGATGAACAAGCCATAGCCGGTTTGGATTTAGGTACAGCTCAAGAAGGCGAAACCAAAGAAGGTAAAAAACAACGTACCTACCCGATTAACGGCATAGAGGGTGGTGTCATCAATCTGATTGGCAAGCACCCTACCGACTTAGAAGTCATCAGCGGCCAATGCATGGAAAAAAATGAAAAAGGCGGTTCAGCCGGCTGGTCAGCCAACGGAGTTTGCCACACAGTCTTTGCAAAAATGGTGGACAATATCGCCCAAGACGGCAGCAAACTGACCGACTATCTGATTTCACACGCTGCTTTGCAACCTTATACCGAAGGCAAAAGCGGCTATGCCGCCGTACAAAACGGCCGCTATATTTTAGAAATTGACAGCGAAGGCATGTTCTATTTCCGCCGCCGTCATTACTAAAATCCAGACTATCCTATTTTCCCCCTGACACAAGGACTGAATCATGGCTCAAGTTACTTTCCAAGGCTCTCCTATTTCTACAAACGGCAATTTGCCCGCTACCGGCCAAGTTGCACCTGATTTCACATTGGTAGCGGCAGACCTATCTGAGAAATCATTGGCTGACTTTGCAGGTAAACGCAAAGTGCTGAATATTTTCCCTAGTATTGACACCGGCGTATGCGCCCAGTCCGTCCGCACTTTCAACAAACGTGCCTCGTCTTTGGACAATACCGCAGTCTTGTGCATTTCTGCCGATTTACCGTTTGCACAAGCCCGTTTCTGCGGTGCAGAAGGTTTGGAAAATGTAGTGACACTTTCTACATTCCGCAGCAGCTTTTCTAACGATTACGGTGTTACACTGACAGAAAGCCCATTACGCGGACTGACTGCTCGCGCAGTGGTGGTTTTGAATGAGCAAAACCGAGTTCTCCACGCTGAGTTGGTTTCTGAAATTGCGAACGAGCCTGACTACGAAGCAGCTTTGGCTGTTTTGTAATCAACCAAATAAAATCAGGCCGTCTGAAAATTTTCAGACGGCCTGAGACCTTTGCAAAATTCCTTTTTCCCCGACAGCCGAAACCTAAACAAAGATTTTCGGCTGTTTTTGTTTCAAATATCCACTGATTCTACCCAAATACCCCCTTAATCCCTCTTGGATACCTGATTAATCAGGCATCCAACCACCTTTTAGGCAGCAACAGGCGCACTTAGCCTGAGACCTTTAGATTATCCTCAAAATAAAAACGGTAGCTTAAAAGCTACCGTTTTCTGTTTCAAACCTTATACAGATTTATCTGTTTTGTCTGCTTCTACTGACTCAGTATTCTGAACCTCATTTTGCTCAACAGGTTCAGCTGCTTCAGCAACAGACGCTTCAGGCTCTTCTACTTTGTCATCGCGGACATTGTGGCTGTAATCTTTAGGTGGGCTAGGCTGTTTACCGGCCATAATTTCCAAAACTTGGTCTCGATCGATGGTTTCCCAATCCATCAGTGCTTTGCACATGGTTTCCATCTTATCGCGATTTTCATCCAAGATTTTGTAAGCCACTTGGTATTGCTCATCTAAAATACGGCGGATTTCCGCATCGATATCTTGTTGGGTTTTCTCGGAAATATTTTGAGAACGGGTTACGCTGCGACCCAAGAATACTTCACCTTCGTTCTCAGCATAAACCATCACACCCATTTTATCGCTCATACCATAACGCGTTACCATCTCGCGTGCCATTTGAGTTGCACGCTCAAAGTCGTTAGATGCGCCGGTAGAAATACGGCCAATAAAAATATCTTCAGCAATACGGCCACCAAACAAGATTGAGAGCTGGCTCAGCATTTGGTCTTTGTACATACTGATGCGGTCACGCTCAGGCAGTTGCCAAGTCAAACCCAATGCACGGCCACGAGGCATGATGGTTACTTTGTGAACCGGATCGGTAAACGGCAGGCTTTCCGCTACGATTGCATGGCCGGCCTCATGATAGGCTGTCGCACGTTTTTCATCTTCGTGCATTACCATGCTGCGACGTTCCGGACCCATGTAGATTTTGTCTTTCGCATCTTCAAAATCGCTTTGATCGACTTTAACTTTATTGCGACGGCCGGCAAACAAAGCTGCTTCATTGACCAAGTTTGCCAAATCCGCACCTGAAAAACCAGGTGTACCGCGTGCTAAAGAAGTCAAATCTACGGATGCATCCAAAGGTACTTTTTTAGCGTGTACTTTCAAGATTTGTTCACGGCCACGGATATCAGGCAGTGGAACAACGACTTGACGGTCAAAACGGCCCGGACGCTGCAACGCAGGGTCAAGTACATCAGGACGGTTGGTTGCTGCGATCACAATAACGGTTTGATTGCTTTCAAAACCATCCATTTCAACCAACAATTGGTTCAATGTTTGCTCACGCTCATCATTGCCACCGCCCAAACCGGCACCACGCTGACGGCCAACCGCATCAATTTCATCGATAAAGATGATGCATGGCGCGTTTTTCTTGGCCTGCTCGAACATATCGCGGACACGACTCGCACCGACACCGACAAACATTTCTACGAAGTCAGAACCTGAGATACTGAAGAATGGCACCCCTGCCTCACCGGCAATTGCTTTGGCCAGCAATGTTTTACCCGTACCGGGGCTGCCTGCCAACAAAATACCGCGCGGCACACGACCGCCTAAGCTTTGATAACGATTGGGGGCTTTTAAATAATCTACGATTTCTTGTACTTCTTCTTTTGCCTCATCACAACCGGCAACATCGGCAAAAGTCACTTTATTGGAATCTTTATCCAACAAACGCGCACGGCTTTTACCAAAAGAGAAGGCGCCACCTTTACCGCCACCGCCGCTTTGCATGCGCATGAAGTAGAACCATGCACCAATCAACAACAAAACCGGCAGCAGGCTGTAAAACAGACTGGCCAGCATGCTTGGTTTTTCTTCCGGAGTTACTTTGACGCGTACTTTGTTGTCCAACAGTGTTTTAACCAAGTTGTCATCCAAAGGCGCATTGGTATAAAAGGCAGTTTTATCGGTGCGCTCACCTTTAATCAGATAGCCGCTGACAACAGATCCTTCGATATTGACATTGGATACTTCGCCACTATTAACTTGCTGAATAAATTGAGAATATTCGATTTGCTGTTTATCTTCCTGCTTATCGCTGAGTGCATTGAATGCTGCTAAAAGCATAGCACCACCCACTACCCAGACTAATATGTTTTTAATGGTATTCCCCACTGAACAGGCTCCATGGTTACAAAATAAATAAAATCAAGGGAAAGAATTTTAAAGCACCCACCCTACATTGTCAGCGTTTATTTTTGCCTAATAGGTAAATCTCACTGGAACGATTGCGGGAAGCATCCGGCTTTCGAGTTTGTACACTGGCAAAAATTTCGCGCATTGCCGCCGTATATTCCTGATAGCCCGCGCCTTGAAACACCTTCACCAAAAAACTGCCTCCGGATTTCAAATGCTGCGAGGCAAAATCCAAAGCCAGTTCACACAGATAAAAACTGCGTGCCTGGTCTGTTACGGCATTGCCTGACATATTGGGTGCCATATCACAGATTACAAGGTCTAGCGGACGATTATCCAATAAGGCTTCAAACTGCTCCAAAACAGCATCTTCCCTAAAGTCTCCCTGAATAAACGACACACCATCAATCGCATCCATCGGCAAAATATCCAAAGCAAAGACAGCCCCAGTTTTACCGACCAGCTTGGCTGCCACCTGCGACCAACTACCCGGTGCACTACCCAAATCCGCCAAGACAGTACCCGGCTTGATTAATTTATCTTTCTGATTGATTTCTAATAATTTATAAGCCGCTCTGGCACGATATCCGTCCTTTTGTGCCATATGGACATAATGATCGTTGACGTGCTCATGCAGCCATGCTTTCGAAGATTTTGAGCGTACAGCCATCTTGGTTTGAAATGCTTAAGTTAAAAACCAGTATTGTACGTTATTTCCCCCGTAAATGTTCTAAATCGCGTACAATATAGCCATTATTCTTTTTAATTGGATACTTATCAAAATGAGCGATAACAAACTAAGCACTAAAGAAATTTTGGCCTTGAAAGCCCAAGCACACCACCTCCATCCTGTTGTTATGGTTGGCCAACAAGGTTTGACTGACTCCGTCATTAAAGAAACCGACGCCGCATTGACAGCGCACGAATTGATTAAAGTCCGTGTTTTTGGCGATGACCGTGCAGAACGTATTGAAATTTGTAATACCCTGTGTGAAACACTGGGTGCTCAACTGGTGCAACATATTGGCAAATTACTTGTTTTGTGGCGTAAAAAACCGGACGATAAATAATTTAAAGTGAATAAACAGCAGAAGTATTTTCTCAACCCATTTTATCACATGCCTTTGTTGTATTTATGCAGCATAAAACAAATTATTCCATTATTCTAAGTATAAAAATACAAATACGGTTGCCTGTTTTTGTAAATAACCTCAAAATTACAAAATCATAACGGCCGCACCCTGTCGGCCGATTATTTTATTCTTAATCCTTCACAAAATATAAAAGCAAACCGATGAATGCTCAACAATATGAAGAATCTTTTCTGCTAGCAGAAAAATTAATCACTCAAGACCCACCTGACTTTGCACGAGCCATCCCATTGCTCTGCGAAGCAGCAGAAGCCGGGCATGTTGAGGCTGCATTTCAGCTGGCAGGATGCCTGATCGAACACCACGAAAATGCACAAGATTTAGCAATTGCAGTTGAATATTTAAAGCAAGCTGCAAGAGCTGGTCATCCATACGCCCGCTATAATCTTCTCCAATTACAAGAAAATAATGGAATAGAAGTAGAAAAGCTCATCGCAGCCTATCAAGAGCTTGCCGAAGAAGGATTGGCTCCTGCCCAACTGCGCCTGATGCGTTTATATGCAGACAATGGCAATGACCAAGAAGCAGTCAAATGGGCACTGAAAGCTGCCGAACAACAAAATCCTCAGGCACAATACTTCTTAGCCCAGCATTACCAATATTCCAGCTCTCCTGATTTGGAATATTCCCATAAACTTTATCAGCAATCCGCTGCACAGGGATTTATTGCGGCACACTGGCAACTCGGCCTTCAATACAAATTGGGGCAAGGTGTTGCACAAAACCCTGAAAAAGCAATCGAACATTTGCGTATTGCCGCCGATTACGACATTGTTCCAGCGCAAACTTCTCTTGCAGAACTCTTAGTCGTATCAAATCCTGCTGAAGCATTGGAATGGTTTGAAAAAGCTGCCGAACAAGGTGACAGCAATGCGCATGTAGCACTTGCCGAAATCTATCTTCTGGGTAAAAACACTGAACGAGACCCTCAAAAGGCCTATCAGCACGCTAAATTTGCTGCGGATCAAAATGATCCGGAAGGTTTGCGCCTTTTAGGTGATATCCATCGCTACGGATTAGGACGAGCAGTTGATGCAGACACCTCCCGTCAATATTATCAACGATCGGCTGATTTAGGTAATCTTGTCGCTTACCAAAAACTTCTGTCTGACAGCGCATTGAATAACCAGCAAAACTATGAGCTAACCAAAGAAATCGCCCTCCAACGTCAAGAAGCCGAGCGTCTGTACAAGCTGGCATTTGCAGCGCACTATGGCTTAAAACGCAAACAGAATTACGCTGAAGCACTGGAGTTATACCATCAGTCCGCAGAACGTGGACACAGTAAATCCCAAACCAATCTAGGTATGATGTATTACTGCGGACAAGGTGTACCTGTCGACTACGCTCAAGCTGCAAAATGGTTTGAAGCAGCGGCCAAACAAAGAGACACGATGGCTCAATATAATCTTGCCTGCCTGTATTATCACGGCATGGGTGTAAAAAAAGACATCAACAATGCTTGCTTCTGGTTGCAAGAAGCCATCCAACATGGACATGAACAGCAAGACGTTCTCAAAGAGCTTTTGACTCAATGGAAGCAATTCGCTCAAAAAGGCTCTACTGATAATTAGAGGCCGTCTGAAATTCTAACTTCCTACATAAATGACATGTCAGCGCTAAAGTAGCCTGTACATGTCATTTTTTTCATTTACCCTTCCTCAACAATCGCCATCTTCAAATCCCATTTCTCCTTAATCTCTTTAAGAGTCTTCAGACGGCCTATTCTCTTTGTAAAAAACCAGATAATCTAAATTTAATTTTCTATTTGCAACAAAATTTGAAAAATATTTTTCGTATCCGAATCCATTTACTCAAATATCTGATACTTTTTTACTGTATCCACTCAATATCCCGATTTAAAAACAAGCTCCATAACTCTTTAAAAAAATCTTAATTTCAACTTCTAAATCCTATCAATATCTACAGCACAATTTGCCAGTTCGCCCAATTACTGATAGCATTTGCAGGTTAGCTGGTTTGTAAAAAGTTCAATTCTTTCTGATTTTTCATCAACGGTTATAACGTATTGAAAATATTTCAGTAATTAAAACTTTTTTCGAATTTGACTCTAGGAATTTTCGTTTTAAACTCACATTTGTTGATAAACGAAAATATCGGAGTAATACTCCGTCATTGAAAAACACTCAACACAAGGATAGATATTATGTCCACCCAATTACACGATGTTGACCCAATTGAAACCAAAGAATGGTTAGACGCGTTAAGCTCTGTTTTAGAATATGAAGGTAGCGAACGCGCCCAATACCTGCTGGAAAGTTTGGTCAAATACAGCCGTGACAAAGGCATCCGTATGCCTCACGGCACCACTACTCCATACTTGAACACCGTTTCCGTTGAAGACGAAAAAGGCATCCCTGGCGACCAAAACATCGAACACCGCATCCGTGCATTCGTTCGTTGGAACGCTGCCGCTATCGTTTTGCGCGCAGGTAAAAAAGATTTGGAATTGGGTGGACATATTGCATCTTTCCAATCAGCCGCCACTATGTACGAAGTCGGCTTCAACCACTTCTGGAAAGCTAAAGGCGAAGGCGAAGAAGGCGATTTGGTATTCTTCCAAGGCCACGTTGCCCCTGGCATCTACGCACGCGCTTTCGTTGAAGGCCGTCTGACTGAAGACCAATTGAACAACTTCCGTCAAGAAGTTGACGGCAAAGGTCTGCCTTCTTACCCTCACCCTCACCTGTTGCCTGACTTCTGGCAATTCCCAACCGTATCTATGGGTCTTGGCCCATTGATGGCAATTTACCAAGCACGCTTCCTGAAATACTTGGAATCTCGCGGTCTGGCTAAAACCAAAGGCCGTAAAGTATGGGTATTCTGTGGCGACGGTGAAATGGATGAACCTGAAAGCCAAGGTGCTATTGCTCTGGCTTCACGCGAAGGCTTGGACAACTTGGTATTCGTCATCAACTGTAACCTGCAACGTTTGGACGGCCCGGTACGCGGTAACGGCAAAATCATTCAAGAGCTGGAAGGCAACTTTGCCGGCGCCGGCTGGAATGTTGTGAAAGTCGTCTGGGGTCGTCGTTGGGACCGCCTCTTGGCAAAAGACAAAGATGGCATCCTGCGCAAACGTATGGAAGAGTGCTTGGACGGTGACTACCAAACTTACAAATCCAAAGACGGCGCATACGTTCGCGAACACTTCTTCAATACGCCTGAACTGAAAGCATTGGTCGCCGATATGACTGATGACGAAATTTGGGCATTGAACCGCGGTGGTCATGACCCTCAAAAAGTGTACAACGCTTACGACCGCGCTGCGAACCACGCCAACGGCAAACCTACTGTAATCTTGGCAAAAACCATTAAAGGTTACGGTATGGGTGCATCCGGCGAAGGTCAAAACGTTGCCCACCAAGCCAAAAAAATGGACAAAGCGTCTCTGAAACAATTCCGTGACCGCTTTGACATTCCTGTAACTGACGAGCAAATCGACAGTGGCGACCTGCCTTACCTGACTTTTGCTCCTGACAGTGAAGAATACAAATACCTGCATGCACGCCGTGAAGCTTTGGGTGGCTACCTGCCTCAACGCAACCCAACCCAAGAAGTTCTGGAAGTGCCTGAACTGTCTGCATTTGATGCTCAACTGAAATCCAGCGGTGACCGTGAATTCTCCACCACCATGGCTTTCGTTCGCATCCTGTCTACTTTGCTAAAAGACAAAAAAATTGGCAAACGCGTGGTGCCTATCGTTCCAGATGAAAGCCGTACGTTCGGTATGGAAGGCATGTTCCGTCAATACGGTATTTGGAACCCTAAAGGCCAACAATACACTCCTCAAGATAAAGACCAACTGATGTTCTATAAAGAGTCTGTTGACGGTCAAATCTTGCAAGAAGGTATTAACGAACCAGGTGCTATGGCTGACTGGATTGCTGCTGCGACCAGCTACGCAAACAACGACTTTGCCATGATTCCTTTCTACATCTACTACTCTATGTTCGGTTTCCAACGCGTTGGCGACTTGACATGGGCAGCAGGCGATATGCATGCACGCGGCTTCCTGTTGGGTGGTACTGCCGGCCGTACAACACTGAATGGCGAAGGTTTGCAACACGAAGACGGCCACAGCCATGTTCAAGCAGATTTGATTCCAAACTGCGTTTCTTACGATCCGACATTCCAATACGAAGTAGCCGTTATCGTACACGATGGCTTGCGCCGCATGTATGTTAACCACGAAGACGTGTTCTACTACATCACCCTGATGAATGAAAACTACACCCATCCGGACATGCCTGAAGGCGTAGAACAAGACATCCTGAAAGGTATGTACTTGCTGAAAGCCGGCGGCAAAGGCAACAAAAAAGTCCAATTGATGGGTTCCGGTACCATCCTGCAAGAAGTCATTGCCGGTGCCGAATTGTTGAAAGCCGACTTCGGCGTGGAAGCAGACATCTGGTCTTGCCCATCTTTCAACCTGTTGCATCGCGACGCTATCGAAGCAGAACGTTTCAACCGCCTGAATCCTTTGGAAACTGCAAAAGTACCGTTTGTTACTTCTCAACTGCAAGGTCATGACGGCCCAGTAATTGCCGCTACCGACTATATCCGCAGCTATGCTGACCGCATCCGTGCCTACATCCCTAACGACTACCACGTCTTGGGTACCGATGGCTTCGGTCGTTCCGACAGCCGTGCCAACCTGCGCAGCTTCTTCGAAGTTGACCGCTACAACGTTGCCGTTGCTGCATTGAGCGCTCTGGCCGAACAGGGCAAAGTCAGCAAAGAAACCGTTCAACAAGCTATTGAAAAATATGGTATCAAAGCCGATGCAGCTCCTAGCTGGAAACGCTAATTGATGTTTCAGACGGCCTGTTTGCTTCATGCCAACATTAGGCCGTCTGAAAACCAAATGTTTGAATGGTTTGAACAGACGAACTGTACCGATGCCGTGTGAAACAGTTTTCAGACGGCATCAAACTGAAAATATTAAAGGAACTCAAATGAGTATCGTAGAAATCAAAGTCCCTGATATCGGCGGTCATGAAAACGTCGACATCATCGCTGTAGAAGTTAAAGCAGGCGACACCATTGCCGTTGACGACACCCTGATTACTTTAGAAACCGACAAAGCCACTATGGACGTACCTGCCGATGCAGCAGGTGTAGTAAAAGAAGTGAAAGTTAAAGTCGGTGATAAAATTTCCGAAGGCGGCGTTATTCTGACCGTTGAAACCGATGCTACCGCTGCCGATGCAGCTCCGGCTCCTGCAGCTGCCGCTCCTGCCGCAGCCCCTGCAGGCGGGGCAACTGTAAAAGTTGTTGTACCGGATATTGGCGGTCATACAGATGTAGACATTATTGCCGTTGAAATTAAAGTTGGCGACACTGTTGCCGTTGACGACACGCTGATTACTCTGGAAACCGACAAAGCCACCATGGACGTACCATGTACAGAAGCCGGTGTGGTTAAAGCCGTATTTGTAAAAGTTGGCGACAAAGTATCTGAAGGTTCTGCCATTATCGAAGTAGAAACCGCCGGTTCCGCCGCAGCTGCTCCTGCCGCTCAAGCTGCCTCACCTGCACCAGCCGCTGCTCCGGCTCCTGCTGCTCCCACACCAGCCGCTGCGCCTGCTCCGGCTGCACCTGCAGCTGCCAAAATTGACGAAGCTGCATTTGCCAAAGCCCATGCAGGTCCTTCCGCACGTAAACTGGCGCGTGAATTGGGCGTAGATTTGGGTCAAGTCAAAGGTACCGGTCTGAAAGGCCGTATCATGGGCGAAGACGTTAAAGCCTTCGTTAAATCCGTTATGCAAAGCGGTGCTGGCAAACCTGCAGCTGCCTCTTTGGGCGGCGGTCTGGACTTGTTGCCATGGCCTAAAGTTGACTTCTCTAAATTCGGCAGCGTCGAAGTTAAAGAGTTGTCTCGCATTAAGAAAATTTCCGGTCAAAACCTTTCTCGCAACTGGGTTGTGATTCCTCACGTTACCGTACACGAAGAAGCGGACATGACCGAATTGGAAGAATTCCGCAAACAGCTGAACAAAGAATGGGAACGCGAAGGCGTGAAACTGTCCCCATTGGCGTTCATCATCAAAGCCTCTGTTGCTGCGCTGAAAGCCTTCCCTGAATTCAATGCCTCTTTGGATGGCGACAACTTGGTACTGAAAAACTACTTCAACATCGGTTTTGCAGCAGACACGCCAAACGGCTTGGTTGTTCCAGTAATCAAAGACGTGGATCAAAAAGGCTTGAAACAAATCAGCCAAGAGCTGACCGAATTGTCTAAAAAAGCTCGCGAAGGCAAGCTCAAACCACAAGAAATGCAAGGCGCATGCTTTACTATTTCCAGCTTGGGCGGTATCGGCGGCACAGGCTTCACGCCGATCGTGAATGCTCCTGAAGTTGCCATCTTGGGCGTGTGCAAATCCCAAATCAAACCGGTTTGGGACGGCAAAGAGTTCGCTCCTCGTCTGATGTGCCCATTGAGCCTGTCCTTCGACCACCGCGTCATCGACGGTGCCGCCGGTATGCGCTTTACTGTATTCCTGGCTAACCTGTTGAAAGACTTCCGCCGCATTACTCTGTAATCCGAGCATTTTCAGACGGCCTTTTTACTCAGGCCGTCTGAAAAAAGAAGTCCGAACATCATTCAGAAAGATTAGACATGAGCTTAGTTGAATTAAAAGTGCCCGACATTGGCGGTCACGAAAACGTAGATATTATTGCGGTTGAAGTAAATGTAGGCGACACCATTGCTGTGGACGATACCCTGATTACTTTGGAAACCGATAAAGCCACTATGGACGTACCTGCCGAAGTTGCAGGTGTCGTTAAAGAAGTTAAAGTTAAAGTCGGCGATAAAATCTCCGAAGGCGGCTTGATTGCAGTCGTTGAAGCCGAAGGTGCGGCTGCCGCTCCTAAAGCCGAAGCACCAGCTGCTCCTGCACAAGAAGCCCCTAAAGCTGCTGCTCCAGCTCCTCAAGCTGCACAATTTGGCGGTTCTGCCGATGCCGAATACGACGTAGTCGTATTGGGTGGCGGCCCTGGCGGTTATTCTGCTGCATTTGCCGCTGCTGACGAAGGCTTGAAAGTTGCCATCGTTGAACGTTACAAAACTTTGGGCGGTGTTTGCTTGAACGTCGGCTGTATCCCTTCCAAAGCCCTGTTGCACAATGCTGCCGTTATCGACGAAGTGCGCCACTTGGCTGCCAACGGCATCAAATACCCTGAGCCTGAACTCGACATCGACATGCTGCGCGGCTACAAAGACGGCGTGGTTTCCCGCCTGACTACCGGTTTGGCAGGTATGGCTAAAGGCCGCAAAGTAGACATTATCCAAGGTGACGGTCAATTCTTAGATCCGCACCACTTGGAAGTTTCTCTGACGACCAGCGAAGTGTACGAACAAGCTACACCTACCGGCGAGAAAAAAATCGTTGCCTTCAAAAACTGTATCATTGCAGCAGGCAGCCGCGTAACCAAACTGCCTTTCATCCCTGAAGATCCACGCATCATCGATTCCAGCGGCGCTTTGGCTCTGAAAGAAGTACCGGGCAAACTGCTGATTATCGGCGGCGGTATCATCGGTCTCGAAATGGGTACGGTTTACAGCACGCTGGGTTCTCGCCTGGATGTTGTTGAAATGATGGACGGCCTGATGCAAGGCGCAGACCGCGACTTGGTTAAAGTATGGCAAAAACAAAACGAATACCGTTTTGACAACATCATGATTAATACCAAAACTGTTGCTGTCGAGCCTAAAGAAGACGGCGTTTACGTTACCTTCGAAGGTGCAAATGCACCTAAAGAACCACAACGTTACGATGCCGTATTGGTTGCCGCCGGTCGTGCGCCTAACGGCAAACTCATTAGCGCCGAAAAAGCAGGCGTTGCGGTAACTGACCGCGGCTTCATCGAAGTGGACAAACAAATGCGCACCAACGTGCCGCACATCTACGCTATCGGCGACATCGTCGGTCAACCGATGTTGGCACACAAAGCCGTTCACGAAGGCCATGTTGCCGCTGAAAACTGTGCCGGCCACAAAGCCTACTTCGACGCACGCGTTATTCCGGGCGTTGCCTACACTTCTCCTGAAGTAGCATGGGTTGGCGAAACCGAATTGTCTGCCAAAGCTTCCGGCCGCAAAATTACCAAAGCCAACTTCCCATGGGCTGCTTCCGGCCGTGCGATTGCCAACGGTTGCGACAATGGTTTCACCAAGCTGATTTTTGATGCTGAAACCGGCCGTATCATCGGCGGCGGTATCGTTGGTCCTAATGGCGGCGATATGATCGGCGAAGTCTGCTTGGCCATCGAAATGGGCTGTGATGCAGCCGATATCGGTAAAACCATCCACCCACACCCAACCCTGGGCGAATCCATCGGTATGGCTGCGGAAGTGGCATTGGGCGTATGTACCGACCTGCCTGCTCAGAAAAAGAAATAAGTTCACTCAAATAAGATTTGAACGAACTTGATGGAACAAAGGCCGTCTGAATGTTTCAGACGGCCTTTTCTCAAATAAGGAGAATTAATATGAAAAAAATCGAAGCCATTATCAAACCTTTCAAACTCGACGATGTGCGCGAAGTCTTGACCGAAATCGGCATTACCGGCATGACCGTCAGCGAAGTCAAAGGTTTCGGCCGCCAAAAAGGCCATACGGAAATTTATCGCGGCGCGGAATACGCAGTCGATTTTCTGCCTAAAGTGAAAATCGAATTGGTATTGGCTGACGATAAAGTCGATCAGGCTGTAGATGCCATTTTAGAAACCGTGCATTCTGGCAAAATCGGTGACGGTAAAATCTTCATTTATCCGGTTGAAGAGGCTATCCGTATCCGTACCGGTGAACGCTCGGAAGCAGCGCTTTAATAGAAATCGCAAAATACAGAATACAAATGCCGTCTGAAAAAATAAGTCGTAGCGTGGTTTGCTCAGGACTTATTTTTCAAACGGCATTAATTGAATACCCCCCATTTTCTAAAGTCTATCCAAGTAAACCTATTATCGAAAACCTCACGCCATCAAGTATGGAGGAATTCAAGGCAATGCTTCACCTGACCTTCGTGAACAACTTTACCGTATCAAATAACTCTTTCCAAAGCAGGGCTAACCCCAATCCCATACTTGCAAAACCTCAATGCCCTCCTTTTAAAATCAAATTCCTCGTATTTGTTTCCTATTCTTATTGTTGTCTAACTTTTCAGACGACCCCTTTCTTTATCCAAACTCCGTTATAATGACGGCTTTAAAATTAATTTATCCAAAGACAGTCTTATCATGAAACACATCTACATTATCGGTATCGGCGGCACATTTATGGGCGGCGTAGCGGCTATTGCCAAAGAAGCAGGTTTTAAAGTCAGCGGTTGCGACGCAAAGATGTATCCGCCGATGAGTACCCAGCTTGAAGCCTTGGGCATAGACGTACACGAAGGTTTTGATGCCGCTCAATTGGACAAATTTAAAGCCGATATTTACGTTATCGGTAATGTTGCCAAACGCGGCATGGATGTGATTGAAGCCATTTTGAACAAAGGCCTGCCTTATACTTCCGGCCCGCAATGGCTGGCTGAAAACGTATTGCACCAGCACTGGGTACTCGGCGTAGCCGGAACACACGGCAAAACGACCACAGCCTCCATGCTGGCCTGGGTCTTAGAATATGCCGGACTCGCGCCGGGCTTCCTGATTGGCGGTGTACCGGAAAACTTCAGCGTTTCCGCCCGCCTGCCGCAAACGCCGCGCCAAGACCCTAATTCAAAATCCCCATTCTTCGTTATCGAAGCCGACGAATACGATACCGCCTTTTTTGACAAACGCTCCAAATTCGTACACTACCGTCCACGTACCGCCATTTTGAACAATCTGGAATTCGACCACGCTGACATTTTTGCCGACTTAGGCGCGATACAGACCCAGTTCCACCACCTCGTGCGCACCGTGCCGTCTGAAGGCCTCATCGTCTGCAACGGCCAGCAGCAAAGCCTGCAAGATACTTTGGACAAAGGCTGCTGGACGCCCGTAGAAAAATTCGGTACCGAACAAGGCTGGCAGGTTGGTACCGTCCATGCCGACGGCTCGTTTGACGTACGCCATCACGGCGAAACGGTCGGACACGTCGCTTGGGAACTGATGGGCGAACACAACCGCATGAACGCCCTCGCCGTCATCGCTGCCGCACGTCATGCCGGAGTCGATATTCAGACGGCCTGCGAAGCTTTGAGTGCATTTAAAAACGTCAAACGCCGTATGGAAATCAAAGGCACGGTAAACGGCATTACTGTTTACGACGACTTCGCCCACCATCCGACCGCCATCGAAACCACCATTGAAGGCCTGCGCCAACGTGTCGGTGATGCCCGCATCCTCGCCGTCCTCGAGCCGCGCTCCAACACCATGAAACTCGGCACCATGAAAGCCGCCCTGCCCGCAAGCCTCAAAGGTGCCGACCAAGTGTTCTGCTATGCCGGTGGCGTGGACTGGAACGTTGCCGAAGCCCTCGCGCCTTTAGGCAGCAAGCTGCACGTCGGCAAAGACTTCGATGCCTTTGTTGCCGAAATCGTGAAAAATGCCGAAGCAGGCGACCATATTTTGGTCATGAGCAACGGCGGTTTCGGCGGAATACACGGAAAGCTGTTGGAAGCGTTGAAATAAGCCTTCTCCAATAACCAAGGCCGTCTGAAAAGTTTTCAGACGGCCTTTTATCATGTGCCAATTTAAAATTTATATTTACGAAAAACGTTTTAGTAATACCCAAATAGCACCCATCCATTATTAGCCTATACATACCTGCTCAAGACCATTTTTCCATTATGGATTGCCAATCTTCCCCAAAATCTGATAATAATGCAGACAACATCTAAGCCGTACATATATCATGAAACACAAAACTACCTTTAAGCCCATAGTTCTCAGTATTGCGCTTTCCATCCTTCTGATTACAACAGCGGTATTTTTTGCCCGTCATCACAACTCTATCCCAAGTATTAATACCAATTTCCTACAACAGAAGATTACCGAACCCGAAGGACCATCACCGCAAATCGTACAATCTGCGCGAAACCAAATTGGCAAAACCCTTCGTTACGACCCTGCTTATACCAAGCTCAAATATCCAATGGGCGATGTACCGATGGAAAAAGGCGTTTGCACAGACGTCATTATCCGAGCCTTACGTGACCAAAATATAGATTTGCAAGAGCTTGTTCATCAAGATATGAGTCGGAATTTTTCCGTTTATCCGAAACGCTGGGGATTAAAACAGCCGGACACTAATATCGATCACCGCCGCGTCCCTAACCTAATGACTTATTTCATGCGCCAAGGCTGGGCCGTTCAAGATACAAACTATCAAGCTGGCGATATTGTAACTTGGGAACTGAAAGGCAACCGTCCCCATATCGGTATCGTCTCCGATCGAAAAATCGGAGACAGGCCCCTGATTATCCATAATATCGGTTCAGGAACCCGTGAAGACGATATTCTCTACCGCTACACCATCACTGGACATTTCAGGCTTCCCGTTCAATAAATCCTGGTGCTAAGCTCTAAATACCTAGTTTTGCATCTGAAAAGCCATAGAGCAATAAAAAAGGCCGTCTGAAACCATTTCAGACGGCCTTTTACTTTTACCTAACCCTCTTTATTTAACCGCAACCGCCGCATTTACCGCAGCCGCTGCTGCAGTCGCGTTTTTTCGGTTTGAATACGAATTTTCGCAAGAGGAAGAATACGCAGGCGAGCATAATCAAGCCGACGATAATATATTGAGTCATGACGATAGTATCCTTGAAGAAATTTGGTAAACCACGAATGCGGCAAAATAAGCCATCAGGAACAAATAGCCTGTAATCATAAGCATATTTTTCGTGGATTTGGTTTCGCGTCTAATCACGGTCAAAGTCGCGGCACACATCGGAGCATACACATACCAAGCCAAGAAGGCAAAGGCAGTAGGCAGGCCCCAGTTGTTGTGTATGATAGGAATCAGTGCGTTTTGTACTGCATCTTCAGACGATGCGCTGACGGCGTAAACAGTACCTAATGCGGCAACGACCACTTCGCGCGCGGCAATACCCGGAATCATGGCGATACACATTTCCCAAGTAAAGCCTAAAGGTGCAAAAAACGGCTGAATAGCATGACCAAGCGTACCTGCCAAGCTGTAATCGATGGCGGCACCGGTTGCGCCTTCAGGCGGTTGCGGCCAGCTTACCAAGCCCCACAGAACCACGGCCAACGCAAAAATGATGGTACCCGCGCGTTTCAGGAAGGCTTTTACCCTATCCCACAAGCTGGTCATGATGTGTTTGAAGTTAGGCGTACGGAAAGTCGGCAATTCCATCAAAAGCGGGAATTGTTGCACATTGCCTTTCATCCGCGCCAAGCGTTTCATGATATACGCTGCCAATGCGGCCGACAGAATGCCTACGATATAAAGAATAAACAATGTCAGGCCTTGCAGGTTGAAAATCCCACCCACTGTACGGTCAGGAATAACAGCGGCGATAATCAGCGCATACACCGGCAAACGTGCGGAACAAGTCAGCAACGGCGCAACCGCGATGGTAACAAGGCGTTCGCGCGGGTCGTTAATGGTTCGCGCCGACATCACGGCAGGAACGGCACAGGCAAAGCTGGACAAAAGGGGAATAAACGAACGGCCGGACAAACCGCTTTTTGCCATGATGTTATCCAACAGGAAGGCTGCACGCGGCAGATAGCCCGAGTCTTCCAAAAGCAGGATAAAGGCAAACAAAATCGTAATCTGCGGCAGGAACACCAACACGCTACCCAAACCGGCAATGACGCCGTTGACGAGCAAGTCGCTGAGGATGCCCGGCTCCATGTTGGCGCCTATCCATTCGCCCAGCGCGGTAAAGCCGCCTTCGATGGCGTCCATAATCGGCGCCGCCCATGTGTAAACCGCTTGGAACACCATAAACAGGATGACCAGCAGCATAATCATGCCCCAGACGGGGTGCAGCACGATGTCGTCGAGTTTTTTGTGCCATGCGGGCAGCGTCATCTGGGTGCGTACCACTTGTGCCAAAATCGATTCGACTTCTTGATAAAGTTTGTCGCTATCCAGCGCATCGAGCGTGCGTTCGGCAGAGGTGGGGTTTGCGGGGAAAGAGCGTTTGCGCGGCAGCTTCGCCACGGCTTCGCGTACAGCCTGTACGCCCGACGCGCTCACTGCAACTGTTTCCAAAACAGGTGCATCCAACAACTCGCTCAGTTTGGCCGCGTCGATATTCAAGCCCCTTTTGCGGGCCACGTCGCTCAAATTCAGCGACACCACCATAGGCAGTCCCAGCGTTTTCAGTTCCAAAATCATGCGCAGGGTCATACGCAGGTTGGTCGCGTCGGCAACGGCAATAATGGCATCGGGCGGAATGCCCATCTTGCCTACCATTACATCTTTCGCCACCGCTTCGTCTGGGCTGGTCGTGCGTAGGCTGTATGTGCCCGGCAGGTCGATAATGCGGACGGCCTCGTCGTCGAGGAAGGCGCCCTCGCGCTTATCGACAGTTACGCCCGGATAATTGGCAACCTTGGCATGTGAGCCGGTCAAACCGTTGAACAAAACGGTTTTGCCGCAGTTTGGCGCGCCAATCAAGGCAAAATAGCTTAGTTCCATCATTTTTCCTTATTCTTTCAGACGGCCTTAAACGGCCTCAACGATACGACACATAATCTTCCCGGCCTCTTCCAAACGCAGGGAAAATTGAGATTGGTTACCCAAACGTACCGCAAACGGGCCTCTCCCAAAACCACCCACGGCAATCACTTGCAACGGCATTCCGCTGGAAAAACCCAAATCTGCAAGGCGACGGGTTACCAAGGTATCCAAATCACCAAAAACAGGATTGGAAACGATGGAATCAATATGTACGACTGCGCCTTTTTTAAGGAGCGACAAAGGAATGGTAGACATAAGCCTCTCTTTTCATTTGTTTTTAAAAATCAGATTATTAGAAATGTGAGAAGTGCTGACGAATGTGTGGCACATTTGAAAGGTTGGTTATGAGTGGCTATTCGCTACTTCTTTCAATAAGTGCGGTTTGTTTTAAGTATTGTTATTTTCTTTGCTAATGATAAATCTTATTAATGTAAAAATCAAATGTAACAAGATAAACTAAAAAGGCTGAAATCCTTTTATCATTAGGATTTGTGGGGGACTGTTAGTTTTTGCACAAGGAACAAATAGAGTAAAAAAACGCTGAAATCTTCGAAAGACGTGGATTTCGGCGTTTTTTTGTATCCGGAAAAGTTACGCCAGCTTTTTCACAAAACCGCGCCGGAATGCGCGGTTTTTTGTTTGAAGTTGACGGGATTGGGAAATTTTTAAAACTATTTTAAGAGGGTTTTAAAATCAGTTTACGGTACGGCCGAACCATTCTACCCGGCCGATGATGGCTGTATCGGTGTTGTCGGCTGTGAGGTCGATTTCAAAAGGTTCGTAGAGGGGATTGGCGGATTTAACCAAGAGCCGGCCGGGCAGGCGTTGGATGTTTTTGACGAACAGGTCGTTTCCTATGCGTAGGACGTACAGGCCGTCGCGCGGCTCGGTTTCGGCGTGGTTGATTAGGATGTTGTCGCCGTGGTTCAGGATGCCTTCCATGCTGTCGCCTTTAACGGCGATTACAGAAAGCTTGTCTGTCTGCCGGGTAACGTAGTTTTCTATCCAGTATCTCCGGAAAGCCATGCAGAATAATGGTTTTTCATCATTCACTGCTTGTCCATGCCCTGCCGCCGCTTCCACGCTGTATCGCGGGATAAAGACAAACTCACGCAGATCAACCGGATTGCCCAAGGTGTCCACCGCGCCTGAGCCGGTATTGGATACCGGGAAGGCTCCAACGTTTTCCGGTCTTGATTTGTCAGCAAACGGCAAACCTTTGCCGGTCAGTAACCAGTTTAAATCACAGCCGGTAACTTCTTGAATTTTTATAAGTGTTTCAGCCTTTGGCAAACCATCTTTAGCAAATACCTTATTCAGTCCCATGTAGGACATATCTATCTTGGAGGCTATATCCTCCAATGTCGAATCCGGCCATAAAAGCTGAAGTCTGCTTTTAAAAGTCATGTGTTTCTCTCTAACAAAAAGACTAACCAAAAAACCTTCCCTTTTGGTTAGAAATAATCTTAATCAAAAACAAAAGTTTATAAAATAATCGCCATTTGTTTGTAAATTGACTAACCAAAAGGGTTTACAACTATCCTTTTGGTTAGTATTATTCGTTTCACTAAGTCAAATGACTTAGCAAACAAACCCAAAAGGAATGTGTATGGAAACCCTAAAAGAAAGATTAATGGTAAAAATTGAAGATGCGGAAAGACAAAAACAAGATTGGCATCGTGCGGAAATTGTGGCAGCAGTTCGTAAACGCGGGAAAACAATTACTGCACTATCAATCGAATCCGGGTTAAGCGCGAATACATTAAAAAGCGCGTTGCAATTTAAATATCCAAAAGGCGAACGGATTATTTCAGACTTTCTCGGCATTCCACCTCAAGAGATTTGGCCTAGCCGTTATCCCAAACAGGTTTAACTTACTCAAAAGAGTAAACAAAAGTTTATATCAGGAGCAGTAAATGAGCAACACCATATCCTTAGAGGAGCTGAAAAATTTAAGTTTGCCCTGTCTTCCCAAGAACCTAGAAAGCATCAGATATCGTGCTAAAACGCAGGACTGGCCGTACATCGAAGAAGTTGGCAAAGCGCGTGGAGGCCGTCTGAAAAAATACTTAATCGCTTCCCTCCCTGCCGAAATCCGAGCAGCCATCATGAAACGGCAGTCGGACGAGCTGGCGGAGAAGATGCCGAAAACCCTGCCCCAAGTCAGACCGGGGACGGCGATGTCGGCTCAAGCACTGGCTGAAGCGGCCAAGCTGTTGAACGAGAAACAACGGTCGGTGGCGGATGCGCGATGTGCGGTGGTGGCGGCGGTATTGGGGATTAAATATCAATACGGTTGCTCTGCCAAGGCTGCGGTGGCTCAGTTTTTGGGCTTGCTGGCAGAAGGTAAATTGGACGCGGTCACGCTTGGGAACTTGGAAAAGGCCAATGACCGCAGCCGGTCGGCAAAGGTTGGCGAACGTACTTTAGACGGCTGGATTTCTGCTTATTTGAAAGCGGAAAACGCGACAGAGCGGTTGGTTGCTTTGGCTCCGAAGACGACGAAGGCGGTTAAGCCGATTGGACAGCAGCACGAAGAACCTGATGTACCGCAAGATGGAAAGTGCGTTTAACGCTTTGGAAAAAGGCAAGGATTTGACGGAGGAACAACAGAAATATTTGAAAAAACTGCCGAGCTGGACGCGCTTTATCGCGGATGTGGTCAAGTGTATCGACGAATACAACAACCGCCCGCACGGCGAGCTGCCCCGACATCCTGACGGCGGGCATTATACGCCGAAGGCTTATCGGGAAATGAGGCTGGAACAGGACGGTATCGCGCCGGATATGTTGTCGGCAGAAGAGCTGGCGACGATGTTTATGCCGCAAGAGGTGCGAAAGGTACAGCGAGGTTGGCTGGATTTGTTCAACAACTCTTATTTCTCAACCGAACTGGCGGAGTATCACAAGGACGAGGTACGGGTCAGCTACGATTTGAGCGATGCGTCGGCGGTCAATGTGTTTGATATGGACGGCAAGTTTATCACTAAGGCGCAGGCCAACGGCAATACCCGCGAGGCTTTCCCGACGGCGCGTATCGACCAACTGGCGGAAAAACGCCGAAAAGGCAAAATCAAGCGGGCGGAAAATGCAATCAAGCTTGCAAACGCGGAAGTCAATCCGGCTTTGGAACAGGCTGCGGTTTGGGACGAGCTGGGACATTTGGGCGGAAACGTCATCGAGGCGGAGTATGCGGTATTGCCGAAAACGGGCACAGACGATTTTGTGTTGTTTGAGGCGGATAGAAGTTAAAACGGTTTTAAACCTCTTTTAAAAGGACTAAAAAAATGAAACAGATCAATCATACATTGCAACAAAAACTGGCTGAATTTAAAGCCAAATCAGGAATGAACCAAACCCAACTGGCACGCGGTATCGGTACTTCGCCGGCATCCATCAGTATGTATCTGAACGGCACTTATGCGGAAAAAGGCGGCAATTATGAAACCATCGAGCCGAAAATCGAGGCGTTTTTGGAGATGCAGGACAGTAAAGCGCAACGTGAAGAGCTGGTGTTGGGTTTTGTATCGACTAAACCGCAGATGCCTGAATTTGAGATTAAGCCTGCCAGTATTGGCTATTTGAAACAACATCCGTCTATGCGTCTGGGTAAATCAGGCGTAGCGGCAGCCAAACGGGCGGCGCGTAAACGCAAGAATCGTCGTTAATCATGGGACAGGTTGAGTTTTACGAAAAGATGATTGAGCTGTGGTCGAGCAAAAGCCGTGAGGCAAGCGAACGGGCTGATTTGGCGGCGTTTGAATTTGCGGAGGGCGAACTGGCCAATTATCAGGAAATGCTGAAACGGCACCTGCAAACCAAAAGTGTGGAATAGCAATGCGTATTTTGGATATTTTTAAAAACCCGGCGACAGGCAATGTGTCGCACTCGAAACTGTGGGCAAACGTTGCCTACGCGGCGGGGACGTTTAAGTTTGTGATGTTGCCCGACCCGTCGGCGGAGATTTGGGCGGTGTATTTGGGCATTGTGGGCGGCTATGCGGTGGCGCGCTCGTTTGTCAGCGTGAAACGTCAGGAGGTCGAGAATGAATCTCGTGAAACTGCTGGCGAATAACTGGCAACCGATTGCCATCATCGCGCTTGTCGGCACACCAAGCAAGATGCCAAGGCAGACCGCGACAATATTGCGGCTTCGTTGGGACGCATCGAAAACAAGTTGGAAAAAGTAAACGAAAAACTGGACAGGAAAGCGGACAAATCATGAGCGACCCGATTTTAGAAGCCTTGGCGCGTATCGAAGCCAAGCAGGATGACCTGCTTGCCAATCAGGCGCGCATGGATGAGGAATTGCAGCAAATTAAGAAAGACTGCAAGAAATCTGCTGCGGTTTATGGCGGTCTCGGTGGCGTGATTGTAACGACGGGTTGGGAACTGCTGCGAGCCAAGTTCGGAGGCTGATATGGCACACCCGAAAGAAACCCGCGAAAAGCTGCGCCGACTGTACGTCAGCGACGGGCAGACGCTCGAAATCGCGGCGATGATGTGCGAAATCCCAACAGCTACCGCCCGAAGTTGGAAACGTGCCGCCAAAGAGACCGGCGACGATTGGGACAAAGTACGCGCCGCCTACACGCTGGCTGGCGGAGGCATCGAAGACTTGAGCCGATCGCTGCTGGCAGGTTTTTTGGTGCAGTACCAGTCAACGATGACAATGTTGCAGGACACGTCGGTCGAGGAGCTGATGCCGTCCGAGCGCGCCAAATTGTTGGCGAGCCTGTCCGACGCGTTTACCAAGACCGTAGCGGCGAACGCTAAAGTAATGCCAGAAACGTCAAAACTGGCGACGGCGATTGAGGTGTTGGAATTGTTCGGCGAAGTGGTCAAGGAGCGATACCCGCAACACTTGCAGGCTTATGTCGAGCTGGTCGAGCCGCTGGGTGTGGAAATTGAAAAGAAATACCGATGAAGGTCGTCTGAAAAATGAAGTCCAAAGAGTTTTTAAAGTCGCTTGCCGAATACGCCGCCCAACTCCGCCAAACCATCGAGGCGGAGGCGGACGGCTTTGATGCATCGCCCGCGGCCATTTCCGTATCACTCAACTTGAATTGGCTTATACGGTCGGAAGAAATAAAACTGGTAAAGCCAGTGGAGAATTGGTCGTATGTAATTGGTAAAATAAAAAGCGACGGTAGCGTCGCTTTTCTTATTTCTCATCATCCGATATAGTGCAAAAGCTGTCGAAACTTTCGCAGAGCATAGAGTGCAAAAGTTACTGCAACAAAGTGCAAAAGTCGGCGGCGGCTTACAGATTTCAGCCTTTTTATACACTCAACAAACTAAAGGCCGTCTGAAAACTTTCAGACGGCCTTCAAAATAAAAAACCGAATCAAATCGGTCTTTTATTCCCATTCAGGGAAAGACTCTAAATTACAGAGCGTCTTTCAATGCTTTACCGGCACGGAATTTAGGAGTTTTAGCAGCAGCAATAGTCAAAGGCTCGCCAGTTTTAGGGTTGCGGCCTTGACGTTCGGCGCGTTCGCCGACGTAGAAAGTACCGAAACCGACCAGAGTAACAGTGTCGCCGTTTTTCAACGCGTTGGTTACGGCATTAGTAGTAGCATCCAAAGCTTTTTGCGCAGCAGATTTGGAAATGCCGGCTTCTTGAGCAATTGCTTCGATCAATTCAGACTTGTTCACAATTAGTCCCTTCCTATCGTAAAAAATGATGAAATGCCCGAATACTCGGGGCTTAAGCACTTTTAAAGCACATACGCACTTTATAGCAATTCTGAAATTATCATGTCAAGTAAAAGATGTGGAATTGCCCTATTTTTGTGGCATTCAGGGCAAAACCACATTTTTTGCAACATCAGACGACCAACTTAATGCTTGGTTGCTTTTGTTCTTGACTTCGTCTTAGAAGTTTGCGGGGTCTCGGCAACCGCCAATTCAGCAGCCCATTGCTCAGGCTGAGCTTCCAAACCCAAAGCCAACACTTCATCAATCCATTTGACCGGATGAATGATCAGACCGGTTTTGACATTTTCAGGGATTTCTTCCAAATCTTTGACGTTGTCTTTTGGAATCAATACATGCTTGATACCACCACGCAAAGCAGCCAGCAGTTTTTCTTTCAAACCGCCAATCGGCAAGACTTCGCCACGCAAAGTGATTTCGCCGGTCATGGCCACGTCTGCACGTACCGGAATTTTGGTGAAGGCAGAAACCATCGCCAAAGTCATGGCGATACCTGCGCTCGGACCGTCTTTTGGCGTCGCACCTTCAGGCACATGGACGTGAATATCTTTCTTCTCGTAAAAATCAGGAGCCAAACCCACTGATTCAGCACGAGAACGGACAACCGACCATGCGGCCGATACCGATTCTTTCATCACATCGCCCAGTTGGCCGGTACATTGAATCGTACCTTTGCCCGGCAAAGCTACTGCCTCAACAGTCAACAACTCGCCACCGACTTCGGTCCAAGCCAAACCGGTTACCTGACCGATGCGGTTTTCGCTTTCGGCCACACCATAGTCGAAACGGCGCACGCCCAGATAGTCATGCAGATTTTTCTCAGTAACTTTAATCGCTTTAGGCTTGGCCTTGCTTACTGTTTTGGATTTGGACGCTTTTTTCTTGTCCTCATTCAAAGTAACCTGCATTACCACTTTGCGGCAGATTTTGGCAATTTCGCGATCCAACGAGCGGACACCGGCCTCACGGGTGTAGTAACGGATAATATCGCGCACGGCACTTTCATCAACCACCAGCTCACCCTCTTTCACACCATTACGCTTCATTTGTTTCGGCACAAGGTATTGCATGGCAATATTGATTTTTTCATCTTCCGTATAACCGGACAGACGGATAATTTCCATACGGTCAAGCAGCGGAGTCGGGATATTCAAGCTGTTTGAAGTGGCAATAAACATCACATCGCTCAAATCATAATCGACTTCGGCATAGTGGTCGGCGAACTTGTTGTTTTGCTCAGGATCCAGCACCTCAAGCAATGCACTGGCCGGATCGCCGCGGAAATCGCTGCCCATCTTGTCGATTTCATCAAGCAGAAACAATGGGTTCTTCACACCCGCTTTCGCCATGTTTTGCAGGATTTTGCCCGGCATAGAGCCGATATAGGTACGGCGGTGACCGCGGATTTCACTTTCATCACGCACGCCGCCCAATGCCATACGCACATATTGTCGGCCTGTGGCTTTGGCAATCGATTCACCCAAGGAAGTTTTACCTACCCCCGGAGGGCCAACCAAACACAAAATCGGGCCTTTGAGCTTGTCCATACGTTTTTGAACGGCCAAATATTCCAAAATACGCTCTTTGACTTTTTCCAAACCATAATGGTCGGCATTCAAAATCAAATCAGCCTTGGCAATATCTTTGCTGACACGGGATTTTTTCTTCCACGGCAGCTCAAGCAAAGTATCGATATAGTTGCGCACGACGGTAGATTCCGCAGACATTGGCGGCATCATTTTCAGTTTTTTCAATTCAGACAGACATTTTTCTTCAGCCTCTTTGCTCATGCCTGCTTCTTTAATTTTGTTTTCCAACGCATCCAGTTCGCCGCGTTCGTCTTCTTCGCCCAATTCTTTCTGAATCGCTTTTACTTGCTCATTCAAGTAATACTCGCGTTGGGATTTTTCCATTTGACGTTTTACACGGCCACGAATACGCTTCTCAACCTGCATGATGTCGAGTTCGGCTTCCAACTGCGCCAGCAAAAATTCCAAACGCTCAACAATGCCGGCAGTCTCCAGCACATATTGACGCTGCTCCAACTTCAGCTGCAAATGCGCGGCAATAGTATCGGCAAGACGGCTGTTGTCATCGATACTGCTGATGGTACTGATAACTTCGGCAGGGATTTTTTTGTTCAATTTCGCATATTGCTCAAATTGAGTCAGCAAGGTACGACGCAAGGCTTCAATTTCGGGATTGTCCTTGTCGCTGTTTTCATCAATCGCCTCAACATGGGATAAAAACAGTCCGCCTGTTTCGTCAACCGTCAATGCGCGCGCACGACGGATACCTTCTACCAACACTTTAACGGTGCCGTCAGGCAGCTTCAAAACCTGCAAAACTTGGGCAACCGTACCAGTTTGGTGCAAATCTTCAGCTTTAGGGTCTTCTGTATTAGGGTCAAGCTGGGCCAACAGGAAAACCGGATCATCATTAGCCATTGCCGCCTCAAGGGCTGCAATCGATTTAGGACGACCGACGAACAGCGGCAATACCATATGCGGATACACCACGACATCGCGTAAAGGCAAAGTAGCCAGCGCACTGTATTCCTCGAAATATTTGTCTTTTGTCGGCATAGTTAGAAATCTCAATCATTGTTAAATCAGAATGTAGCTCAAAATTGGGCTGAAGCGCTGCATTTCAAGACTTGAAAACAGCTTATCCGCACCTATTTTCGAAAACATCATTTTTATAGCCCGATATGGACGTTTACGATAAAATATATCGGATTTCGGGCCGTCTGAAAACTTTTCAGACGGCCCTGGCTAACCAAACAAGGTAGTAAACCATGACAGACTCAACCGAAAAAAAATCATTAATTGAATTCCCTTGCACCTTTCCTGTAAAAGTCATGGGCGCAGTTCATCCGGAATTTGAATCCGCCATCTTGGAAACCGTGCGCAAACATGCTCCCGATACCGAGCCGCACCACATTACTACGCGTCCAAGCAGCAAAGGCAACTACACCAGCGCAACCGTCAAAGTAAATGTCGACAACCAAGAGCAGCTCGACAATATCTACCGCGACCTGACTTCACACGAATTGGTAAAAGTGGTGCTGTAATGAAAATCGTGCACAAAGGCTTGGTCGATTACCTGCCGACTTTCGAAGCCATGAAGGCATTTAATGCCTCGCGTGACGAAAACACCGAAGACGAATTATGGGTGGTCGAACACCCGCCCGTATTTACCCAAGGCTTGGCCGGTAAACCCGAACACCTCCTCATCCGCGACGATATTCCCGTTGTCCAAATTGACAGAGGAGGTCAAATTACCTACCACGGTCCCGGCCAATTGGTCGTTTATACGATGATCAATTTCAAACGCCGTAAGACCAGTGTGCGCCATATCGTTTCCGCACTTGAACACAGCATCATCGCCACCTTGGCAGAATACGGCATCAAAGCAGCCGCCGACCCAAAACGTCCCGGCGTTTACGTCGGCGAGCGTAAAATCGCTTCCCTAGGCCTGCGTATTAAAGACGGCTCCGTTTACCACGGTTTGGCGCTTAACGTGAACATGGATTTAAGTCCGTTTACCCATATCAACCCCTGCGGTTATGCCGGTATGGAAATGACCCAAATTGCCGACTACGTCTCTCCGGCACCCAGTTTGGCAGAAGTTTCAGACAAACTGACCAAGCATTTACAAAAAGAGCTGGCATAAGGCCGTCTGAAAATATTCGACCCCAACACCATCTTTTAACTGCCCCTCTGAACCCACAAGCCCTTAGGCCTAAAGGCCGCAATAAGCTTTTCAGACGGCCTTTATAACGACAGAAAGAACACATCACCATGAGTGAAGAAGTAAAAAACGACCCCAAACGCGGCATCAAACTGAAAGGCGCAGACAAAACTGCACGTATTCCGATTAAAGTTGTTCCATTGGAACAAAAATTGAAAAAGCCCGAATGGATTCGCGCCAAATTACCGGGCAAGAAATTCTTTGAAATCAAAAATATTCTTCGCGAACAAAAAATGCATACCGTGTGCGAAGAAGCATCTTGTCCAAATATCAGCGAATGCTTTACCAAGGGTACGGCCACATTCATGATCATGGGCGATATTTGTACCCGCCGCTGCCCGTTCTGCGACGTTGGCCATGGCCGCCCCAATATGTTGGATCCTGACGAGCCTAAACACTTGGCCGAATCCGTCAAATCCATGAACCTGCGCTATGTCGTAATCACTTCCGTCGACCGTGACGACCTGCGTGATGGCGGCGCCCAACACTTCGCCGACTGCATCAAAGCCATCCGCGAAACCAGCCCGAATACCAAAATCGAAATTCTTGTTCCCGATTTCCGCGGACGTCTGGACATCGCACTGGAAATTTTGGCAGAAACACCGCCTGACGTAATGAACCACAACTTGGAAACCCATCCAAGCCTGTATAAAAAAGCCCGTCCGGGTGCCAACTACCAACACTCCCTCGAGCTTCTACGCCGCTACAAAGAAATGATGCCCCATATCCCGACCAAATCCGGCATCATGGTCGGCTTGGGCGAAACAGACGAGGACGTGCGCGAAATCATGCGCGATATGCGTGCCAACAATATCGAGATGATTACCATCGGCCAATATCTGCAACCTTCAGACGGCCACCTGCCCGTCCTACGCTATGTAACGCCTGACCAATTTAAAGTTTTTGAAAAAGAAGCATACGAATTGGGCTTTACCAATGCCGCCATCGGCGCAATGGTTCGCTCCAGCTACCACGCAGACGAACAAGCAGCCGAAGCTTTGCGTGAAACCCACGGTGGGTGTAGCCACCACTAAGATGTAAATATTTGATACCTTTATAAAACAGCCTTTTCCTATCAATAGCCGGAACTCAAACAAAGTTTTGGGGCTATTGATAGGAAAAGGCTGTTTTATAAAGGTATCAGCATTTTATCTATACTCGATAAACCTATTCTTATAAACAAGTGTGGCCACAAAACAATAATTCCCCATCAAAGGCTTCTTAAAAATACCTTCTCCCAACAATAAAGAAATGTCCAGAATGATTAATATGTTGATTCACTAGTTTATTCGTGTAAAATAAAAAGCCATCTGCACCAGTCTTCGGACTATCCCTCTATTCTAATAGGACAACCTAATGAAACCGATGACCGTATTATTGACTGCAGCCTTGCTTTCAATTTCCAGCATAAGTGCTTGTAGTAATTCGGAGAACAGTATGAGTATTCAACAAGAGACAGAAGCCAAATTTCATTTAAATCCTCAGCCTAAACAAGCATACCGCCTCAAGATTAAAATCAATGATGCGCCAGGCTCCTTAAAACTTATGGGAAAGATGGGCGTTGGCTATAAAGCTGAAGATTGCACATACATCATCAATAAAATTGAAGGAGCTCCCGCCCATCCTGAAAAAAATGTGCAGTTTGATATCCATCAAATCAATGAGTTTGAATATGAATCCATTGTATATGCAGATGCTGTTTTAAATGAAGATTACTTTGGCAACGGAGTTTGTCACTGGAACCCTGAAGGATTTGGTTTTTCACTATCAGCAACGGGAAAACCGGAAGAAACTAGATTCAATTTTAGCGATATATTGGAAAAGCTACTGAGCAAAAAAACACTAACGCAATATTACTGGAAATGGACATATCCCTTTTCAAAAAAAGAAGATGGTACTCTTTATACTGATTCTGTTCATTATGGCATAGTGTCACCTGAACTGTATGATGCAGAAAAACATAAAGAAATGTTCAGTATTACTGTCTCTCTAGAGGAAATTCAACCATGAGTAAAATTACTAGACAACAACATGCCGATTTGGCTGTAGATGCTTATATCACACGCTCCGTTACCAAAGGAAATGAAACTATTAGAATCGGAGGTAATGAATATAAAGTGGCTGCTGTATGGAATAATCCGAAAACTGGATATTATGGTGCTGTATATCAAGATGTCCGTACCAATGACTTTATCGCTGCCCATCGGGGAACCACGATCAGTCTTAAGGATTTGAGTGATGGGTATACAGACTTAAAAATGGTTACCCGAAGTATGAATAATCAATCAGCCGATGCAGAAAAACTAACACGCATGGCTATTTCAAAAGCAGAAGAATTTCATAGTAAAAACCCATATTTACCCAAACCTTCTGTTACCCATACCGGACACTCACTCGGTGGGGCACACGTTCAAATTCAAACATACCGCTTTGGCCATGAAGGAGTGACCTTTAATGCGTATGGCGCTGTCCGTATGCATGGTGTACGACAGGGTAACGGTGATGTGATCAATTACGTTAAAGCCGCAGATGCCGTCTCTTCTGCTAATCCGCATTACGGCAAAGTTGTCATTCTAGCCGAACAAGACGACCTTGCCCCATTAAAAAAATCTGGCTATAACAATAAAAGCAATACGTCTGCTTACCATGCAGTGACTGCAGCAGCAAGAGCATTTAAAACTCACTCATCTGATCATTTTGTGGGTAAAGATTCGATCCTTTCTGAACATAATTACACTCGTGCTCGCCAACTAGCGGAAGCAAATAAATTTATGATTTCAGACTATCGAGGTGATGTAGCTACCGCAAAAACTTTATTTGCTGCAGCCAGTTTTGCGAATGCCAATCTTTTCGAAAAAATGAAAATCATGCGTAACATGACAGAAAAATTTGATAGAGATCAGGAAAAGATTAAGGAGCTTATTAATAGTGCGCCTACTCCAAAATCTATATTCGATAGTCGGTCAATGCATCTTATGCAAGATAAGGGTAAACATCCTCATAGCGATAAAACTATTTATGCTGATGCAAATAAACTTGATCTTAGCAAACCTTTAGCTTCAAATGCTTCCTCTAAAGAATTCCGTGAATACGGTTTTGCAGCATTATTAGCAGACGACAAAACAATGCAACATTCGCTAGACAGTCTACTTGCTTCCAACATTAATCGAGGTTTACAACAAAATACGGAAAAAATGTTTCAGGAGCAGGAAAGTATGAGATTGGCTGAAGAGCAATCAAGGGCTTCAGGTATATCCCGAAGCTAAGGAAAGCATATGGATCTGGACCAAAAAATTGATTATCTGACTGATAATATTATTGCTTTAGCTGGGCAAACGGAAAAGCGGGCAAAAAATGCTGAACTATTAATTTCACAAGCATTCCAAGAATTGAATACAGCAACTACCGATTTGAACCGCTCAGCAGATACTATTAAGCAAACAGCCGCAGAAGAAGTACATCGTGGTTTAAATCAGTCAGTAGATAAATTTACCGAAAGGATGGAGACAAGTGGAAGATGGTTGCTCGAAAATTCTCGTGAAATTGAAAAACAGCAGCAGCAATCAGCTAAAAATTTAAAATATTTGGTAATAGCATCAATCACTCTATTTTGCCTAACTGCTCTATTATGTTTAGGTACAATAGTTTATTCTATTCAACTGGCTAATACCCAGATAAAACGTATAGAATGGGTTGAGGAAATTAATAAAGCTATTGACAATGGTAAACTGATGCGATGTGGAGAGGATGGAGGTATTTGCACCAGAATAAAAGGTAAGTCAATCCGATTGGATCAATAAGTCTATGCCTAGGCAAAAACTCTACCCAACAGCTGAGATCCAAATACAGGATTTCAGCTGTTTTTGTTCCAAATCTCCCCTTTATTTCCCCTTTTCCTCCTTGAATATTCGATAATTGGACATTCGGATCACCTTCTAGGCTACTTAGTCTGAAAAATCAGTAGGCTATTTTTCAGACGACCTTTATTTGGTCAAAATTACTATACAAGATTTTTTTAGATTTTCAAAAAATAAACCTTAGTCAGGCTCTAAAGAAAACTAAAAATTCAATCCACCGATATTTATAATGAATTGAGAAAAAAATGGGATTTATCCTTTTCCTCCTAATGGGTCTATGCTTAGTTGCAGCTGTCATTGCCTTTATCAGGCTTGCTGGATTCTACTCTAAGAAGCAGCTTGAAAAACAAGTTATTTTCTATGGTGTATTACTATCCATATTCCTACAGACCTTTATTTTTTTGAAATACGTCCGCATAAAAGAATATTGGGCATTTAATCCACTATTTACACAAATGAATTATCTATTTTTTAAACCATTTGTGCTTTCAATAGTTATCGTTCCTCTTGAGTTTGAGAAACTGTCCAAATTAAGCAAAATCGTCCTATCCGGCGTGATATGCGGTGCTGCTTTTTACTACTTGGCGTTCCCACCTTTCATGACATTACTGTATTTCATTATTGCTGTGGCTTTGGCTTTTACAAAAACTCAATATGCTCAATTTTTAAATAAGATTATTCTGATAAGCATCGTATCTTCATTAATACTGTCGTTCGTTACCATGCCGTTGCTTGAAAACGTATTGGAAGCCTTAAGTATCAGACGATATTATTAAAAACAAACCATAAATTTCAAAATTGCATAATTTGAAATTCAGTAACTTAGATTTCAATTAATCTATTAATAACTATACATTTTTCCGTATCAAGGCCGTCTGAAATATAATGATTGAGCCAATCTTAAGTAATACAAAAAAGCGGCTAAACAGGATAAACACTGTTTGCCGCTTTTTAATTTATTTCTTTATTTTACTTCTTCAACAATTTTGCCGCTTCAATCGCATAGTAAGTCAAAATGCCATCAGCTCCGGCGCGTTTGAATGCCAACAGGCTTTCCAAAATGGTTTTTTCGCCATCCAGCCAACCGTTTTGAATGGCTGCCTGAAGCATGGCATATTCGCCGGAAACTTGGTAAGCATAAGTCGGTACGCCGAACTCGTCTTTGACTCGGCGGACGACATCCAGATACGGAAGACCCGGTTTTACCATTACCATATCTGCACCCTCTTGAATATCCAATGCTACTTCGTGCAAGGCTTCGTTAGTGTTTGCAGGATCCATTTGGTAGGTTTTCTTGTCTGCTTTACCCAAATTGCCGGAGCTACCGACGGCGTCGCGGAACGGGCCGTAGAACGCTGAAGCATATTTTGCCGAATACGCCATGATGCGCGTATGGATATGTCCGGCATCTTCCAAAGCTTCGCGGATGGCAAGGATACGTCCGTCCATCATATCTGATGGGGCAATGACTTGTGCGCCTGCATCGGCATGACACAAAGCCTGTTTTACCAAAACGTCAATGGTTTCATCGTTGAGGACATAGCCATTTTCATCGGTTAAACCGTCTTGGCCGTGAATGGTATAAGGATCCAAGGCAACGTCGGTCATGATACCCAGCTCTGGGAATTTCTCGCGCAGGGTTCGTACCACTGTCGGTACCAAGCCTTCAGGGTTATAAGCTTCCTCCGCAAACTCGGTTTTGTTTTGCGTTACCACGGGAAACAAAGCCAGCATAGGAATGCCAAGCTTCAGTGCTTCTTCAGCGGTAAACAACAATTTGTCCAAACTTTGGCGTTTGACACCCGGCATGGATGGGACTGCCTCTTCCTGGTTCTGGCCTTCCAATACAAAAACCGGATAGATCAAATCATCTGCCGTCAAAGTATGCTCGCGCATCAGACGACGTGAAAAATCGTCTTTACGCATACGGCGCATACGGGTGTTTGAGACATAACGCGGAGGGAAATTCATAACAATTGCCTTTCAATAATGAAGTCTTAAAATCAGTCTTCGACTTGACGTATGGCTTTGACCGAACGTTTGATTTCGCTGAGCGTACCGGTTTTATAACTATTACGTTCCTGTTCGGTCATACCGTTTTGATCCAATTTGGCGATATTTTTCAATGCCTCGGCATACTGGCCGTCTGAAAGTTTTTCCTGTTTGATGCGCCAACGGTTGTTCACTTCGGAAGCCGTCCATAAGCCTACTTTGTTGTAGTAGAACAAAATGCTTGCCGCCAGAGTCTTCATATCGCTATCGGGTTTGGCACTGCCGATACTGCGGCCGATACGGTTGTTACGTTGATCGACTGCCTGGTCGGCAAGATAACGGCTGAAGTAGTCGTCTTTACCTTCTCGCAACTCCATATCCGTCAGGCGCGCATTACCTGCTTTTTCGGCAATAATGCTGTCGAATTTAGAAGCAATCGCTGCCTGCCATAATGCTTGGCGTACGGCATTGACCTGTGTTCCCCTGCTGTCGCCGTTTGCTTTGTCGTCCAAACCTGTACGCTCGGCAAAGCGTGTGGCATTACTGGTCATATTGATTAAGCCTTCGTCTTCCATGCCGATAACTTGGGCGGCTACAGGATGGTTAAGCGCGAATTGAGCCATTTTGCTGCGGCGGCTTTGATCTTCCTGATACGATTGACAGCCGGATAATACCAGCATGCCGAAAACGACGCATTGAATGTGTTTTTTAATATGTTTCATGATGTAACTATCGATATTATTGTGTGAGTTCAACTTATTGTTTAACATAGAAACGCCCGTAAGCGCAAAATAATTCCCATACGGCCAAATCGGCGCATGAATGGCTATTTTATAATAAAAATAAGGCCGTCTGAAAATTTTCAGACGGCATAAGTATTTTTAACCTACCAAGCTACGAATCTGCGGCCAATAAAACAGACAGGCTATCGAGCAAATAGCAATACTGATACCGGCTGCATTAATGCTACTGATTTTTTCTTTAAACATTGCCGCACCAATCAGCGTACCCAAAACAATCACGCCGATGTTCATACCCGCAAACACTAAGGTCGGATTATCCTTCATGATTTGGTGTGCCGAAATGTAGGTAACAATATTCAAAAAATTCAGGCAGCCCAAAATCATACCGCCCACTATACCCTCTTTGGTCCATTTGCTTCCTTTGGCAAACAGGTAGCCAAACATCAAGATACCGGCCAAACAAAATGCCACCAGCAAATTACCAGCAAACGCGGTACCGCTTTTCGCTACTTGTTTGAACAGAATATCAATGATGCCGTAGCCACACCAAACGCCCAAAAGCAGCATCACTTGCGTACTGAGGCCGCCGGATTTCTTGCCGCCATCGCTTTTCCAAAGCAAGAAAAACAGTGCCGTAAATGCCAATACCAAACCGATTAGACGGCCTTCGGTCAACTGCTCATGGAAAAGCGTGAATGAAGCGACAATCGGCAGAAACAGCGATAAGCGTTGTGCCGCGTCCGATTTGACGATACCTGCTGCATCTACGGATTTGCCCATAATGACAAACACGGTTGGCAGCAATATGCCCAAGGCCGCAAAAAGCCACCAAGTCGGTAAAAATACCTGCGGATTGCTTAAATCTGGCTTTAACACCAGCATGGTCAAAGTGACGGCAACGATATAGTTTACTGCTACCGCCTGCTCAATATTGATTTTTTGCTTGCGCGCCACTTTCAGCAATACGGAAACCAACACGCTGCAAACGATACTTGCCAATAAATATGCCATGCTTTAAAACCATCCTTGAGTGGAGACGGGCTTATCTTCATTCAGTTTAATCAGTCCGATGACTACACGGTAAATAAACCAAATGGCAGTTACCAACAAAATCAGCCAACCAATTAAGATCAGTGTAGTAAAAGTTCCCAAAACCGTACCCACTAAAGACACCCAAAATGTCTTAATCAAATAATCGATATGACTGGCGTAAATACTGCCTTGAGCCTCATCGCGTTTAACATACGCCATAATCACACCGACAACGGGGGTAAACAAAATCAATAAGCCCACAGCATATGTAACATAAGCAATAAAAACATAGTTTTTTACGTCAGAGCTGGGCGTGTTGACCACATTTGTCGCCGTATCATTGAAGCTGTGGTCTTTGACTTCCTGACGCTCGTACTGCATAGCCGCATCATAAGCCAGACGTTTTTCCGGATGAGACAATACTTCAAACGCCTGTCCGATGGCTTTAAACCGCTCCGCATCTTTCTGAATGTCCGGATTGGCCACCAATTTGCCGTAAGCTTCGCGGATAACGTTGATATCCGCATCCTGAGATACACCCAAGATTTCGTATAAATTTAATTGTTCCATCTGTATTCCTATCCTTTATGAATCGACTGCAACATGAACATCTTGCGGGTTGAGCGTCCGCAGGTTTTCAGGTTTCACGCCCACGATAAACCCACGTTTGCCGCCATTGATAAAAATCTCGTCCAAAGCCCAAATGCTTTCTTCCACATAAACCGGCAACGCGGTTTTCATACCGAATGGCGACGTACCGCCAACCAAATATCCTGTCCATTTCGCCGCCTGATCCGCTGTTGCCGGCTCGATGTGTTTCAAGCCCAGTTCACGCGCCAGATTGCGGGTGGAAATATGTTTGTCGCCGTGCATTAAAACAACCAAGCCTTTCTTATGTTCATCCTGTAAGACGATCGTTTTGATGACTTGATGTTCGGGCTTGCCCGTACATTCGGCAAAACGCGCCGTACCGCCGTGTTCTTCATACGCATAAACATAAGGGACAAAATCGATTTTCTTACTGCGTAAAAAGCGTACTGCCTGCGTAACCGGATATTCTGCTTTACTCATGGGTTGTTTTCCGCCATCCTTTTCAGACGGCCCCTCTTAAATGTGGAACGTAAACAGTCGCAATGTTACCATACCTTCTTTTTGAAATCAGGAGACAACATGGACATCCGCTATCTTGGTACAAGCAAACGCTATTCGGAAGCCGTCGTAGCCAACGGCTTGATTTTCCTCTCCGGCATGGTTCCCGAAAATCCTGAAGCCGATGCCAAAGCGCAAACTGAAAACGTTTTGGCGCAAATCGATTCATGGCTCGCACAATGCCAATCCGACAAAGCCCATATTTTAGAAGCCACCATCTATCTGCCCGATATGAACGACTACGCCGCCATGAACGAAGCCTGGGACGCATGGACAGCCCCTGAACGCGCTCCGGCTCGCGCCTGCGTAGAGGCGAAACTGGCTTCGCCCGACTGGAAGGTTGAAATCAAAATTACCGCCCTTCAAATCAAATAAGGCACAAATATCAGGCCGTCTGAAAACGCCGCTTCAACCAAGCAAGCGCAGTTTTTCAGACGGCCTTTATTCTTTTGCGGTACAATACCGCCCTTAAATTTTTCTATTATTTCAAAGCACAAACAGCCATGTCCAAAAAAACCAAGCAAGAATTAGAAAACAACAAACTCAGCAAACGCCTGCGCCATGCCGTCGGCGATGCCATTAACGATTTCAACATGATCGAACCGGGCGACAAAATCATGGTCTGCCTCTCAGGCGGCAAAGACAGCTACGCCCTTTTAGACATTCTGCGCCAGCTTCAAGCCAGCGCGCCGATTGATTTTGAACTGGTCGCCGTCAATCTCGACCAAAAACAGCCGGGCTTCCCTGAAGAAGTATTGCCGACCTATCTCGAAAGCATCGGCGTTCCCTACAAAATCGTTGAAGAAGACACTTATTCCACCGTCAAGCGCGTATTGGAAGAAGGCAAAACGACTTGTTCGCTGTGCAGCCGCCTGCGCCGCGGCATCCTCTACCGTACTGCAAAAGAATTGGGCTGCACCAAAATCGCCTTGGGACACCACCGCGACGACATCCTCGCCACCATGTTCCTGAATATGTTTTACGGCGGCAAACTCAAAGCCATGCCGCCCAAACTGGTAAGCGACAACGGCGAACACATCGTCATCCGTCCTCTCGCGTATGTCAAAGAGAAGGACTTGATTAAATACGCCGAGCTGAAGCAATTCCCAATTATCCCATGCAACCTCTGCGGCTCTCAGCCCAACCTGCAACGCCAAGTCATCGGCGATATGTTGCGCGACTGGGACAAACGCTTCCCTGGCCGTATTGAATCCATGTTCTCCGCACTGCAAAACGTCGTTCCATCGCATTTAGCCGACACCGAACTTTTCGACTTTGTTGGCTTGGAGCGCGGTCAAAGCCTGAAACACGGCGGTGACTTGGCGTTTGATAGCGAAAAAATGCCGGAACGTTTCTCCGATGGCAGCGAAGAAGACGAAAGCGAAATCAAAATCGAACCGCAAAAAACCGAACGCAAAGTCATCAATATTCTGGCAAACAAACCCAAAACCTGCGGTATGTAACCGCGTTTAGACGTTCAGACGGCCTTTCGGTAGCTATTTACTGAAAGGCCGTCTGAATATTCATATTTGAAATTTCTTCTATTCTTTTTTATCTATTCTTTCCCTGACAAACCGTGCAGCAGCAATCCTAATACGTCTTGCGGCAGCTTTTGCGGCGCGGCGGCATAAAGCGCGGTCAGTTGAGGATGGCGCATCAATATATCCGCCTGACGGATGAACAGGTCGATGAGTTCCACCGGCAAACCAGGCTGAATCAGGCGGCGTTGCTGCAGAGTATGGAAGAATCCGCGCATAAAAGCGTATTTTTCTTCGTTCAATTCGTGGAAAAACCGCTCCAGCTCCAAATCGGTGTTCTCTTCGATGTCGCGCAGGAAAGCGGCGGAATAGAGTTCTTCAAACGATTGTTTTTGCAGGGCAAACACAGCCTCGGCGGCTTCGCGCAGGCTGCATTGCCGTGCAAGCAGATTTTCAAATTCGGTACGGACGCGGTTTTTCTGCTCGGTAACGATTGCCTGCAAGAGTGCGTTTTTACCGCTGTAATATTTGTAAAAAGTAACGCGGCTGACGGCGGCCTCAGCGCAGATGCTGCCTACGGATACGGCGGAAAAGCCATGTTCGCGGAATGAGCGGCGGGCGGTGTCGGCGATAGTTTGTTGTTTGCTGGCAGTCATGACGGTAGGAAGGTTTTGATTTTGTTCATAAAGGGTTTTCACTAAAGTTATCCGCAAGTCGGATACTCATCATATTTCCCCACGGCAGCAATGGCAATATGGCGGCTTTCAGACGACCTCTTTCCTTATCCCTCCGCTCCGCCCTACGAATGAGGGCTATCGGATGCTTGGCAGGCCAAATTCATGAAGATTACAGAATCTGCCTCCTCCAACCTTCTCCCAAAAATAGGAGAGGGATTTTTTTGGATAATTCACGATAAGAGGGGAAACAAAGTGAATGATAAACACTTGCATTCCTGTTTCTTATTTCTTATACTTTACATTAATAGTTTGTTTTATGTAAATATGTAAACACAAATATTTGCATAATGAAGGAACAATTGGATTGCCTGATGTTCAATCCGCCCCGACCTATGCCGTCTGAAAGGATAAAGAAATGCAGAAACACACTCTCCGCCGCCTGCCTCTATTGATTGCCGCCGCCTTTGCCTCCGAATGGATTTATGCCGCCGATGCGGCGCAAGATGCGGAACAGGTGCAGTTGGAAGAAGTCGTCGTCACCGGCGAACGCACCAATCGCAGCAGCTTTGAAACCGCCACGTCCAACCGCGTTTTCTCCACGCCGAACATCGACCGCAGCGGCCACAACCTTTCCGCAACCGACCTGCTGAAACAAACCGTGAATACGGTGGACTTGGGCAGCGGCAACGATTTGCCGACCGTGCGCGGCGTGGACGGCTCCGGCCCCGCTGTCGGCGCAGTGGCGTTTTTCGCGGGCACGCGGCCGCGCCTGAACCTGTCCATAGACGGCCGCTCCGCCACTTACAACGAATTCGCCTTCGGCACGCAGTCGCTGTGGGACATGCAGCAGGTGGAAGTCTTGCGCGGGCCGCAAAGCCATGTGCGCGGGCAGAACGCGGTGGCGGGCGCAGTGGTGATGCGTTCCAAAGACCCGACCGACGAATGGGAAGGCGCGCTGCGCTTGGGTTTGGGCAACCAGAAAACGCGCAACATCGCCGGCGTAGTGTCTGGTCCGATTGTGAAAAACAACCTTGCCTTCCGCTTGAGCGCGGAGCGGCAGCAGCGCGAAAGCTACGAGCCGTTCGTGTCCTATGAGCCGACCGGCAACCCGCGCCGCGTGGAAAACAACAACGTGCGCTTCAAACTCCTGCTCACGCCCGAAAACCATCCCGATTTTTACAGCCGCCTGACGCTGAACCACATCCGTTCGCGCGCGCCGCAAAACGAAATCATGGGCAACACCTCCAGCCGCCGTTTTTTAAAAGAAAAGCCCGTGTTCGTAACCGGCTCGACATCGGGCATCTGGGACGTATCGTGGCAGCTTAACGACTATCTAAAACTGGAAAACAAACTGGTTTATGGCCGCTACCACAACGAGCGGCTGCACCTGCCGATGACCGTCAGCCCGCAAGGCGTACCCGCCGAACTCAAAGGCCGCGAACTACAATGGGAGCCGGTATTGCATTTTTCCAACAAAGGCCGTCTGAAAGGCCTTGCCGGACTGCACTACTTCCGCAGCAAACAAGACGAATGGGTAGATATCCGCAGCGTCGGCGGCCGCAACACCTTTGACGACCGCAACAGCGTGCGCGCCCTGTTTGCCGAAACCACATACAGCCCCAGCGAAAAATGGGACATCACAGCCGCCGCACGCCTTGAAAAAGAAACGCACAAACGAAGCGGCGGCAGCGGCGCGCTGCACCTTGATTTAGACAAAGGCCAGACCGTGTTCCTGCCCAAAATCGACATCGTCTTCAAACCCACCGACCAATGGGTCAGCGGCATCAAAGCCGCGCGCGGCTACAACCCCGGCGGCGCGGGCATCACCTTCGGCCGTCCTGTCGTAACCTACACTTATGAACCCGAATATGTGAACAACTACGAGTGGTACACCCGCTGGCGCAGCGCAGACCGCCGCCTGCAACTCTCCGGCAACCTGTTCCTGAACCACTACCGCGACATGCAGCTTCCCTTCTATCTCGGCACCAACTCCGTCGTCATCCGCAACGCCAAAAAAGTCCACACCTACGGCGCGGAACTCGCCGCCGACTGGCAGGCGACTGACAGCCTGAAACTCACCACCGGACTGGGGCTGCTCAACACCAAAATCAAAAGCTATCCCGACAGCGGCATCGAAGGCAACAAACTCGGCCGCGCGCCCAAATACACCGCCAACATCGGCGTGAAATACCTGAACGACAAAGGCTGGGAAGCCGGCGGCGACGTGCGCTTCTACGGCGGCTACTACTCCGCCGCCGACAATGCCGAATCGGGCAAAATCAGCGCATACAACCAAGTCAACCTTTACACCGCCTACAACTTCAAACAAGGCCGCGTCTCGCTCTACGCCGACAACGTGTTCAACCGCCGCCAACCCATATTCATTTCCAGCGCCGACCGCCAAGACGCGCTCTACCAACGCCCCAGAAGCGTGGGCGTGAGCGCGGAATGGAAGTTTTAAATGAAGCTGAAATGATAGAGGCCGTCTGAAATAATCGTAGGTCGGACATTTATGCCCGACCTACCGTTTATTCCTCCAAAACACCCAAAGGAATCCCATGCACTACTTCACCCCTGCCAAAACCCTGCCCGAAGGCACCATCTACCTGACCGACCTAACCCACGTCGCCGACTTTTCCGACTGGCTAGCCGAATTCGAAACCCTGTTAAACCAAAACCCCCGCTTCGCCACCGTCTGCACCCCGATGCGGCGGCAGGTGAGCGATGAACAGCGCATTGCCGACCGCAAAACTTACATCGAATGGATAAAGGCACATCGGCCACAACTGTCCGAACGCTGCGCCGCCATGCTCCTTATCGAACCCGACGCGGCGCAACTGGCATTCTTCCGCGAACAATCGTCCAAACTCGGCCACGCGCTGGGCGTGAACTACATCGTCGAAGCAGATGAAACAACCGCCCTGCTTCGCGCAGAAGAAGCGTTGAAGGCCGTCTGAAAAGATACTAAACCTATTTAAATACAAATCAAGTATTGCCACCCAATATGTTCAGACGGCCTTGTCCCTTTATTTGCCTCATCTTCAAAAGAATCATGTGATGTCCGACAATCAGACTTCCCCAAACTCACGCGACTGGCTGCTGCTTATCGGCGGCAGCACCTACAAATTCACGCTGACCGGTTTTTATCTGGTCGCGCTGGTCGCTATTTTGAAAAATCACGGTTACAGCCTGAATCAACTGAGCTGGATTCATTTAATCGGCAGTATCGAAGCAGCGAAGGTATTGTTTGCCGCACTGATGGAGCGGCGGCCGGCGGGGCGGTTCGGACGGTTTCGCGGCTGGCTGCTGGCGGCGACGCTGGGGCTTTCGGCAGTGTTCGGGCTGATGGCCTGTACCGACATAACGCAGAACTTCGCGCTGCTTTTGACCTGCTGCGTACTGCTCTCGGCGATGTCGGCGGTGTACGGCTGCGCGATGCTGGGTTTGTCGTGCATCGTCCTGCCGCACCGCGAACGCGGTTTCGGCGGCGTGATTCAGACGATGGCGGCGCGCGGCGGCAAGATGATCGGAGGCGCACTGGTGTTGTGGCTGTATCAGGAATACGGACAGACGGCGGCGGCCGGCTTGATGCTGGCGTTCAGCCTGCTGATGCTGCTACAACTCTTGTACTACCGCGAGCCGGAAAGTCCGACTGCGCAAGGCAGTTGGATGGCGTTGGCAGCACGGCTGGTTTCTTTTTGGCAGCAACCTGAAACGGGCTGGCGGTGGCTGGTTTTGCTGTTTGCCGTTGCCGCACCGTATGCGTTTATGGCGGCAACTTTTGTGCCCAAACTGGCAGATTTGGGCTTCACCCCGAAACAGACGGGCGGGATTTTGGCGGTGGGTATTCCTGTTACCTGCCTGATTGTGACGCCGCTGTCGGGCTGGTTTTCGCGCAATTATCCGCGCCGCAAACTTGTGTTCCTGCTCTACGCGCTGCAACTGCCGCTTTTGGCGTCCATGACCGCCATCGACGCGCTCGCTCGCGTCCACCCTTGGCTGCCGCCCGCGCAAATCATCGCCCTGAGCCTGAGCTACACGCTGCTACTGCCGGTGATACTGGCCTTGGTGATGGACAAATCCGACCGCGCAACCGCCGCACTCGACAGCAGCCTGCAATTTTCCGTCGTCCTGCTCGGCAGTTACGCGGCCGGTTTCGCCGCCCTGCAGCTGGCAAAGGCTATTGGTTATACAGATGCGTATTGGGTTGCAGTGTACTTAGCCGTATTGGTAGGCCTGCTTTTATATTTGAATAGAAATTTATTCAATTATTCAGAGCGTGATTCACAATAATTCGCTTAGATATTTATCCATCGATTTTAATTGGGCGTGCCTCCGGATAATTTTTCATTTTATTGCACAATCTCTCATGAAAATATAACAAAACGTGCCCATAATACTGCAGTTATTACACTCTTAAATTCAAAAGGAACCTCATGACTGCTGTTCTCATCGTTCTTGGCTTGATCGCCATTGTTGTCGGCATCTTAGGCACTATTTATCCTGCCTTGCCCGGATTGGGTTTGATGTTTGGTGGCGCATGGCTATTGGGTTATGCCGGCGATTATCAAGTGTTTGGCTCGGGTACGCTGACCTTTTTGGCCATCGTTGCCGTATTCGGTACTGCGATGGACTATGTAGCGGGCGCATTGGGTGCAAAATATACCGGTGCTAGCAAAACCGCAGTTTGGGGCGCGTTTATCGGCGGTATCGTCGGTGCATTCTTCTCCATTCCTGGCTTATTGCTCGGCCCGTTGACCGGCGCGGCCATCGGCGAATTTATCGCACGTAAAGACACTTGGCAGGCAGGCAAAGTCGGTATCGGTACGTTTATCGGCTTCATCATCGGTACTGTGGCCAAAATCGGCTGCGCATTGACCATTGCGCTGACCATCCTGTTTGTTTGGTTAGCCTCATTCTTCTAAACAAAAAACATTAAAGGCCGTCTGAATTTCAAGCATTCAGACGGCCTTTTTATTTCATTGGTTATTTGCCGCAGCAGGCTTTGTACTTTTTACCGCTGCCACACGGGCAAGGATCGTTGCGCCCCACTTTTTCGCCTTCACGGCGTACGGTTTGCGGCTTATTGATGATGGCCTGCCAGTACCAGTAAATATCAAGCAGAACATGCGGCAAATCAGACTCCAGCTGGGTCAGCTCTTTTTCATTCAGATGCAAGATGACTTCGCCGTTTTCCTCATCGTCATAGATGCCGCCCAAAGCCATAATCGGATAGAACAAATCTTCAAACTCTTCCTGACCGACTGCTTCAAACCAATCGGTAGGCACAATATCCAGTGCGTAAAGGTAGGCGTTACACCAAGTGTAGAAATCCGGATTGCCGGCTTCATCTTCATAAAACCACAAATCAGGCAGAATTTTTTCGTTGAGCTTCATGCGCATATCAGCGGCCATTGCCATGACCAAACGTTCGATTTCGGTGCGCTCTTTGGCATCAAACAAAGATTCCTCACCCAAAATCTCAGGCAGCCAGTTGGTCGGATTCAAAGCATCCGGACCGCTCAATAAAGCCATCATAAAACCCTGCACTTCATCACAACGCATGGTGTTGTGGGCTTCGGATTTGGCATCCAGCAATTCCATCAATCGGCTGCGTGCCGCTTCATCAAAAGTCAGTATTTGCATTTTTGTTCCTTAAAATAAAATCGTATTATTGTTTTCAGACGGCCTGGACATGGATACGCTGCCGCATTTGTTCAAACAGACAAACCGTCGCCGCCATCGCGACATTCAAGGATTCGGTTTGCCCCAACATGGGAATTTTGACACAGGCATCAGCCTTCTCTTTTATTCGTTCGCTCACACCGCTGCCTTCATTGCCAAACACCCAAGCACAAGGTTGACTGAGATCCATCTCATACAAACCGATATTGCGACTGCCCAAGGCAGTTGCCCAAATTTGATGCTGATACGTTTCCATCCAAGCGGATAATTCCACTCGGCTAAAAATAGACAGCAGAAAATGTGCACCCATCCCCGCTCGCAACACTTTAGGCGACCAGATATCCACGGAATCATTGCCGCACACGATTTGCCTGACTCCGGCTGCCGCCGCGCTGCGCAAAATCGTCCCTGCATTGCCGGGGTCTTGTACCCGCTCCAATACCACACAATCGCCGTCTGAAGGTAAACCTGCCTGCTGCGGAATATCAATCCAAGTCATCACATCATCGGCATCGGTCAGACTGGTGATTTTAGACAGTGCTTCGTTACCGACCCAAGTAATCAATCCCTCATCCAACTGCGCCGTCATTTCTTGAATTTCAGGATGTTGCTGTTTCTTTTCAGACAGATAAACCTGTTTGGGCGTACCGCCGCTTTGCAAATAAGTTTGCAGCAGATGTACGCCTTCCAATACGGTTTCACCGCTTTCACGCCTTGCTTTGGCCTGCGTCAGCAGACGGAATAAATGTTTGAGCTGTTCGTTTTGAGCAGAGGTAATCAGTTTCATGGAGCGCATTATAACTGTTTTGACTTCGTTGAAGCTATGCTTTCAGACGGCCTGACGGTTTTGCTACGAAAATAAAAAACCCTTGCAATGAAGCAAGGGTTTTGCATGATTTCATTTTTTACTGCACAACAGTCTGCTGCTCATTTTGCTGTTCGGTACGGACAGTCGGACGGTTTTCAAGTTTGCCGTCTTTTGCCGCATTCGGCACAACAGTCTCGCCAGGCTCAGAAGCTGCTTTATCAACAGACGTACCGCTTACCGGAATGATATTTTGGGCAGGTTGAGTATTAGACTTCTCTGCAACCGGCATAGCGTCACGAGAAGCTTGCGGTGTAAATTGCCATACTGCAACAGCAATCGCACACACGCTGGCAGCAGCTGCGAAGAATTTGAAGAAGCTGCTATTAGCCACTTCACGCTGAGCATATTTTTCCTGTTTGCCTTCAGCTTCGGCTTGAGGCACTGTAAATGCTTTGCTTTGCATGGTTTCACCGGCAACACTTGCCGCTGCACCCTGACGGATACAGTCGCCGATAATGTGGTACTCATGCCAAGCGCGCATAGCTTCCTCGTCTGCCAATACGGCATCCAGCATCTCATCAGTCAATGCTTCACCGTCCATCAATGCAGACACATACTCCAATGCTTTATTTGTTTTTTCGTTCATTTTTATTACCACCTTTGATCTTCAGAAGTATCCAACAGCGGCCGCAAATCTTTTGCAATCAGTTCACGCGCTCTGAAAATACGCGAACGTACAGTACCTATCGGACAATCCACTACCCGAGCTATTTCTTCATAAGACAAGCCATCCATTTCCCTAAGTGTAATGGCTTGACGCATATCGTCTGGCAGTTGCGCAATGCTTGCTTCGACGGTCTGCAAGATTTCCCGATTCATCATTTCAGCTTCCGGCGTATGGTAATCCGCAATCTGATCGGTTAAATCAAGAACATCTCCCTCCTCATTGGCTGCTTCCGAGCTGACAAAAAACTGGCGACCCGAAGTGGTCAGGAAGTTCTTTGCTGTATTGATACCGATACGGTACAGCCATGTATAAAACGCACTCTCACCGCGAAAATTAACCAGCGCACGATAAGCCCTAATCATTGCCTCTTGGGTTACATCGTACACTTCATGCTCATCCTGAATAAAACGGGAAATCAGTCTGTTTAGCCGACGCTGATACTTGGACATCAGCATCTCGAATGCCTTATGGTCACCTTTCTGCGCGCGCTCCACCAAAACTTGATCTATTTGGCGATCGTTCATACCCAACCTTTAATCGTTTTACTGCTTTAAACCAAAAAATAGTAAAGCGTGCTGTGCACAATAAAGACAGCATCGCTTTGAAATAGTTCCACAAGATTACATTTAATCGCAAAAGTTTATTCGTGCAGATGCTCTAACATAAGCTGTATTGCTTATTATATATACACTTAGCACAAGTAGTTAAATTACTAATACTTACTAAATTTACAGTTAGTCTCTTTGCTTTTCTGCTATATATTTGACCAACTTTTCATGAACAGGCAGATAGCCTTCCCCTATTTGAACATCGCTTCCCACCCGAAGATTAACAACAGCAAGGCACTTGTTGCCCATACTTATGATAATCGGCCAATATTTACGGACGAGTGGCACAATATGACACTCTTGCAATAGTTTTTCGACTGATTTTTCCCTCTGTCCCGACTGAATCACATCACTTTTGGCCACACTTCTAAGTACCGCCGGCTTCTCTAACTCCTCTTCCGACAAACCTCCCTTAAACGGTAATAAAACAAAACCATTTTCGAGTAAAATATCTTTCAGACGGCCTTGAACTTCCCTGCCATTACACCAAGGCAGTTTTTGAAACTCACTTTCCTGACAAACAAACAGCTTGTCCCGATATGCGACCAGTTCTCCGTCTGACAAATTCAACTGCGCCTGATCTGCGGTTTCCAACACTCGGGCAAAATCGGCAATACTGTGATAAGAAGGCAATGATTCCGTTTGCTTTCGTAAAAAATACCAAAGCAGCCGACGACGCAAAAGCGGTGTACATTGCCGCCACAAACTGATGCTGAATATTCCGTTTGGACTGATGCGCTGGTATTCAGACTCAATCAATTCATCTAAAAGCTGCAAATCTTCCTGCAATAATCGAACATTGGCACAAATTTGCTGTTCAAAATTCGGAATACGCTGCTGCCATTGCGGCAAAGCCTGATTTCTCATCCAATTGCGTAAATAGCCGGAGTCTTCATTACTTTCGTCTTCAACAAAAGACAATCCCCATTGTTGCGCATACTCAACCAGTTCCTGACGGGAAAATGCCAAAAGCGGCCGCCAAATTTGAATCTCTTCATTTAAATCACGCCATACCGGCATGGCCGCCATACCACGCAATCCGCCTCCGCGTACAGCCGACAGCATAAATGTTTCGATTTGATCATTACGGTGATGGGCCAAAACAATGATTTTCTTCAGGCCGACTGAAAATGCCTGATATCGTGCAGCCCTGGCCGCAGCCTCCAAACCTTTTCCTTGTTTTTCCACATTGACACGGCACACTCGCAAGACAACATTCAGACGCTGACAATAATCCTGACAAAATTTAGCCCAACTGTCGGCATTGGTACTTAAACCATGATGAACATGGACGGCACGCAAATCAAAATAGCGAAATTCGCGCATCCGATGCAAAAGATGCAGCAGGACGACAGAATCCAATCCGCCACTCAAGCCAACTTCAAAAACAGTGTGGCTCGGCAAATCAGGAAAAGCTGCTTGAAAACTTTTAAATAGGGAATCAGGGGATACTTGCGACATTTCAGACGGCCTGAAATTGTGAATTACTCAAAAATAGAACACAAAAAAAGCAAGCAGCGACGGCATCTGCTTGCTTCTTCAACAGTCAAACTTATTTATCGGTAAATTTACCGTAAGCCATGATGCGGTCGAAACGGCGAGAAAGCAAGTCAGGCATAGTCATGCTTTGCGCTTCGCTTAATTGCTGTTCCAAAACGGTTTTGACGTTTTTCATCGTAGTTTCAAAATTACGGTGTGCGCCACCTAAAGGCTCATCAATTACTTTATCGATGACATCCAACTCTTGCAAGCGTTTGGCGGTAATACCCAATGCTTGCGCGGCATCTGCTGCTTTTTCAGCAGTTTTCCAAAGAATAGAGGCGCAACCTTCGGGAGAAATCACCGAATAAGTCGAGTATTGCAGCATATTGACGTAGTCACCGACAGCCACTGCCAACGCACCACCTGAACCACCTTCGCCAATGATGGTGCACAATACTGGCACATGCAGACGGGTCAGTTCGTACAAATTACGGCCGATGGCTTCAGACTGGCCGCGTTCTTCTGCGCCAATGCCCGGATACGCACCCGGAGTATCGACAAAGGTCATAACTGGAATATTGAATTTTTCGGCAGTCTGCATCAAGCGCAGTGCTTTACGGTAACCCTCTGGACGCGGCATACCGAAATTGCGACGGATTTTTTCTTTGGTATCGCGGCCTTTTTGATGACCAATAACCATCACGCTTTGGCCGTTGAAACGCGCCAAACCGCCGACAATGGCATGATCGTCAGAATAATGGCGGTCGCCGTGCAATTCTTCAAAATCGGTAAAAATACCGTTGATATAGTCCAAAGTATAAGGACGTTGCGGATGGCGGGACACTTGTGAAATTTGAGCCGGAGTCAGCTTGCTGAAAATCGACTTGGTCAACTCGCTGCTTTTCTTTTGCAGTCTGGCAATCTCGTCGGAAATATCAACGGCAGATTCGTCTTGTACGAATCGCAACTCGTCGATTTTATTGGTTAATTCGGCGATGGGTTGTTCGAAGTCCAAAAAAACGGGTTTCATAAAACAAAGCTCTCGGTAACGGTTGCTGACATGATACGCTAATCAGACGTATTTGACAGCATTTCTCAAAGGGAAACTGCCATCTTTTGCAATAAAAAATCTTTTAGACGGCCTTTAATAAAGAAATAGTATATCTGCACTAAACGAATGAAGTGCCGTATCTTATGATAAACTTCAATTCAGTTCAATCATTTCAAACAGGCTATGAAAAACGATCATGACAATTCGTCCATGCGCTTGGACAAATGGCTTTGGGCCGCACGCTTTTTCAAGACCCGCGCGCTGGCACAAAAACACATTGAGCTGGGCAGGGTTTTGGTAAACGGCTCGAAGGTGAAAAACAGCAAAAATATTTCTGCCGGCGACACCATCGACATGACTTTGAACTCCCTACCCTACAAATTCAAAGTTGCCGCGCTCAATCATCAACGCCGCCCGGCACCGGAAGCGCGTTTACTCTACGAAGAAGACATGAAAACGGCTGCCGAACGCGAAGCTCAAAAACAGCTCGACCAAGCCAGCCGCATCAGTGCCGCTTATCCGGACGGACGCCCAACCAAACGCGACCGCCGTCAGCTTGACCGTATGAAGCGCGATAGCTGGTAAAACGTTTCATCCATTGTTTCAGACGGCCCTATATCCATGCCGTCTGAAAACCAAAAACAGGCAGGACATCCTGCCTGTTTTTTATTTGTGATGATTAAAATTTATATTCTAACTGACCACGAATAACATTTACGTCCTGCTTATCCGTGCCGACGGTAGGCGTAACCTGTTTGCCGGCCAAATAGAAGCCTTTAAGTTTCCAGTTTTTCCAAGGAATATAGGTCGCACCGATTTGCACGCCTTGGACGTTTTTGCTGTAATCCTCAACGGAAGAGACACCGGACAACGAACCGACACGGCGGTAGTTCAAGAATACGTCGTAAGAATTGCGGACGTTCCAGTCGGCCAATTTATAGCGTACTTCAGTGAACACGCCATCATTTTTGATTTTTTGTCCGGCATCATTATAGGCTTTGATATTGGACTTGCTGACTGCGGCCATCCAATGCCAATCGTCATTAAACTTGATGTCCGTACCGATTTCTCCAAAGACCGCATTTTTCTTCGCACCGCGTACATCGATGTCTTTCATGTAGCTGACCGTTGCGCCGACGTTGATATTCTCATTCACAGGCAACATGCTTTGAACCGCGGCAAAATGTCTGCGACGGCCGCCAATGCCCCATGCGTTGTCGTTCAGATTGCCAGTACGGCGGCCTGCATAGATTTTGGTAGGCAGGGTTTTATTGTCGAAGAAGATTTCGCCGCCGGTTACTTCGGCATCCCATACGCGGCCGTATGAAGAGAATGCGCCGAATTTACCGACACGCGCTTTAATGTTGTTGTACAAAGTACCTTCGGCATACAGTTTATTGACCGGCACATCATGATCGCCGTTGAACTTACCGGTTTCCAAATCAATATTCGGCTCGATTTGGGCAACCAATTTCCAATCTTTGTACAGTTTTGCGCGTAACCAAAACTCTGCATTGAAGTTGGCATTGGTGTCTTCAGGTGTCGAATTGATGCTGCTGTTGTTGGCATTGATGTCTTTGGTATCCGCACGTACGCGCAAGCCACCATTCACAGTCAACAAATCATTGAAAATGCTGATTTTATCGTCATCTTTGCGAATGATACTGCCGGAATTGACGTAATCGTTGGTGGTGGCCAAAGCCGCTGCATCATGTCCGCCATCAGCATTTTCTGCCAAAGAATAAGACGATGAAGCCAATAAAATACAGGTTGCAATCAGTTTGGTTTGAAATTTCATGCCGACTCTCCAAAAGAAGGTATTGAAAGTGAAGTATTCGATAAAGCGTACAACATTATGAATTTTGTATAAATTATTCATTTTATTTACTAATTATTTTTATCGTATGTAAATTAGTGTAATCAGTCAAGCAGATTTAAACGCTTTATCCTCTTTCAGACGGCCTCTTGATTCAGGTCAAACGGAAGCCTGCTCATCAGGCTGTTCAAACTGCCATTTCAAGGCATCGGCCAATGCCGTCCTGCGTTTTTGATGGCATCCCACAGCCTGACACAATTCCTCCGCATTTCCCCAAAATACGAAACGTTCACGCGCACGGGTAATGGCCGTGTAAAGCAAAGCCTTATCCAAACCTCGGGCTTCCTCTTCACTCTCCGTCGTTACAGGCACTGACGGGGGCAACAGCCATACCTCCCGATATTCCGAACCTTGGCTCTTGTGCACCGTCATGGCAAAAGCCGATTCAAAATCGGGCAAACGGCTGATGGCAATTTTTTTGAATCCATCTTTCTCAGGAAAATATGCAGACAAGCCATTCAACGATTCTTCATCTTTCATAATCAGACCGATGTCGCCGTTAAACACTTCCAGCATGTAATCATTGTGCGTAATCATGATGATTTGTCCGGCAAACCAAGGCGTTTCTCCCGAAGCCTTGCCTTGTCGTTGCAAGTATTCTTGATAAGCCTGATTCAAATTATCCGCATCCTGCCGCCAAGCCGCCAATACCACCACATCGGCAGCATGACCATAGGCGAGTGCAACATTATTCTCTGCCACAGCCTGCCAATAATCCTGTTGCTTTTGATACAGCAAGGCGACCTGCTCTTTCAGACGGCCTGATTTCATTTCCAATTCTTTGGGGAACTTGTCAAACTGTTCGACCGCAGTTTGCTGTTCCTCGAACACCACCGCCCTTGCCAAACAGCCGATACCGCTGTCTGCACCAAAACGGTGGCTGAACGTCAATTTGGCATTGTTTTGTGATAAAGCTTGTGGCCGCTCTTTAATCTCAAAGCCATGATTGGGCAGGTACACTTCCAGCTTTTCAGCGGTTTCTTTATCCAAAGCCGTCGGACGCGATAATGCTGCCAACACGGCTCCCAAGCCAACCGACGGCAACTGGTTTTCATCGCCAAGCAATACCAAACGACAGCCGGTCGGCGCGGCGCGTAATAAATCCAACACCAGCGGCAAATCCAACATCGACGCCTCATCCACCACCAAAACATCCAAAGCAAGCGGATATTCATGATTGAACGCAGGGCGCATTTGCGGCGGCCGCAGTTTCAACAAACGATGGACAGTCTGCCCTTCCAAGTTTTCCAAATGCGCTTTGACGCTCGGAGACAAATTAAAACCGTCCAAAGCACGCTGCAAAGCCCGTGCCATATGCGCAGCCGCTTTGCCCGTCGGTGCCGCCAACGCGATACGGGGCAGCTTCGTACTGTTATTGCAAATCAGACCTAAAAGCTTTGCGACGGTCGTCGTCTTACCCGTACCCGGCCCACCGGTAATCAGCATAAAGTTTTGCAGCAAGGCCAAAGCCGCAGCATCCCGTTGCTCTTTGCTGTCTTTAGTATCAAACCAGTCGCTCAGGCTTTTTGAAGCTGCCATGAAATTCACTTCTTCCGCCTCGGCACTTGCCAGCCGTTTGATTTCAACAGCCAAATCATGCTCCAACTGCCACATCCGCCCCAAAAACAATTTCCGGTCTTGCAGGATAAGCGGTTTATCCGCATTACCGACCAAGTTCGGCAAGTTGCTTAAGGCATCAACATCCGCTTTATCCAAGTAAATAAACGAATGCCCGTTTTGCAAGGCTGCAAACAGTCGAACCACATAAGGCTCAATAACGGATGCACCCTGTACTTCGTGGCGGCGGAAAAACGCTATGGCCGCATCTGCGGCAGAGGAAAGGATAGAGTCGGTCGGATTCATAGTTTAGGCTTGATTGATACGGGCAAAAGAAAGGCCGTCTGAAAAACAGCGTTTCCATAAATGAAAACCTATTTTTCAGACGGCCTCTATTATACCGTTCAAAGCATAAAATATTTGCCTGAAATAATAACCTTATTGCAATACTTGCAGGCTGCCGTCTTTCATGGTCATTACCCGGTCGAAACGCTCAGCCAGCTCGTCATCATGGGTCACTACAATCAGGCTGGTGTTCAATTCGCGTTTCAAATCCAGCATCATGTCCAGCACATTTTGCGCATTTTTACGGTCAAGGTTCCCCGTCGGCTCATCCGCCAATAAGCATTTCGGCTCATTAACCAAAGCACGGGCAATCGCCGCACGCTGACGCTCACCGCCGGAAAGTTCGCTCGGACGGTGCAGCATACGCTTGTCCAAGCCAACCTTTTCCAGCATCTTGACAGCCTTCTCCTCAGCCATTGCCTTGGGCATTTTGCCGATTAAAAGCGGCATCATGACATTTTCCAAAGCAGAAAACTCAGGCAATAGATGGTGGAATTGATACACAAAGCCCAAATAACGGTTGCGCAATTCACCCAACTGTTTTTGGCTCAAGCCGCCCAAATCCTGATCCATCAGTATCACCTTGCCTTCAGACGGCATATCCAAGCCACCAAGAAGGTGCAGCAACGTAGATTTACCGCTGCCTGATGAACCAATAATACTCACGCTTTCCGCTTCGGCAACTTCAAAATCCAAATGATTCAACACTTGTACATTCAATGCGCCATCATTATAGCTTTTGCCAACGCCGATACATTTCAAAATTGTCTTACTCATAGCGCAAAGCCTCCGCAGGTTGGGTTTTTGCTGCACGCCAGCTCGGATACAGTGTGGCAATAAATGCCAAACCAAGCGAAATGCAGGCAATAACGGCGACGTCCTTTAAATTCACATCGCTAGGCAGGTAATCGATGAAATAAACCTGTGAGTTAATCAAATGCACGCCAAATAGGTCTTCAAAAAACGCGACAATCTTACCAACATTCCACCCCAACAATACACCGCATACCACGCCCACAAGCGTACCAAAGAACCCAGCAAATGCGCCCTGCACCAAGAAAATCTTCATGACGCCGCCTGGGGACAAACCCAAAGTGCGCAAAATCGCAATATCGGCTTGTTTTTCCGTTACCGCCATTACCAAAGACGAGACGAGGTTAAACGCAGCAACCGCAATAATCAGCGTCAAAATGATGAACATCATGCGTTTTTCCAACTCTACGGCTTCAAAATAGCTGCGGTTGTTAAACGTCCAGTCGCGCACCCATACCTCATCTTTTTTAGCATCAGGAATCAACTTGGCAATGAAAGATGGTGCATTCTGAGGATCAGCCAGTCGCAAACGCAGCCCACCTACATTTTCTCCCAGTCGATACAAGACTTGTGCATCCTTGATATGCGTCATGGCCAAGGTATTATCGACTTCATAAACACCGGTTTTTACCACACCGACTACATTAAACTGCTTCAAGCGCGGCACTACGCCGGCAGGAGTGACATTACCTTCTGGCGTAATCACTGTAACCTTGCCGCCCATCTCCGTGCCCAATGCCTCAGCAAGCCCTTGACCCAAAATAATATCAAATTCGCCCGGTTTCAAATCGTCAAAACTGCCGGCCGGCATATCCTTACCGTAATCAACGACATTTTTTTCTTCAGCCGGCAAAATACCGCGTATCTGCACACCGCGCACTTCCCCGGCATTAGCAAGCAAAGCCTGATCGGAAACATAAGGCGCGCTGGCCAATACTTCCTTTTTACCTTTTACAAATTCGCGCAAATTCTGCCAATCAGGCGCACTACCGACATCGTAATAGCCGATTTCTGCATGAGGTGCGACGTTCAACAATTGACCGCGTATCTCTTTCTGAAATCCGTTCATTACCGATAACACCACAATCAGCGCCGTTACACCCAAGGCGATACCGGCGATTGAAATCATGGTAATAAATGACATAAAGCCGTTGCGTTTTTTCGCACGCAGATAGCGCAGGCCTATCCAAGTTTCTAAAGAAGCCATTCAAAAATGCCTCATTCGTTTGTCAAAAAAGGCTTATTGTACCGTAAAACCGACAGGTCGTCTGATTGCCCGACTGATGTAGCATTCAGGGATAAAGTGTATGTAAAACCGTGTATCTTCCCGTAAATTCCGCCGAAAAACTTGCACAATCTGCCAATCACCCTTATTCTGAAGCTGTGACACACTTTGTCACCATCAAAAAGGAAATACACTAATGAACAGCAAAAAATTCTTGGCTCTCGTATCCGTAGCTGTAGGTTTATCATTCAGCCTCAATGCATATGCCGCCAAAGAAATCAAAATCAGTTCAAACAATACCGCTTACTCCGACGCCGATGTTCAAAAACTGGCAGCTACTGCTGTCGGCATGGGCGTAAAAGAACCTGTCAGCCTCAACAGCGGAAACGGTGTTGTTACCGTATCCGGCAGCAGCGCAACCAAATGTGCATTCAAAGTCGGTAACGGCGATACGCCTCAAATTCAAGGCGTCAGTTGCAAATAATCTGATTTAATCAATGAAAAGGCCGTCTGAAAAACTTTCAGACGGCCTTTTTATATTGCCATTTAAGATTGAATATTCCTTCTATCGTAAACAGCCTGAGCCAAAGTACCAGCATCCACATATTCCATCTCACCACCCAAAGGGATTCCCCTTGCCAATCGGCTGACTTTATAAGGAAGATTTTTAAACAATTCCGCTAATACATACGCTGTTGCATCGCCTTCGGCTGTGAAGTTGGTTGCAATGATAATTTCCTCAATATCACTCGCCTGCAAACGGGCAACCAGCTTATCTAACGCTACTGCCGAAATATCCATGCCCTGCGCCGGACTGACTTGCCCCATCAGAACGAAATACAGACCATCATGACAATTAGCAGCCTCCATACTGGAGACATCCGCCGGCATATGCACAATCATCAAACGACTTTTCTCGCGTTTTTCATCCGCACAAATTTCACACAAATCGCCTTCGCAAAATGTGTTGCACATCCGACAATGCTGCACCTGTCTCAAAGCAAACTGCAAAGCATCCACCAACTCCTGCGCTTCTTCGCGTTTGTACTGTAAAAGCTGGTAAGCCATACGTTGAGCGGATTTCGGGCCGACATTGGGCAGGATTTTTAATGCATTAATCAAGCGGACAAAGGCATCAGGATTTTTACTCATGATTTCAGACGGCCTTTAAAAAGATAGCTAAAAATAAGAAAACAGCCGGAATTCATCCGGCTGCCTTACTCAAATACTCTGCTTATTCGGCAGCATTATTAACTTGCTGTGCGCCTTGCTTACGATCGATTTTTTTACCCAAATACTGGAGTAAATTATCGAACACGTTGGCAGAAAGCTGCTGAACCAAAGCCTGTTTGGCAGCCGGAATCTGTGAATCGGCATTTTCAGGAGCAGAAACGCTCTGAACTTCCATAATCACCGGTGCAGGCATACCTTCTAATAATGCGTACGCAGGTTTACCGCCGACAGGGCGCGCTTTCAGCAAAGCCGCATAAGCTTCAGGAGACATGGTTTTGCGTGCATCTTGCGCATTCAATTGTGAAACAGGCGACCATTGAACATCGGCAGCTTTACCAGCTTTCAACGCAGCCAAAGTTTCTTGGGCTTTCTTCTCTGCCAGTTTGGCAGCTTCAGAACGCAGATATGCTGCACGGACAGTATCTTTGACTTCTGCAAATGGTGCAATTTTCTCTTCACGCACTTCTTTCGCACGAATGACCCAAACGGTATCGTTGTTAATGGCGATCACTTCAGAATTGTGTTTTTTCTTCAGTACATCATCACTAAACGCGGCATTAATCAATGCTTCAGGCAAGCCGGCTTCCTTCGCGCCCGCTTTGGTCACCCATTCATCCAGGCTTTCCACTTTCAAGCCTGAATTGGCGGCTGCTTTTGCCAAAGAAGATGGATCATTGAAGGTATCTTCACCCAGTTTTTCTTTAGCTGCATTAAAGGCAGAAGCTGCTTTTTTCAGTTTTAAGGCTGCTTCGATACGCGCTTTGGCTTGTTCCAAAGTCGGCTCAGCTTCGACATTCAAAACTTTAATGACGTGATAACCCAAAGACGATTTAACGGTATCGCTGACTTCGCCTTTGCCCAATGCAAATGCCGCTTTATCAAATTCCGGCCCAAAGCCGCTGCCGCCGCTCTTGCTCAGATAACCCAAATTGCCGCCTTTATTGCTGCTGGACAAGTCTTTGGAATACTTGGCTGCCAGCTCGGCAAACGAATCCGGATGTGCTTTAAGCTCCGCAGCCATTTTATCCACTTCGGCTTTAATTTCTGCATTGCTTGCTTCATCTCCGTTAGGCATAACCGGAATGAAAATATGCGCAATTTCGGCTCTTGGCGACAAATCTACGCTTTTACTGTCGTAAGCTTTTTGTACTTCTTCTGCACTGACTGTTTGTTTGTCAGCCAAATCTTTGATGTTCAAAGCCACATATTCCAGCTTAACGGCTTGAGGAATCAAGTAATCTTTCTTATGCGCTTCATAATACTTTTGCAAAGCCGCATCATCTACTTTTACTTGTGTCGCAAATGCTTCAGGGCTGAACGTAAATGAACGGATGGTACGTGTTGCTTGGGTCAGGTTAATTAACTGACGCGCTTGCGCATCGCTGACCAACGCACCGTTTTGCACCAAATTCAACAGGTTTTGCAATTGGAACTGTTCGCGGATATCTTCAACAAACTGATCCTCTGTCATTTTGCGCTGATCCAAATACTTCTTGAGCAAATCCTGACTGAATTTGCCGGAAGCATCATGGAAATTCGGATCATCCACGATAACTTGCTTGATTTGTTCCTGAGACACAGCAATGCCCATCAGCTTGGCACCCTGCTTCAGGTAAGCTCTTTGCAATAAAGATTGGAATATCGCATCACGCGAAGGCGCATTATTGCCGGCAGCCTGCTCATTTTGTATCGCAATCTGTAAAGCATGCTCGCTAACCTTCTCATCCCCGACTTTGACAATGTAATCAGAACCCGGCGAAGACAAATTATTGGCACCAAATCCGATAAAGGTCAGACCGATGATACCTAAAACAATCTGGGCGGGTGTTTTATATTTTTCAACAATATGGAACATATTTATCCGAAAGAAAAGTTTGGCGCGGCAGCCGAAAAATGCTGCCGCAAAAATCTTAAAATCCTGAAAACAGGCTCAAAGCGCGTATTGTAACGTATTTTTTCGAGGCTTGCTTTTTCAGACGGCCTAAAAACCTAAAAATACCTTATCCGAAAATTTCCTGATACGCTTCTACTGAAAATCCGACATGAACCTGTCCTTCTTTGACCAATACAGGCCGCTTGATGATGCTCGGATTCTCCACCATCAAAGCAATCGCACCTTCTTTTGTGGCGGCAGATTCTTGCGCATCTTTATCCAACTTGCGCCAAGTCGTACCTCTTTTATTGAGCAAAATTTCCAAAGCCGCCTGACCCAGCCAGCCATCAATCAATTCGGCAGTCGGGGCGTTTTTCTTAAAATCTACAAACTCAAACTCGATGCCGTTTTCCGCCAACCAACTGCGCGCTTTTTTAACCGTATCACAATTGGGAATACCGTACAGTTTTATCATCTTATTTATCCTTAGTTTTATTCATAAAATCACGAATTCAGGCCGTCTGAAACTTTTCAGACGGCCTGAATTGAATACAGCTTATTTCTTAGCTACTTTCTTCACTTTAATCTTCACGCTTTTGCCTTGAGCATTATTTTTACGCCCGGCTTTGACGGAAGCTGTTTTCGCCTGCGCTTTTTTCTTGCCTGCGGCTTTAGGTTTGCTTGGCTTGGCTGGCTTGGAAGCAGGTTTGCTTTTCACCTTGCTCTTCTTTGCCTTCACGGGAGTAGCCAACGCTTCATCAATTTCTTTAGCCGAAAGTTTACGCTTACGCTTTTCGACAGGCTTGTCAGCAGCTATCGGCTTACTCACAGATTTCGCTTTTCTACTGCCGCGTTTCTTACCGACTGAACCGCCGCTGATTAAGGTCAAATCAATCTTGCTGGTATCCAAATCGGCTCGCGCGACTTTTACAGTGACCGTATCACCCATATTGAAACGGACACCGCTGCGTTCACCCTCAATCGCCATAATTTCAGGACGGAAGTTGAAATAATCCTCTCCCAAATCACTGATATGTACCAAGCCGTCGATATGAATATCGTCCAACGTTACAAAAATACCGAAGCTGGTCATGCCCGAAATCTTACCACTGAAAACTTCGCCGACTTTGTCGCGCATATAATAAGTTTTCAGCCAGTTTTCCACATCGCGGCTGGCATCATCGGCTCGGCGCTCACAGAACGAGGTATGCACGCCCAAAGCCTGCCAGGTTTTATTGGGTTGATAAGTTTGTCCATTCAACACAGCCTTGATGGCACGATGGACCGTCAAATCGGGATAACGACGGATAGGCGAAGTAAAGTGTGTATATGCGCTATAAGCCAGACCAAAATGACCGTCGCAATGCGGCTCATAAACCGCCTGCTGCATAGAACGCAACATCATCACTTGCAACAGCTCCGCGTCCGGACGGTTTTTAAATTGCTCGGCAAGCGCAGCATAGTCTTTCGGCGTCGGATTATCACCGCCACCCAAACTCAGCCCCAACAAACCAAGCTGCTCGCGTAAAGTGGCCAGTTTTTCAGGAGTCGGGCCCAAGTGATTGCGGAACAAAGCCGTATGTTTGTTTTTCAGCAAAAATTCTGCCGCGCAAACATTCGCCGCCAACATACATTCTTCAATCAGCTTATGCGCATCATTGCGGACAACGGGAATAATCTTGTCGATTTTACCGTTGTCATCAAAAATCATCTGGGTTTCAACGCTCTCAAACTCAACCGCACCACGCTCAAAACGTTTTTTCTGCAAGATTTTAAATAACTTATACAGAGTATCGATTTGCTGCTTAAACGGATGATCCTGGCCGTCTGAAATCCAATCCCAAACTTGATTGTAAGTCATTCGCGCATGCGAACGCATTACTGCCGGATAGAAACGGTATTCCTTGATATTGCCGGCATAGGTAATCACCATATCGCACACCATACACAGGCGTTCAACATCAGGATTGAGCGAGCAGATGCCGTTGGACAACTTCTCCGGCAACATCGGAATCACACGGCGCGGGAAATACACACTGGTACTGCGTTCCTGAGCATCTACATCAATTCCGTCATCAGGACGGACATAATGGCTGACATCTGCAATCGCCACCACCAAACGGTAATTGCGGCCGACTTTTTCAGCAAAAACCGCATCGTCAAAGTCCCGCGCAGTTTCTCCGTCAATGGTTACCAGAGGCAAATCGCGTAAATCCACGCGCCCTTTCAAGTCAGTTTTACGCACATGATCGGGAATTTTCTTCGCAGCTTTGACACATGCTTCGCTGAATTGATGAGGCAAATGGTGCTTGCGTACAGCAATTTCGATTTCCATACCGCTGTCGGCATAATCGCCCAACACTTCAATCAGCTTAGCCACTGCAGGACGATGCGCTTCAGGATACGTCTCAATTTCAGCCACAATCACTTGGCCGGATTGCGGTTTAAAGTTCGCCACGCTTTCAGGCTCTAACACGATACTTTGGCTCAAACGCTTATCTTCGGCCTCCAAAATAGCCACGCCGCGATCCATATAAAAACGGCCGACCACTTTAGACTGCGCACGCTCCACCACATCTAAAACCGTACCTTCACGACGGCCTCTACGGTCGATACCGGCAGGACGAACGGTAACAATATCCCCGTGCATCACGCCGCGCATCTGACGCTCATACAAAACAAAATCGCCCTCGCCTGTCGGCGTTAGCGGCACGGCAAAACCAAAGCCGTCTTTATGCGCCTCGACACGGCATTTAACCAATGCCAATTTTTCTGCCGCACACACCGCGCCACGTCGGTTGATCAACACCTGACCATCGCGCGCCATCGCTTTCAGACGGCGTTCGAAGAATTCATATTCATCTTCTGCAATCGACAATTCATGTGCCAAAGCTTCGATTTTTGTCGGCACACCTTTTTGTTCCAATAATTCAATGACCCATTCACGGCTGGGCAACGGATGAGCGTAACGTTGTTTCTCCTGCTCCAAATATGGGTCTTTTTCTCGTAAATTTAAAGATTTAGTATTTTTGTTCATTTTGATAGTTGACATTCTTTTTTTAAAATATATAATAGCTGCTTCTTCGCAGTTCAGGTAGTCAACTCTACCTTAAATTGAAGAATAAAGCAAAGCCCAGGTGGCGGAATTGGTAGACGCGCTAGCTTCAGGTGCTAGTGTCCTCACGGGCGTGGAAGTTCGAGTCTTCTCCTGGGCACCAAATAATTTGGTGCTTCTTTGCTTAAGAAAATTTAAATTGCCCAGGTGGCGGAATTGGTAGACGCGCTAGCTTCAGGTGCTAGTATCCTCACGGGTGTGGAAGTTCGAGTCTTCTCCTGGGCACCACTGATAAATCAATCAGTCAAGTTTTACATTATTCTGATAACAAGTCAGGATAATAGTCCACAGAGAGGTGGATGAGTGGTTTAAGTCGCACGCCTGGAAAGCGTGTATACGTGAATAGCGTATCGAGGGTTCGAATCCCTTCCTCTCTGCCAGATACTAAAGACACCAGCTAACGGTGTCTTTTTTCATATCTGCCCTTCTTAAAAATATTACATCACACTTTTGTTTCTTTCTCCTTCTAACTTTCTCCTTCTAATCAGAAACCTGCCACTCATTCTTATCTTATACTAAACCTTAATGATTAAAGGCCGTCTGAAAGTTTTCAGACGGCCCCTCTTAAAGCCTACCAAATCCCAAACCATTGTTTATCAGACTGCTTTTTATTGCCGTTCTGCTGCTCGTGATTTTGACGGCGAAATTGCCAAGGTGCTTGCGGATTATCTTTTTTCCATAAGCCTTTACGTTTTTCCTTGGCTTGTTTTTGCGCGGCCGAATAGTCGGTGTAGGCGGTTTTACTTTGTTGTTTTTTGGCATAACTTTCATAATGCCATGCGGCGCCATTCCTTATCTGCATCAAATTCAGGTCAATCGTGCCGACTGATACTTGGGCGACTTCGCGCTGGTAATGGTCGGCTTCAAACACGCGCACTTTGGCTTTTTTATTTAATGCGGCATCAATCAGATTGTCTCGTGATTGCATACCATAAGCCTGATTGATTTCCGGCGCATCGATATAGGCCATGCGGATTTTGTGTTTCCTGCCGTCGCTATCGATAATGTGCATGGTATCGCCATCATGGATTTTGATGATTTTTCCGTTGTATGTGTAGGATTGCCTCGATGACTTTTGTTTTTGTTCCGATTTGGGTTTAGCTTCGGCTTTGGTGTCAGATGTGGCTTTGACGACATTTTCTCCCAGCCATTCATTGACCTTTTCCAAACCGATATTGTCGCCTTGTGCCAATGTTGCGGCAACGCTTACCCCTGTACGAATCAACTCGGTATCGCGTGAGCTGTAACCAAGTGCGCCCAAAACGGATAAAACAACAGGCAACCATTTTATAATTTTACTGATTTGCATATTTTGCCAAATTGAAGGCCGTCTGAAAGACCTAATGCACTTTCAGACGGCCTTTAAGATTGATTAATCTTCATTAATCCTGACAAGGCAGGATGACTTTTGCACCTTCTGTCGTTCCCAAAACCAATACATCGGCGGCATCGCGGGCAAAAATGCCGTTTTCGAGTACGCCGGTGATTTTGTTGATTTCATCTTCCATTTTCAGGGCTTGGTCAATATTGAGGCCGTGAACATCAACGATTTGATTGCCATAGAAAGTAGTATAGCCGACACGCAACTCAGGCTGTCCGCCCATGGCAAGCAGTTTGCGCGACACCAGCGAACGGGCATTTTCAACCACTTCCACCGGCAATGGGAATTTACCCAAACGGGAAACGTATTTGCTTTCATCAGCGATACAGACAAATTTATCGGATGCGCTGGCCACGATTTTTTCGTTCAAATGCGCACCGCCGCCGCCTTTAATCATTTGCAGCGCATGGTTAACTTCGTCTGCGCCGTCAACATAAACTGCCAAACCCATCACTTCATTCAGTGAAACTTCTGGAATCTCGTATTTTGCCAAAAGCTCGCTGGATTTTTTAGAAGTAGACACGGCACCCTTGATTTTCTTACCGCTTTTACCCAAAGCTTCGATAAAAAAGTTGATGGTAGAGCCGGTACCAATACCGATGTATTCGTTTTCAGGAACAAATTCCACCGCTTTTTCGGCGGCAATACGTTTAAGTTCGTCTTGAGTTGCCATGTTGTCAGTCTTTCAGTTTGAATAATAAAGTAATTTTAAGCTCTTAGGCTTTAATCAGCAATACTGCCGCTTGCGCTTCAATAGCTTCCATACGTCCCAGATAGCCAAGTTTTTCGTTGGTTTTACCCTTGATGTTCACGCAGTTTTCAGGCAAACCCAAATCTACGGCAATATTGGCGCGCATGGCCGGAATATGTGGCGCAAGTTTTGGCTTTTGAGCAATCACAGTCGTATCGACATTAACCACCTTCCAACCCAACTCCTGCACGCTTTGATAAGCCTCACGCAACAGCACACGGCTGTCTGCATCTTTGAACTCGGCGGTAGTATCAGGAAAATGGCTGCCGATATCGCCCAAACCGGCCGCGCCCAACAGGGCATCGGTAATCGCATGCAAAAGCGCATCGGCATCGGAATGGCCCAGCAAGCCTTTTTCAAACGGAATGTTGACGCCGCCGAGTATCAAATCTCGCCCTTCAACCAACTGATGGACATCGTAGCCCTGTCCGACACGGATATTCATATTGTTTCCTTAAATAATGGGTTTTGATTGTTCAGACGGCCTTGAGCAACAATCTGACAATGTATTCATCTTGCGGCAGCGTCAATTTTAAATTACGCGTATCGCCCTGCACCAAGCGCGGCCGGATACCCAGTTTTTCAACCGCTGACGCTTCATCCGTAATTTCACTCAAATCATCAACCGATAAGGCGCGATTTAATAAGGCCGTCTGAAAAAGCTGCGGCGTTTGCGCCTGCCATAATCCTGCGCGTGCAACGGTTTCATCAATATGATGACTGCCATCTGCCCGCTTGAGCGTATCGGCCACCGGTATGGCCAGAATACCGCCTTCGTCATTCTCGCCTGCCTCATCAAGCAAACGAGTTAACGCTTCGGCAGGCAGGCAACAGCGCGCGGCATCATGAACCAAGATATTGTCTTGCGCCTCGGCCAAACCTCGTTCTAATAAAGTAGATACGCCGTTGCGTACCGTTTCGGCACGACTTGCACCGCCCACTCGGAAGACACGCACTTTCTCAGACAGGGCCGTCTGAAAAACCGAATCTTCCGGCGAAAGAATAACGGCAATTAAATCTATGCGTGGGTGTTGCTCAAAAATTTCTATGGTGTGTTGCAATACGGTTTTACCATTGATTTCAACATATTGTTTGGGTTTTCCCGCGCCAAATCGCGCCCCGACACCGGCCGCAGGAATCAAAGCGATATTGCGACGCATCATGCTGACGCTCCGGCATCGGCCTCATCAGAAGTTTCGGCCTTACGCCATACGCACGCTTCGCCCAAATCGTCCAAATATTTTTCATGCGCGGCCAGCTCGTCCGCATCGGCTTTGATGACTTTCAACTGCGACGTACGTTTGGTTTCGACAATAACGGTTGGTTTGACTTCGCCCTCTTCTTCCGCCTCGCCGCCCATCAGGTCAAACTGCTGACGCGTCATGGCAAGATAGACTTCACCCAAAAGCTCGCAGTCGATTAACGCGCCGTGCAAGACACGTTTGCTGCGGTCAACGGAAAAACGGTTACACAAGGCATCCAAGCTTGCCTTTTGCCCCGGAAACATTTCACGCGCCATGGCCAGTGTGTCGGTTACTTTACAACCCAGTTCCTCAATAGAAGGCAAACCCATGCGGCGGAATTCCATATTCAGGAAGCCGACGTCAAACTTAGCATTATGGATAATCAGCTCTGCGCCACGAATAAAGTCGGCAATCTGTTTACCCACTTGTGCAAACGGCGGCGCATTCTTCGCTTCCAATACTTCAATCGTCAAACCATGCACCTTCGCCGCTTCCTCCGGCATATCGCGTTCCGGGTGGACATATAAATGAAGGTTGGAGTCGGTCATTTGGCGATTAATCATTTCCAAGCCGGCAAATTCGACCAGACGGTCGCCGTTTTCAGGATAAAGGCCCGTGGTTTCCGTATCGAGGATAATCTGACGTTGGCTCATGGTTGGTGGTTTCTGCAATTATCAAAACGTCCTGAATCATACTGAAGGCCGTCTGAAATGTATAGTCAGCAAAACTTTAGCTACTTTTGAAATACCCTTTTTATAGCTAGATTTTTTCAGACGACCTTTATTCTTTTTTCATCCAATGGCCATCTATTACTCCAATTTTGAGTAGAAAATCCAATTTCTACAAAATTTTTTAAATTTAATTTCTTTAATAATGAATATCTTACTTATAAATTAAATAATAGGAACAATTATCATTTGCAAATTTAAAAAATCTCCGTATAATACAACCCATCGAAACAAAACAACCGCACAACAGAATGAAAGGAGAAGAAAATGCCCGAAAGTATTTTTAAGCAAGTCTCCCTTGATATTCTGAGACTGCACCAACAAGCCATCCGCTCTTTGATCGCCACCAAGTGTTGCGACGAATGCGAAGTACATGACGCAGTATTCATTACTTTAGATGGCCGATATTATGTTTGGCTTCCTTGCATGGGCAAATCGCCCCAATCAGAAACCGGCATCCTGCTGATTGAAGATGAAGACGGCAATACACGCTTGAGCTGGGTTGCCGGCACACGCGAAGTCAAACAAAAAGACAGTCTGTACAACCGCGTTGTTTCTGCCCTGCAAAGAAAAATGCAGCGCACGAAAAACAAGTTTATCCAGTCGACAAACGCTAGATTGCTTGAGCTGACGCCGCAGCAAGGACGTCTGACGACAAACAGTAAAGATTTCTCGCTTTCACCACATGACTTGATGAAAGCACTTTATCCGGCAACACATAAAATAGGAGAATTTGCCTTGTAACAGTTTTTGGTAGTGGTTTGTGTTCCTTTTGCGCCCCTTAACATTTTAAAGGGGCGATTTTTTTGCCCCTACTTTTCAGACGACCTAAACACCGGTTTTCCAGTACAATAAAGGCCGTCTGAACATTTCCTACTTTTCAACCATGCAACTGCTCAAATACATCCAATCACAAGGCCTCGGCAGCCGCAAGCAATGCCAATGGCTGATAGATAATGACTGCATCGCCATCAACGGCGAAATCTATAATCGTGCCAAAGACGATATCGACCCGTCTCAAGTGCACACCCTGTCTGTTGACGGCGAAGAAATTGCCGCCGTCCCCATGCCCTATTTCTACATTCTGCTTCATAAGCCTTCAGATTACGAGACTTCTCACAAACCCCAGCAATATCCAAGCATCTTCAGTCTGTTTCCCGACCACATGCGCAATATCGATATGCAGGCAGTCGGCCGCTTGGATGCAGACACAACCGGCATTATTCTGATTACCAACGACGGGCAATTTAATCACCGCGTTACCTCGCCCAAACACAAAGTTCCGAAGCTCTACCGCGTCACTTTGAAACATCCTGCCGACGATAGCCTTTGCGCTACACTGAAAAACGGCGTCCTCCTGCATGACGATAATGAAACTGTCGCCGCAGCCGAAGCAGTATTGGCCGACCCAACCACACTGATGATGACCATTACAGAGGGTAAATACCATCAGGTCAAACGCATGGTTGCAGCCGCAGGCAATCGTGTCGAACAACTCCACCGTGAGAAATTCGACGACTGGAATGTCGATGATTTGGCCGCAGGAGAATGGAAATTTATCCAAATCTAAAAAAATTCCAAATTTTTTCGATAAATTTTTAAACAATATGGATTTTTTATTTATTTAAAATCAAATATCTAAACCTTATTATTTTTATTTAACAAAATTTAACACTGTAAAGACTGAACTATTGTATAATTCGCCTGTCTGAGTAACACTTGCTTCGAAAGAAGTGAGTAAGTGAGTAAGACGTTTTCCCCGTAATGTGTTTGGCCATCTATACTTTCCCCTTAGTATAGATGGTTTTTTTTATCTAAAATTTGGCAACCAAACGAATGTACTTTCAGACGGCCTTTCTCATCTAAAGAAGTCATCATTGCTACACCTCATCTCCCACTCATTAACTTGCCATTATCCCTTTTCTCTTTCTCGTCTCTTCCGCATCAATCTGTGCCGTTCCAATTTCAGACAAATCGTTTTATAGAACGAAAATCTATCGGCTATCCAAGCTAGGGTTACAGGATATTATTAGATAGCCTTAGATAAATACCATCTTTGTTGCCGGCATATTTGAAAGCACACCTTAGTGCTATCCAATCTCCTCACAACAACCCTTTCCCATATTCCACTTTTCAGACGGCCTTTATCGTTACGGCTCTTTCAATTATTCGTATCGCTTCAGACAAATTCTCTGTTTGCAGGTTTCAATACCAAGCAAACCAGAGAAACCCACTAAAAATTCTTCATTACATGGTTTTTTTAACTAATTTTCTTTTTAGACTTTAGTCAAGATTCGTTAAATCTTTGCGGTAAAATGTTGTCTTTATTTTTATGCATCTGAGTATTTATGTCTTCCAATCAACCCCGTCAAACCTGGTCCAACCGTTTGACTTACATCCTTACCGTTGCCGGCGCGACTGTCGGCTTTGGCGCAACTTGGCGTTTCCCGTATTTGGTCGGTGAAAACGGCGGCGGCGCGTATGTGTTTCTGTTCTGTATTGCCATGCTGGTCATCGGTATTCCGATGATTTTGGTGGAAAACGTCATCGGCCGCCGTAAAGGCGTGAACGCGCTGGATGCGTTTGGCGGCACAATGAATGGCAAACCCGTTGCCAAAGTTTGGAAATTGGTCGGTTGGATGGGACTGCTCGGCGCATTCGGCATCATGGCCTATTACATGGTGCTCGGCGGCTGGGTTATCAGCTACATCGTCAATATTATCGGCGGTAATTTGGACATTTCCAGCCCTGTTTCCGGCGAAGTTACCAAAAGTTTCTTTACCGAACACATCGAAAACAGCCCTTGGGAAATTGCCTTTTACACCTTCCTATTTGTGGTCGTAAACCAATGGATCTTGGTCAAAGGCGTGATCGGCGGTATTGAAAAAGCGGCAAAATACCTGATGCCTTTGCTGTTTTTATTCCTGATTGCCATGGTTGTGCGCAATGTTACCCTGCCGGGCGCAATGGAAGGCATTACCTTCTATCTGAAACCTGACTTCAGCAAAATTACAGCCGAACTGTTCGTCTTCGTTTTGGGACAAGTATTCTTCGCATTGAGCTTGGGTTTCGGCGTGATGATTACGTTATCCAGCTATCTGGATAAAAACGAAAATCTGGTTCAGACGGCCGTGATTACCGCGATTACCAACACTTTGATTGCCGTGTTGGCCGGCTTTATGATTTTCCCTTCCCTCTTCAGTTTTGGCGTTGCCCCGAATTCTGGCCCGACGCTGGTGTTCCAAAGCCTGCCGATCGTGTTTTCCAATATGTGGGCAGGCCCCGTGTTTGCAGTGATTTTCTTCTCACTGCTTCTGATTGCCGCGCTGACGACTTCGCTGACGATTTATGAAGTGTTGATTACAACCATTCAGGAGAAAACCAAAATCCGCCGCGCAGCTGCGATTACCATCGTACTGGCAGGTATTTTTATCTTCGGCAACATCCCGTCCATCTTGAGCTACGGCCCATGGAAAGATATTTCCGTGTTTGGTAAAAACATTTTTGATGCCTTTGACTATATCAGCGGCAATATCCTGTTTATGCTGACCGCGCTCGGCTCCGCGCTGTTTGTCGGCTTCGTGATGAAAGATGAAGCGAAGGACGAATTGCTCTACAAAGGCAACCATACCACCGTCAATATCTGGTTTGCCTATGTGAAATACCTCGTGCCGTTGGTGATTCTGCTGATTTTCATCAGTAACCTGTTTTGATAAGCAAACATATAAAAAGGCCGTCTGAAATATTCAGACGGCCTTATATTTTAACTATGCTTTATTCTGCCCAGTTTTTCTTCTTACTGGTTTTACCGATACCGGGGTTGAAGCTGTTGGTTGGGTCGAGTTTTTTATAGAACTGTTTCAGCTCGGGCTTGGCTTCATACAGATGACCGACATTATGCTCGGCAGGATATTGCGCACCGCGTTGGTCAAGCAGATGGAGCATTTCATGTTCCAAAGCCATACAGTCGTTGCCTTTTTTAATGATGTAGTCCTGATGGAACACATGACACATAAAATGTCCGTAATACAATTTATGGATGATTTTATTGTCAATTTCGGGCGGCAGTGTTTCAAACCAATCACGATCATCACGACGCAAGGCGATATCGAGTGCAACCAAATCCTCTACTTCATCATCATGTACAGAACGGTAACGGATCGCGGCAGAAGCCACAGCAAAGCGATGCAGCATGGCCGCCTGCGTTTCTTCGGCATTACATTCGAAGAATGCGCCGCCATGGGTTGCAAAATATTCCTTCAAGAAAGCACGCGCTTCTTCTACGCCCTCGCCACCCATTTTTAAAATCAGGTGATGTTCATATTTATCCCGATAGTTGCGCATAGATTTCGGCAAGTGATCAGGCAAAATTTTACTGATCAGTTGCATGAATTTATCAGAGAAGTGTTTTGGTAAGAAACTTATCTTTTTGCTGAATCTATCCACACGGGCTTTCAGATCAAACAGTTTCGGAAGTTGGTGGGTACCGAACGTCTTGATGATATAAAAAGTATCTTTACCATAAACGGCAGCAATATCAAAAGCATGACGATGGATATACTCACCGGAAATAGGCAGGTTTTTAAACTCGCTCAAAGCGGCACGACGAATATCGGTCAGCTCATTAATATCATTGGTGCCGATATAGAACACGGCAGTCTGTTTTTCTTGCGGGAAAGTATCCAAGCGTACGGCAAACACCATCAGCTTGCCCGCGCAACCTGATGCTTCGTAGTGACGCGCAGGGTCGGCATTAAAACGGGCGGCAGTCGGTTCATTCACTTGGCGGACATGATCGCAGTACGCATGGTCATGCCCTTTGCCGGCATCTTGCGTAATGTCTTTTCGCTGATAATGGAAACCTTGCAAGTTGGTCAAAATTTCTTCAGGGGTTTCGCCCAAATCAATGCCCAAATGGTTGACCAGCTCCAGTTTGCCCTCTTCGTTAATTTGCGCAAACAGCGCCATTTCCGTATAAGCCGGGCCACGCTGTACCAATGCACCGCCGGAGTTATTACATACGCCACCCAATACAGATGCGCCGATACAGGACGAACCGATCACGGAGTGCGGCTCACGGCCTAAAGGTTTCAGCAGCAGCTCCAATTGATTCAGGGTAGAACCGGGCAGGCAGACAACCTGTTCGTTATTGTTAATCGGCTGAATGATGTTCAAACGCATGGTGTTCACAATCACGATATCACGGTCATAATCATTGCCGTCAGGAGTCGAGCCGCCGGTCAAACCGGTATTGGCGGCCTGCGTAATCACGATAACATCAGCCTCAACACACGCCTGCAAGATTTGCCACATTTCCAACACTGTACCCGGACGGACAACTGCCAGCGCCTTACCTTCGCCAAAACGGTAGCCTTGACGGTATTGTTCGGTTTTTGCCGGGTCTGTGATGATGTATTTTTCACCGACGGTTTGCGTCAGCCGGCTGATTAATTGTGTAGCATTCATTGCATACTCCTTGAGAGATTAATATATTTATTAAATTGTAAGCATTGTAGTAATCCCTTTTATCAAAGTAAAGGCGAAACCCGTTTTTTAAACTCATCTTTTAAATAAAAAAAAAGGCCGTCTGAAAATTTCAGACGGCCTTTTGTTTCAAGCTTGAACAATCAAATTATTCAGCTGCTTTCTCTTCGCGAGCAGGAGCTTCAAGCAAAGCTTTGATAGACAGGCGTACGCGGCCGCGATCGTCTACTTCCAATGCTTTCACGTTCACAACCTGACCTACTTGCAGGTAGTCGCTGACATTGCGTACGCGCTCGTGGGCGATTTGGCTGATGTGTACCAAACCGTCTTTGCCCGGCATCACGCTGACAATCGCGCCAACGTTGTTGTCGAGGATTTTAACCACAGTACCTTCGTACACTTTGCCCACTTCCACTTCGGCAGTGATTTCTTCGATACGTTTTTTCGCTGCATCGCCTGCTTCTTGAGTAGTCGCAGCGATAGTGATGGTACCGTCTTCAGCGATGTTGATTTCAGTACCGGTTTCAGCAGTAATCGAACGAATGGTTTCACCGCCTTTACCAATCACATCACGGATTTTGTCTTGGTTGATTTTCATAGTGAACAAGCGTGGCGCGTGTGCAGACAGCTCTTGTGGGCCTGCAACAGCGGCTTTCATCTGATCCAAGATGTGCAAACGCGCTTCTTTGGCTTGAGCCAAAGCGATTTGCATGATTTCTTTGGTAATACCTTGGATTTTGATGTCCATTTGCAGCGCGGTCACGCCTTCGGTTGTACCGGCTACTTTAAAGTCCATATCGCCCAAGTGGTCTTCATCGCCCAAGATGTCGGTCAGGACTGCAAATTTGTTGTTGTCCAAAATCAGACCCATGGCGATACCGGCAACGTGTGCTTTCAAAGGCACACCGGCAGACAACAGGCTCAAACAGCCGCCGCAGACGGAAGCCATAGAGGAAGAACCGTTGGATTCGGTAATTTCAGAAACAACGCGCATGGTGTAGCTGAAATCTTCAGGTTCTGGCAATACGGCCAACAATGCACGTTTAGCCAAACGACCGTGACCAATTTCACGACGTTTTGGCGCACCTACGCGACCCACCTCGCCGGTAGAGTATGGAGGGAAGTTGTAGTGCAGCATGAAGCGGTCGGTGTATTCGCCGGAAAGTGCATCAATGATTTGTTCGTCGCGTGAAGTACCCAAAGTTGCAACCGCCAAAGCTTGGGTTTCGCCACGGGTAAACAGTGCAGAACCGTGAGTGCGCGGCAATACGCCGGTTTGAATGTTCAACGGACGAACAGTGCGGGTGTCGCGACCGTCGATACGCGGTTGGCCGTCCAAAATTTGGCTGCGGACAACATCGGCTTCCAAGTGTTTGAAAATGCCTTTGATTTCGTTGGCTGCCAAAGTGTCGGTTTCTTCGGTAATCAACGCTTCTTTTACAGCATTCCAAGCTTCGTCCAATTTGGCAGAACGCGCTTGTTTTTGACGGATTTTGAACGCTTCTTTAATGGTTTCGCCGGCAATTTCGCGTACTTTTGCAACCAATTCCTCATTGGTTTCAGGAGCTTTCCAATCCCAAACTTCCGGATTGACTTCGTCGGCAAACTCATTGATGGCATTAATGGCCACTTGCATTTGATCGTGACCGTAAACAACTGCGCCCAACATCACTTCTTCAGACAAGATGTCGGCTTCGGATTCCACCATCAACACGGCTTTAGAAGTACCGGCAACAACTAAGTCCAATTGTGATTTAGCCAATTCGGCTTTAGTCGGGTTCAGAACGTACACGCCGTTTACATAACCTACGCGTGCCGCACCAATCGGACCGGCAAACGGTACGCCGCTCAACACCAGCGCGGCAGATGCACCCAACATTGCAGGAATGTCAGAATCGATTTCAGGGTCAACAGACACGACCATCGCTACGATTTGGATGTCGTGGTAGAAACCTTCAGGGAACAGAGGACGAATCGGACGGTCGATCAGACGGCTGGTCAGGATTTCTTTTTCGCTTTGTTTGCCTTCGCGTTTGAAGAAACCGCCGGGGATTTTACCTGCTGCGTAAGTACGCTCGAGGTAATCGACAGTCAGAGGGAAGAAGTCTTGGCCTTCTTTCACTTCTTTGTTGGTAGTAACGGCAACCAAAACAACGGTGTCGCCCATAGATACTTTAACGGCAGCAGCGGCTTGGCGAGCGATTTCGCCAGTTTCCAAAGTAACGGTTTGATTACCGTATTGGAAAGTCTTAACGTGTTTATTGAACATCATTGTTCCTTTCAAAATACCGCACTGCTAAAACACTAATAATGCACACTAAAATCCGAATGTGCATAGTTAGGGTTTCAGACCGTGCGGCAGGTTATAAACAAGCTTTCAGACGGCCTTTAAGGCGCTGAAAACAACTCTCGATTATAAAGGCAACCATCCTTAAAATCCAGTATTTATACAATAAAAAGGCTGTCTGAAACATATCCTTTTCAGACGGCCTTCAAACTTAAAAATCAATCCTGAGTCAGCAAAGTCAATGCTTCCTGATATTTTTCGACTGTTTTTTGAATTACATCGGCAGGCACTTTAGGCGCAGGCGCTTTTTTGTTCCAACCGCTTTGCTCCAACCAGTCGCGGACAAATTGTTTGTCAAAAGACGGCGGATTGGTGCCGACTTTGTATTGGTCGGCAGGCCAAAAACGGCTGGAGTCTGGCGTCAATACTTCGTCCATCAAAGTCAGCGTACCTTCTTCATCTAAACCAAATTCAAACTTGGTATCGCAAATAATAATGCCGCGAGATTTCGCATATTCAGCCGCTTCCGTATAAAGCTGAATCGCCTTGGCGCGTACTTCCGCCGCCAGCTCTTTACCAATGATGCGTTCGCATTCTTCAAAGCTGATGTTTTCATCATGATCACCAACTGCGGCTTTGGTCGATGGTGTAAAAATCACTTCGGGCAACTGCTGCGCTTCCTGCATACCTTCAGGCAATTGGATACCGCAGACAGAACCAGTCTTTTGATAATCTTTCCAACCGCTGCCTGCCAGATAACCGCGCACAATGGCCTCCACTTTCACCGGAGTGAGTTTTTTAGCCACGACGGCGCGTTTCTCCAAAGCTTTGGCTTCGTTTTCAGGCAAAACATCGTAAACCGTTTGGCCAGTAAAATGGTTAGGCATGATATGAGCCAGTTTTTTAAACCAAAAATTGGAAATCTGCGTCAGAATCTCTCCTTTACCCGGAATCGGATCATCTAAAATCACATCGAATGCAGACAGACGGTCGGAAGCAACCATCAACATACGTTTATCGTCAATTTCGTACAAATCGCGGACTTTGCCGGAGTAGATTTTTTTCAAGCTGATTTCAGACATTTCGGGTATCTCTTTGGTAGACAGAAGAATATGATATTTTAGCCCAATTTAGCATCTTTCGTCAGATTGTTTACAAAATAAAGGCCGTCTGAAACCTTATAGCTCGGTTTCAGACGGCCTTAGCCTTTGATTTTAGGGACAAACCCTAAAAACCATCATTCTATCAGATGGCAGGAGCCTGAGTCTGATCTTGGATTTGGTTCACAGCAGACAGAGAGTAGTAGTCGCCGTGGCCGGTTACTTGGTAAGTGCTACCGTCAGCAAACTTGAAGTTTTCAACTTTGTGATCGTTACCGGTGAACCAATCGTCGATGGTGATGCTGTCGTTAGTACCGACAGAAACAGTCAGGTTAGCACCAGATTTGCTCAGCAATACGTCAGAAGCTGCAACGCCTTTACCGAACAACAAGGTGTCATTACCGCTTTCCTCACGGATAGTGTCGTGACCGTAACCTTTGTCGAAGAAGTAAGTGTCGTTACCGGTACCGCCGATCAGGATGTCGTTGCCGACACCACCGTCGAGGTAGTCGTTACCATCTTTGCCAACCAGGCAGTCGTCACCGGCCAAACCGTACAGATGGTTGTTGCCACCATTACCTTCGATGTTGTTGTTCAAAGAGTTACCGGTACCGTTCAGGTTTTGCATACCTTGCAAAATCAGGTTTTCAACGTGATCGGTCAGAGTGTAGTCGATAACGGTACGAACAGTATCGATACCGGCGTGTGCATTGCCGTATTCGATAACTTGGTCGTTGGCATTGTCAACGAAGTAAACGTCGTTACCGTCGCCACCGCGCATGATGTCAGCACCGGAACCACCGTTCAGGTAGTCGTTACCGGCACCACCTTGCAGGTAGTCTTTACCTTCTTCACCGTACAGAGAGTCACCGTCGGCATCACCGTAAATGGTGTCGTTACCAGCACCGGCGTAGATTACGTCTGTGCCGTTGCCACCGTAGATGATGTCTTCGCAAGCAGTACCATAAATGGTATCTTTAGCATCAGTACCGCGGATAACGTTGCCGTCTTTGCAGTCTTCAGCTCGAATGACATTACCTGGGTTTTTGTCTTCGTGACCGTATGAGTTGTTTTGGTTATGGTCGTCAACACAGTCTTTGCAGTCTGGCTCTGGCTTAGGTTCTGGTTTAGGCTCAGGTTTTGGTTCTGGTTTAGGCTCAGGTTTTGGTTCTGGTTTAGGCTCAGGTTTTGGTTCTGGCTTAGGCTCAGGTTTTGGTTGTGGTTTTGGTTCTGGTTGCGGTTCTGGTTGTGGCTCAGGTTTAGGCTCAGGTTTTGGTTGAGGCTTAGGCTGAGGTTTAGGTTGTGGTTTTGGACATGGGATCGGTTTGATTGGATCACAGTTGTAAGGTGGGCAAACCGGAACACATTTGTAGTTAGGAGTTTTTGCCGGTGGGCAGAATGCCGCAATAGCAGAAACCAAACCAGTTACCGCATTAACTACTGACACGCCGACGCTGGCAATGCTAGCGATACTGCCGATAGAAACAGAAGATTTTGCTGCAGGAGCGCAGTAGTAAGAAGAGTAGGAAGCCTTAGGCGCAGGAGCGCAGTAAGAACTAACCAGGGGTCTAGTATAATACCCCCCGTAACAGTATGCCATAATAATTACTCCCAAAATAGTTAATAAAGATATTGAGCTAGCGGAACGAGCAAATCCGCCCTTGCTCAATTATTATTTTAGTAATATTTTTCAAAATATTTACTCAAAAATATCAAACGGTAGAATTTGCCGATAAAAGGACGGAGTCTCGCCTGTTTTTAAATTCCATTATCCTAGCAACAATAAAAACATTAACATTGATTCACACTCTCTCAAACAGCATAGATCCTTTATCTATCTTGTTAAAAGCTGAACTTTAACTCTAGTTATAGTAAACAAACATAATACCAATAAGTGGTTATTATTATGGATAGATAATATCGACAATTTACCCAAATGCAGCCACCTCTGCATTTTGTTCTACGCCAATAATGTGAATTTGTCTTATTTACACTATAATGACACGAACACCTATTTAACAGCTATCAGAGGAGATATTCAACCATGCGTACTTTATTGACCGGAGCCAAAGGCCAGCTTGCCCGTTGTCTGCGCGACCGCCTGCCCGAAGATTGGGAACTGATTGCTACCGATTCTACTTCGCTGGACATTACCGATACCGAAGCCGTGCATCATATGATTAAAAACTTCCAACCAGATGCCATCGTTAATGCCGCAGCTTACACTGCCGTCGATAAAGCAGAAGAAAACGCAGAGGCTGCTTTTGCCGTCAACGCAACCGCTGTTCACAACCTTGCCGCAGCTGCTCGCGCTGCACATGCCCGCTTTATCCATATTTCTACTGATTATGTATTCGACGGCGAAGGCAAACGCCCTTACCGCGAAACCGACTACACCAATCCGCGCAGCACTTACGGTCAATCCAAAGTTGCAGGCGAGCTTTTGGCTTTAGCCGCGCATCCGGAAAGTACAATCGTCCGTACTTCATGGCTGTTTAGCGAATACGGCAGCAATTTCGTCAAGACCATGCTGCGCCTTGCTAAAGAACGTGACTCCCTCTCCATTGTTCACGACCAAACCGGTTGTCCGACTTATGCAGGCGACTTGGCTCATGCCATCATCAGTTTATTGCAACAGCCCACTTCCCCACGCGGCATCTTCCATTACTGTGGCAACAAATCGGCAACATGGTACGAATTTACCAAAGCCATCTTTCAGACGGCCCACCAATTAGACGACAGCTTCCGCATTCCGGAACTGAACGCAATTACCACTGATCAATACCCCCTGCCCACTCCGCGTCCGGCATACAGCATTATGGATTGCTCACGTCTAGAGACCGAATTCTGTATCAAACCGTCCGACTGGCAAAAAGCCCTGCGCGAAATTCTCCGCAAAATCGACTGATAAGCTGATCCATCTATATCAAAAGCCGTCTGAAAACATATTTTCAGACGGCCTCTTTGTTTCTTTTATATCAAATGCTTTATCTATCCAGTCTGTCATTTGAAAAGTGCTACAATAGCCGTTTATTTTATTTTTCAGACGGCCTGACAATATGTGCAATCATCATCCCAAACATTCACACGATAATGACACCATCCGCATCCGCGGCGCGCGTACACATAATTTGAAAAATGTCGATTTAGACATTCCGCGCCACAAGCTCGTGGTGGTAACAGGATTGTCAGGCAGCGGTAAATCATCGCTGGCGTTTGATACTTTGTATGCCGAAGGGCAACGCCGTTATGTTGAGAGCCTTTCCGCCTATGCCCGTCAGTTTTTACAGATGATGGACAAACCCGATGTCGATTTAATTGAAGGCTTATCGCCCGCGATTTCCATCGAGCAAAAATCCACCAGTCACAATCCGCGCTCCACCGTCGGCACGGTAACAGAAATCCACGATTACCTGCGTCTTTTGTATGCACGCGTCGGCACGCCGTATTGCCCCGAACACAATCTGCCGCTATCCAGTCAAACCGTATCACAGATGGTCGATGCCGTATTGAAACTGCCGGAAGACACGCGCGTGATGATTTTGGCGCCGGCAGTGCGCGAGCGTAAGGGCGAGTTTGTCGATTTCTTTGCCGACTTGCAGGCGCAGGGTTTTGCGCGTGTACGCGTGGACGGCGAAGTCTATCAGCTTGACGAAGTACCGAAGCTGGAAAAAAACATCAAGCACAACATTGACGTCGTCATCGACCGCGTGAAAGTGAAGGCGGACATCAAGCAGCGGCTGGCGGAAAGTTTTGAAACCGCATTGCGCCACGGCAACGAACGCGCACTGGCGATGGAAATGGACAGCGGCGAAGAGCATTGGTTCTCCGCGCGTTTTGCCTGCCCCGTGTGTTCGTACAGCCTGCCCGAATTAGAGCCGCGCCTGTTTTCCTTCAACAACCCGATGGGGTCCTGCCCGACTTGCGACGGTTTGGGCAACACTAACTTCTTCGATCCCGAAAAAGTGGTTGCCCATCCCGAATTATCCTTAGCCGCAGGCGCGATTGACGGCTGGGATAAGCGCAACCAATTCTATTTCCAAATGATTCAGTCGTTAGCACGCCATTATGAGTTTGATGCGGATGCAGCATGGGAAACACTGCCTGAAAAAGTCAAAAAAGTTGTCTTGCACGGTTCGGGCAAAGAAGTCATCGACTTCACCTACCTGTCCGAACGCGGCACCACCTTCAACCGCAGTCATGCCTTTGAAGGCATCATCCCCAATCTCGAACGCCGCTACCGCGAAACCGACAGCGAAACCGTGCGCGAAAAACTGCGCGAATACCAAAACCACCGCGCCTGCCCAAGCTGCGGCGGCGCACGTTTGCGTAAAGAAGCGCGATACGTTTACGTCAGTGGCGAGCCGTTGCACGAAATCTCCGCCTGGCCGCTGACCAAAACCCACCAATTTTTTGAAACGCTGGATTTGGACGGCAACAAAAAACAAATCGCCGAAAAAATCCTTAAAGAAATCACCGAACGCCTCGGCTTCCTGATTAACGTCGGGCTGGATTACCTGAATTTAAGCCGCTCCGCCGAAACCCTTTCCGGCGGCGAAGCCCAGCGCATCCGCCTCGCCAGCCAAATCGGCAGTGGTCTGACTGGCGTAATGTATGTGTTGGACGAACCCTCCATCGGCCTGCACCAGCGCGATAACGACCGCCTGCTCGCCACCCTCAAACGCCTGCGCGATTTGGGCAACAGCGTGATTGTGGTCGAACACGACGAAGACGCTATCCGCGAAGCCGATTTCGTCGTCGATATGGGCCCCGGCGCAGGCGAACATGGCGGCAACGTACTGATTGCCGACACCCCCGAAAACGTCGCCAAATGCGAAAACTCCGTTACCGGACAATACCTCAGCGGCAAAAGATCCATTGCCGTGCCGTCAGAACGCACGCCCGTCAATCCCGACCGAATGCTCGTCCTCAAAGGCGCGCGTGGCAACAACCTTAAAAACGTTACCCTCGAATTGCCGCTCGGTTTGATTACCTGCATCACCGGCGTATCCGGCAGCGGCAAATCCACCCTGATTAACGACACCCTCGCCAAAATCACCGCCCGCGAACTCAACCGCGCCCAAGAAGAACCCGCCCCATACGACGACATCCAAGGCCTCGAACACCTCGACAAAGTCATCAACGTCGACCAATCCCCCATCGGCCGCACCCCGCGCTCCAACCCCGCCACCTACACCGGCCTGTTCACCCCCATTCGCGAACTCTTCGCCGGCGTGCCCCTCTCGCGCGAACGCGGCTACAGCGTCGGCAGATTTTCCTTCAACGTCAAAGGCGGCCGCTGCGAAGCCTGCCAAGGCGACGGCGTGATTAAAGTCGAAATGCACTTCCTGCCCGACGTGTACGTCCCCTGCGAAGTCTGCCACGGCAAACGCTACAACCGTGAAACCCTCGAAATCCAATACAAAGGCAAAAACATCAGCCAAGTCCTCGACATGACCGTCGAAGAAGCCCGCGAATTTTTCGACGCCGTCCCCACCGTATCGCGCAAACTGCAAACCCTGATGGACGTAGGCCTAGGCTACATCCGCCTCGGCCAGTCCGCCACTACCCTCTCCGGCGGCGAAGCCCAACGCGTCAAACTTGCCCTCGAACTCTCCAAACGCGACACCGGCAGAACGCTCTACATCCTCGACGAACCCACCACCGGCCTGCACTTCGCCGACATCGCCCTGTTGCTGGAAGTCATCGGCCGTCTGAAAGGCAAAGGCAACTCGATAGTGATTATCGAGCATAATCTTGACGTTATAAAAACGGCTGATTATATTGTGGATTTAGGACCGGAAGGCGGTGATGGTGGAGGGAGAGTTATTGCGGAAGGTAGTCCAGAAGAAATAATATCTCAAACAGAGGTTAGTTATACCGCTAAATATCTAAAAACAATCTTAGAAAAATTTTAGGAAACTACAATGAATAAACAATCATCTATATTAAATCAATTTAAATTAAAAAATGTTCATGGATACAAAGACTTTCTGATCAATTTTCATGAGGATGTAACAGTTATTCTTGCTGAAAATGGGTTTGGTAAAACTACTATTCTAATGAGTTTATATTACTTTATCTCAGGTCAATTCTCAAAACTCTTACCACTTCCATTTACTGAACTTGAGTTACAATTCGAAGATGGTGAAATTATTAATTTTAATAAGCAGCAAGCATTAACTATTGAGCCTAAATTAAAAGATCGTTTAATCCGACGGAATTTAAGGTTTCCACCAGAAGATATTAATATATCGAAAAACATCGATAAATTAGCTGTTTTATATTTTTCAAAGCAATCCCAATTAATTAAAGAGGATGATTTCTTTAAATTTTTATACATGAATACCCCATGGAGTGATGATGAACTATATGAAAAATTAGCAAATATATTTGATCAAATGATACAAAATGAATATATCAGTAACATTCGAAAGAAGATTAGTGAGCGATTTACTGATATCGATATATTATTACTTACTACCTATCGACGGATTGAAGCAACCGAAGAAGATTTACAATTTAACAATACCTTAGATGATTTTGAATCCATTAATTATTTTAATAATATTCGTAAAAGAAGATTTATAGAAGATAATGACCAACTAATTAATTTTGGCTTGTCAGATGTGGAAAAGCAATTAAATATTCTTACTAACTCTATAAAAAAAGATTTATTACAATCATATCAATCTCTCAGCAACAATATTATTGATACATTATTAGATGATCGTCCTGAAATAGTTGAAATTACTGATGAGGATAAAAAAACTATCAAGCTTATGCTTGAAAGGCTAGGAAATTATACTGATGACAAAATAAAACAAATCTTAGATGCTATAGATAATAATAAACATAATAACCCTCTTATTTATCTATTTATCAAATTAATTGATAGTTATAAGAAATCTAAAGACCAAGAAAATGCAATTGAGAACTTTGTTAATCTAATAAATGACTATTTTAGAATGAGTGATTTTAATGATAAATTAATTAGATTTGATAAAACAAAACTAACTGTGGATGTATTCAATACTCACTTAGAAGAACCTATTCAATTAGGTTCTCTGAGTTCTGGTGAAAAACAAATTATCAGTATTTTTTCAAAATTAATTTTAAATTTAGATAAAAAATTTCTAATTCTTATTGATGAACCGGAGTTATCATTATCATTAGAATGGCAGCAAAGATTATTGCCTGATATGTTAAAGCAGAATTCCTGTAATCAAATTATTGCTATTACCCATTCTCCATTTATATTCGATAATGAGTTTGATGCTAATGCAACTACTATTGAAATTAAAATAAATGGCAAATAAATGGTATTTAAGATGAATAATAGAATTGATACAGTACGGAATAGTAGGACTAAGGCAGTTGCTTATTTTGCTAAATATTTGACAAAAAGAACATCTAAAAAAATTAGTTTTATATTTGAAGGGCAAGAGTGCCCCTCGTTCTACCTTCCATTTATAAAACAATACCACTTCACTGAGAATGATTTTTTTCATGCATTTGTAGAAGGGAGAGATAATGTAATATCTTTTCGTGAAATCCAACATAAAAATCCTACTACAAAAAATGACCATATTCTTTATTTTATAGATAAAGATTTTATAAAGCCAAGAATTAATGTAAAAAAATTAGACATATACATCACTGATAGATATTCTATAGAAAATTATTGTTGTGAATGGAATGTTATTAGTTCATTAATCCAACAAACCTTTGGCTTAAATTTATTATCTGAAGAAGATAATGACGTATTATTAGATATTAAAAAAATATTTACGGATTGTTTCGAAAACTATCTTACGCTTACACACAGGGTGCAAGAAATAATTTTTATTTGTCGCCATGAGAAAATTTCATGTACCTTATGTGATTTGAAAGAATTTATAGACTTTAAAAATAACTCACAATTTATTATATCAAAAAAAATTAATCAAGATATAGAAATATTCAATAAATTCAAAATATTGAATAACAACAATGAACATTATAGAATTAAAAATTCAAAATTTAGACAAAATTTTAGTAATTTAAACAAATATACTGAGTGGCGAGGAAAATATCATATACAATTCTTAACTAAATTCTTAGATTTCTTAGTCTTTGCTAGAGAACATGGGGTAACTCCATTTCAGAAAAGGAACAATACATCCACAATTATTCAAACAAAAAATATCATTTCTATTCTTAGTAATCATTGCAGCATTCCTTTATCATTAAAATTATTTCTTGAATCAAAATTTAATAATAAGCCGTAGCCTGCATACTCAACCCACTGCGTGCGTGGCTGCGCCACACACCCTACCTGCGAATCACACGGAACTTCAAAATATTAAAGTATCAAGCATTGTTGTTTAATTTAATTAAAATCATGAAGTTGAAAGAGTCAGCCTATCTAAACATACTAAAGGCCGTCTGAAATTTCAGACGGCCTTTACTTTTTTAAGTAATCCTTTTTTCAATGATTACGCCGCTTTACGGTGATAATGTCTGAGCGCATGCTCTTTGCGTCGTCCACTTGAGAAGGCGGATACGCGCTTCAGATAACCGATCACTCGGGTGCCGTAGTCGATGTCGTGGCTGCCGCAGGCAGAACAGGCGTGCAGAGTGCGTTTGTCAATATGGCCGCATTCGTTGCAGATGGTGATGCGCACGTTCACGCAGAAGTAGTTGCAGCCGGTTTGCGCAGCAATGTCCAAGAGGGAGCGGTAGCCGGATTCGGGCAAGGCTTCGTCGAGGTTTAGGTGCAGCGCGGAGCCGCCGTCGAGCCAGTCCACCAGTTCTTTGCCGTGCAGCAGGAATTTGTCGAGCGCGTTGATTTCTTCGTCTTCGACGACGTAGAAATAGGAGTTGTAGCATTCGCGGCTGACTTTGTAGCCGTCGGCTTTGTCCCATTTGGCGTTTTTCACGCCGAGGTTTTCAGCAGGGACAAACTCAGTGTTGAACTTCACGCCGTAGTGTTTGCTGGCGGCTTGGTTGGCTTCAAATATGGTTTTCAGACGGCCTTGGACGAAGTTGATGTAGTCGTCGTTGTAGCCGACTTTGATGCCTTGCGATTCGGCTGCTTCCGCCATGCCGTTGATGCCGATGGTGAGGAACTGTTTGTCCAGCGTGATGAAGCCTGCATCGTAAACGGGCAGCATGCCGGCAGCTTGGTATTCTTCCATCAGTTTGCGGTAGGCGTATTGGTATTTGTGGATTTTGGCCACTTCGGCGGCAAGGTCGCGCCCGTCTTGTTCCAACCGGTTCATGTTGATGGTGATGACGTTGATGGAACCGGTCGCCACGCCGCCTGCGCCGAGGGTATAGCTAAAAGTGCGGTCTTCAATGGCGTTGCGCAGACGGCAGCAGGAAGCCAACGAATCGGGGTTGTCGGAAAGATAAACGAAGAAGGAATTTCCTTCCGCCAATTCTTTCGCCATTTCGTCGGCGAACACGGTGTCTTTGCATTTGCCGCCATCGGTCAGCATCGCGGCGGTCACGACAGGGAAAGTCAAAACGGCTTTGGTGCGCTCCTGATTGAACCATTTGAGGAAGAAGTTTTGCAGCTTCGCCACGCTCGCCCACACCGGTTTGCTGAAATCGGGGAAGACGAAATCGCCGAACATCGCGTCGAAATAGTATTGATCGTAAACGGAAATATTCCAGAATACGCTCTGATAGCCTCGCGCGGCGGCGGGCTGGTTGATGCTGTACACCACCTGCTGCATGTGGTTGGCGATTTCTTTGCCGTGGGTTTCCAAATAATTGTCGCCGTAGTCTTTACGGGCGAAGTAGTCGAAATAAGTCAGAAATTCCACCGTCGCCACCGCGCCGGCAAACTGCGCGCTGATGGCAAACACAAGGTTGATAAACGAGCCGCAAAACGAAGCCAGATGCTGCGGCGCCTTAGATTCGCCGCCGAGTTTGCTTAAGCCGTCGAGCAGGAAAGGATACAGCGTAACCGACACACAGTAAGGCTTGAGGCTGGTTTCGTCATGCACATAAATCTCATGTGCCTCAATCTGCCGGATGTATTCGTCGGCGACGGATTGGTCGAAAATTTCGGCGATTTTGCGCGACACTTGGGCACGGTTAATCTGCACGAAAAAGTCTTTCATGATTTCCGCTTCCATCGTGGCGATGTTTTTTTGCGTTACGTTGGCATTGGCATCCATTTTCGAGCCGTCCGCCGCGTTTTGCGCGCTGATGTAGTCGCGCATGAATTGTAGTTTTCCGTTTAACTGTTCGGGATGCAGCCGAATCATGTTAATTCTCCTGTATGGTTTGGTTGATTTATCAAGTAATGACGGTCAGGCCGTCTGAAACATCGCTGTCAGCGAATACAATAAATTCAATTTAAATCAGTGCAATACAGCATTGAGCTAAATTGAAGCCACTGGAAAAACTTTGGGCGCGGGTTTGTCTTTGACAAACAAGCGGTTCAACACCTCGCCCGTACGCAAATCGATAAACTTCTGATTGGTGGTCGGGCTGTCCAAACCGCCCAGCTCCATCTGCCAACGGCCGGTTTTCAGATACGTCAGATAAGGCAGGATGCCGTCTGAAACCGTCTCCAGCTCCTCGCGATCCAAGCCAGTGTACAAACAGGCTTTCAAACCTTCCTGAGCAACAATAGCCAGCATTTTCTGTAAGGCTTTCGGTTGCCATTCCCCGCCCATAAACAACACGCAGCTAATTAGCCCGCGATAGCGTTTCAGACGGCCTTTTAAATAATCCTCGGTCAATTCCGTGCCAATACCCTCTTTCCATGTATCGGCACTGTGGCAACCTTTGCAACGCAACGGACAACCGGAAAACAGAAACGCCAGCGACACTTCACCCGGCACTTCCTGCCAGACAATTTGTTCAACTGTAAATTTCAAGCTACTCATTGCAATACTATAAAACACAATATATGGTGCAAATTAAAACACAAGACTACTAGATATGGTATTTTTATTTAACAATGTATTTTACCCATACAATAGATTTTTATTATTTATCTGATTGTCTATTACTATAAAATAGTAGTTTTAAGCCAATAAAAAGGCCGTCTGAACACGATTCAGACAGCCTGTAATTAAAAAAAGAAAAGCAAACTCCGTTATAACAAAGACAGTTTTAACAAATCAAAAAAGGCCGTCTGAAATCATCTTTCAGACAGCCTCAATTTCAGGTTTTAGCCCCGATTCGAGCCTTTAACCATATCCATCAAAAACAATCGGCAATCCAAGTTACCATTAAACAGCGGAATTTTACGCTTCGGAGAAAGGCGCATAAATTTCGGCATATCGCGATCGCCGGTAAACATCCCAGCCAGCCAGCCTGCGTAGTGCTGTTTCAACCATGTGCCCAGTTGCGGATAAAGAGCCTGTAAAGCCTGAATTTCGGCAAGGCGCACGCCATAAGGCGGATTGGAAATCATAATGCCGTGTTCGCCGTTTGGTCGAGCGTCTTGCGCATCTTGCACATCAAAACGGAGGAAATTATCCACTTCGGCGGCTTGAGCATTGGCCAATGCGGCGCGGATCATATAACGGTCGTTGTCGCTGCCGGAAATTGGCGCGGCTGCCGGTTTGATTTGTTTTTCAGCTTCACGGCGCAGGGCTTGCCATTTTTCTTTGTCGAAGTTTTGCAGTTTTTCAAAACCGAAACGGCGCATCAAACCCGGCGCACGGTGTGTCGCAATCCATGCAGCCTCAATGGCAATCGTACCGCTACCGCAAAACGGGTCTTGGAAAGGCTGCGTACCGTCATAGCCTGCCAAAAGCAGCAAACCTGCCGCCAAGTTTTCCCTCAATGGGGCTTCGCCGGTATCCTGACGATAGCCGCGTTTGAAGAGTGCTTCGCCGGAAGTATCGATAAAGATTTCCACATTGCGTTCATCGATAAAGGCATGGATGCGGATATCAGGATTGATTTTGCCCACGCTCGGACGCGCATCATAAATATCGCGGAAGGCATCACAGACGGCATCTTTGATCTTCAAACCGACAAAATCCAAGCTTTTCACATTGGCGCGTTTGCCTTCAACTTTGACTTTAAAGGTCTGCTCCAGCTTAAACCAACCTGTCCAATGCAGATTTCGTGCCAGTTTATAGATATCGTGTTCGTTGCGATAACCGCCTTTGGTCAAACGCAGCAAAACACGGCTGGCAACGCGCGAATGCAGGTTGATGCGGTACACCTGCTCCATCGTGCCTTTACATGCCACACCGCCATCAACAGCGCGGATATCCTGGCATGCCATGCTGTCGAGTTCTTGCGTCAAAGGCGCTTCCAAACCGCGAGGACAAGTGATAAAAAGTGAATAAACCGTCATATAAAACCTTTCCGGGTAGGGCTATCCGAACCACTCGGATAACAAATAAAAACAATATTATAGCCGAAAAACCAAAAGGCCGTCTGAAACTTCAGACGACCTTTGAATAAAGCTTGCTTAGTGATCCAAACTATCGGTTTCCACCTTAACCGCTTTATCGGTTTTGTCTTCTGGCAAAACCAGGTTCAACAATACCGCCATAATACCGCCTGCGGAAATTGAGTTTTGGAACAATACCGGCAGGTTTTTGAACACTTCAGGCTCAAACGCCACGCCCAAACCCAAACCGACAGAAGTTGCCGCGATAACCGCTTCACGGCGGCGAATACCGTGGCTGACCAAAATCCGCACGCCGGCAATCGCAATCAGGCCAAACATCAATACCATCGCACCACCCAAAACCGGACTCGGAATTGTGGTAAACGCGCGGCCGATAACAGGGAACAAGCCCAACAACACCAAAATCGCCGCAATATATTTGCCCACATGACGCGAAGCCACGCCGGTCATTTGAATCACGCCGTTGTTTTGCGCAAACGTGGTCAAAGGCAAAGAGCCCAGAGCAGTCGCAATCACAGACACCAAACCATCCGCCAACACACCGCCGCGCAGGCGTTTGGTGTATTCCTCACCCTCAATCGGCTGCTCGGAGACCATCGCAGTCGCCGTCAAATCGCCTACCGCTTCAAATACGCTCAACAGGAAAATCGCACCGGCAACAATAAACGCGTGCCAATCGAATGCGAAACCATATTTAAACGGAACCGGCAGGGTAATCAGCGGCAGGTTTTGCAGGGCGGAAAAATCCACTTTGCCCAAAAACAGCGCAACGATATAACCGACAATCAAACCCACCGCGATGCCGCTCATGCGCAGCAAAGGATTTTTCAAGCAGTTGAAAACCAAAACAATCAGCAACACCAGCGATGCCAGACCCAAGTTTTCCATCGAGCCGAACGTACCGTCTGCTTTGGCACCGAAGCCGCCACCAAAGTCAGTAATGCCGACATGCACCAAGCTCAAGCCGATCAGCATCACGACCACGCCGCTTACAGTCGGCGTAATCACTTTTTTCAGATAAGGCAAAAGCCAGGCGGAGAAGCACACCAAAAACGCGCCGACAAAGGACACGCCCAAAAGCGTTGAAATCATCGCATCTTCAGTCAAGCCGCCCTCTTTCATGCCGGTACCGAGCGCAATCATCACGGTTACAAAAGAGAAATTGACCGACTGAATCGACAACATGCCCGAACCGACCGACCCGAAACGGTTGACCTGCAAATAAGTACCGACACCGGAAGCCACCATCGCCATCGACACCAAATAAGCCGTCATTTCAACCGGCAGCTCCAACGCCCCGCCGACAATCAGCGCCGGCGTAATCATCGGGACAAAAATAGCCAAAAGGTGCGTGACCGCACTCAACAACGCATTCCCAAACGGCGGCTTGTCTTCCAAACCGTAAACCAAATCAGGCGAACCGGCCTGTTTATCTGTCATTTCGGCCATAATGACCCTTTCTTAAGAATCGTTAAAAAATATTAAGATGCGCATTTTAACTAATTTAAAATGTATCAGCAAATTCAAAATCATCAGGCCGTCTGAAAGTTTTGCCTAATCATTTTCAGACGGCCTCAAACAGCCTTAACACATTTTAATCCTTGACAGTATTTTTCCATCTTAAAACAAACAAACTAATGATTTAAAAATGTATTATTCATTAAGATAATGACAAATCACGATTAAACGGCCCGGCCTCATAGCGGATATGTTTCACACAAACAACAAAGTAAGCTACAATCCACTGCATAATTCACCCACACCATAAAATTAAAGGTTTCCGTATGTTAAAAGGCAGTCTGGTTGCCCTGATTACTCCGATGAATCAAGACGGCAGCATCAACTACGAACAACTTCATGACTTAATCGACTGGCACATTGAAAACGGCACCGACGGCATCGTTGCAGTCGGCACCACCGGCGAGTCAGCCACCCTGCCTGTCGAAGAACATTTGGCCGTTATTGAAGCCACTGTCAAACACGTCAACAAGCGCGTTCCCGTTATCGCCGGCACAGGCGCCAACAATACTGTCGAAGCCATCGCCCTTTCCCAAGCCGCCGAGCAAGCTGGTGCGGACTACACCTTATCCGTCGTCCCCTATTACAACAAACCTTCCCAAGAAGGCATTTACCAACATTTCAAAGCCATCGCTGAAGCCACTTCGATTCCGATGGTTATCTACAATGTTCCCGGCCGCACCGTCGTCAGCATGAGCAACGACACTATTTTGCGCTTGGCCGAAATTCCCAATATCGTGGGTGTCAAAGAAGCCAGCGGCAAAATCGGCAGCAACATCGAATTGATCAACAGCGTTCCCGAAGGTTTTGCCGTTTTATCCGGCGACGATCCTACCGGTCTGCCCTTCATGCTGTGTGGCGGCCACGGCGTGGTAACCGTCGCAGCCAACGTTGCACCAAAACTCTTCGCCGACATGTGCCGAGCCGCCCTTGAGGGCGATATTGCGACCGCCCGTCGTCTAAACGAGCAACTTATCCCAATTTATAACACCATGTTCTGCGAGCCCAGCCCGGCCGCGCCCAAATGGGGCCTGAGCTTATTGGGCAAATGCGAACCCCATGTTCGTCTGCCTTTGGTAGCACTGACCGAAGCCGGTCAAGCCAAAGTCCGAGCCGCTCTGGAAAAATCAGGACAAATCTGATCCGGAAATAAGGCCGTCTGAATCCCAAACGCCCTTTTCAGATGGCCTCCCTGTTAAGAACTCCATCCACAGGAAAACAAGATGACCTATATCAAACCCATCGTAGTAGCCCTCGCCCTGATTAGCATGACTGCCTGTTCCGGCAGCAAAAAAGAACAACCCAAACTCGACTATCAAAGTCAATCGCATCGCCTGGTCAAACTGGAAGTACCACCTGATTTGAACAACCCAGACCAAGGCAACCTCTACCAATTACCGGCAGGCAGCGGTGCCGTCCGTGCCAGCGACTTCAACAAACGCCGCACTCAAGCCGTACAACAACCTGCCAATGCAGAAGTCTTGAAATCCGTTAAAGGCGTACGCCTTGAGCGTGACGGCAACCAACGCTGGTTGGTTGTCGATGGCAAATCGCCTCGCGAAATTTGGCCGTTGCTGAAAGTATTCTGGCAAGAAAACGGTTTCGACATCAAATCTGAAGAACCTGCCATCGGCCAAATGGAGACCGAGTGGGCTGAAAACCGAGCCAAAATCCCTCAAGACAGCCTGCGCCGTCTGTTGGATAAAGTCGGCTTGGGCGGTATCTACTCTACCAGCGAACGCGACAAATTCATCATCCGCATCGAACAAGGTAAAAACGGTTCGACCGACATCTTCTTCGCCCACAAAGGCATGAAAGAAGTTTATGCCGACCGTAAAAAAGACACTACGATGTGGCAGCCGGGTGAAAACGACCCTAACCTCGAAGCCGCATTCCTCGCCCGCTTTATGCAATACTTGGGCGTTGACGGCCAACAAGCCGAACAGGCTCTGACCCAAAGCGTTGCCGCCCGCAGCAATGCTTCTGAGTTAGCCCGTGTGGACAATGGCACTCTGTTGCTGGCAGGCGATTACGGCCGCAACTGGCGCCGTACCGCCCTTGCGCTTGACCGTATTGGCCTGACTGTTATCGGTCAAAATGCCGAACGCCGCGCCTTCTTGGTTCAACAAGCACCAACCGAAGGCGAAGCAGTTGCCAATAAAAAACCAGGCCTGTTCAAACGCGTATTTGGCAAAGGCAAAGCAGAAGCACCAAAAACGTATCCTGAAATCATCGTCTATGTTGAGCCTATCAACAATGGCGCACGCCTCCATCTGTTGAACAAAGACGGCAGCCCATACAAAGGCAGCGATGCCTCCACATTGTTGAGCCGCCTGCACACAGAATTGCGTTAATCCGTTATTCGACTTAAGGCCGTCTGAAATATTCAGACGGCCTTTTTAACGAATACGGCATGGTTTCAAATTCCCAATCTGACGTTATAATCAGAACATTTTTCCCCATTACCCAAGCTGCCATGACCCGACAAAAAGCCTATCTGCTCCTGACCGCCCTATTTACCCTGATGTTTATCATACTGATTCTGTTGGGCGCTTATCTTCTGAGCATTCACAGCAAACAATTCGCCGTTGCCACCTTTCTATTTGCCTTTGCCGCCGTTTTTGCCCAAATCGGCAGCCTTGCCCTTTACATCCGCCACAAAGCACGCGCACAAATGGCTCGTATGCAGCAAACCGAAAACCATTAAGGAAAAACCATGTTTGAAAAAATCGTCCTTGCCAGTGGCAACGCAGGCAAACTCAAAGAATTTTCCCGCCTCTTTGCCGACTTAAACATCGAAGTCCTGCCGCAATCGCAGTTCAATACGCCCGAATGTCCCGAGCCGTACCATACCTTTGTTGAAAATGCCCTGACCAAAGCGCGCCATGCCGCCAAATACAGCGGCTTACCGGCACTTGCCGACGACTCCGGCATCTGCACCAACGCCTTAAACGGCGCACCCGGTATTTTCTCCGCTCGTTATGCAGGCGAAAACCCCAAATCCGATGCCGCAAACAACGCCAAACTGTCTGCCGATCTTGCCGATAAAGACGATAAAAGCTGCTACTACGTCTGCGTCCTTGTCCTTGTTCGCCACGAAAACGACCCGCAACCCATCATCGCCGAAGGTATTTGGCGCGGCCAATGGCAGGCCGAAGCAGCCGGTGCAAACGGCTTCGGCTATGACCCGCATTTCTATCTGGCCGAACACGGCTGCACCGCCGCCGAGCTTGACCCTGAAATCAAAAATGCCGAAAGCCACCGCGCTCAAGCATTGCGTGAATTGTTAAGAAAAATCGAGTCCTTATAAATTGGTAACAGGCCGTCTGAAGCCTTCAGACGGCCTACCTCACATTCATTCCCATGCCCAAACCCTCTCCTGAAGAATTGGCAGCCTTTGCAAAACATGTCGCTGCCTTCATCCCAACCACACCTGACGAACTTCTGCAACTCATTGACGATCAAGAAACTGCTATCGTATTTTTAGGCAAACCAAGCTGTTCATACTGTCGCCGTTTTGTTGCAAAACTGCTTACCGTTTCCTTAAACAAGCAGCTTACCGTCCGCTTTACAAATAGCAGCAACAAAGCAGCTTTAAAAACTTTTCGTGAACAACACGGCATCAAAACTGTTCCCGCATTACTCAACATCTCACAAGGCAAAATAAAATCCGTCTGCGATTCCAAATTATCAGAAGAAGAAATAGAAGCTTTTTTGAGCGCTTAGACTGCGCAAATTTCCTACTGATTATTTTCCCGGCCGACATTTCAGTTAAAATAAGGCCCTAAAAATTTCAGACGGCCTCGAGCCTCAACACATATCATGACCCAAATCACCTTCCAACGTCCCGGCCAGCTAACCGCCCTGCCTCCTTTATCACTCTATATCCATATTCCTTGGTGCATCAAAAAATGCCCGTATTGCGACTTCAATTCCCACAACCTGAAAAACGGCCTGCCGGAAGAAGCCTATATCGATGCCCTATTAACCGACTTGCAACTTGAATTGCCCAATATTTGGGGCAGACCTGTGGAAACCATATTCTTCGGTGGCGGCACACCCAGCCTATTTCAAGCGAAATCAATTGACCGCTTGTTAAGCGGCGTGCGTTCATTAGTGCGTTTGCACCCCGAAGCGGAAATTACTTTGGAAGCCAATCCGGGCACATTTGAAATTGAGAAGTTTCAAGGATTTAAAGACGCAGGTATTACGCGCCTGTCTATCGGCATACAGAGTTTTAATGACGATATGCTTACTCGATTGGGACGCGTTCACAACGGCAAAGAAGCCCTGACAGCCATTGATACTGCCTTGAAATTATTTGAAAAAGTTAATATCGATTTGATGTATGCCCTACCAAACCAAACCGTTCAGACAGCCTTAAACGATGTGCAAACCGCTATTGCAACAGGCGTATCTCATATCAGCGCATATCATCTGACCATGGAGCCGAACACGCCTTTTGGTCATACGCCGCCAAAAGGATTGCCGCAAGATGAAGCAGCATTGGATATTGAAGATGCCGTACACGGCGAATTGGAAGGCGCAGGCTTTATCCACTACGAAACATCGGCTTTTGCAAAACCTGGTATGCAGTGCCGCCATAATTTGAACTACTGGCAGTTTGGCGATTACTTAGGCATAGGTGCAGGCGCGCACGGCAAAATTTCCTATCCCGACCGTATCGAGCGAACTGTCCGCCGTCGTCATCCCAACGACTATCTTGCCGCCATGCAAAGCAATCCGCATGAAGCAGTTGAACGTAAAACTGTTGCTGCCGAAGACCTTCCATTCGAGTTCATGATGAACGCCCTGCGCCTGACTGACGGCGTACCTGCCGCAATGTTGCAGGAACGTACCGGTGTACCCACTGCAAAAATCATGGCACAAATCGAAACCGCCAGACAAAAAGGCCTGCTTGAATCAGACCCGACCGTGTTCCGCCCGACAGAGCAAGGACGTTTGTTCTTAAACGACTTGTTACAGTGTTTTTTATAAGTGCTTTTTTACAACAGTTGAAACATTTTTAGATTTGCTTAATTTACGACAAGAAAATACAATCAGGATAATTGTTGGGAGTGAACAATCCCAGCGATTATCTACTACTTTTAATCCTACGTTAAGGACAAAACAATGAAAAAAGCTCTGGTAACACTGATTGCTCTTTCCCTGCCTACATTTGCATTGGCTGATGCAACCAAAGGTTTTTATGTTCAGGCTGATGCTGGTCATGCTACTGTAAAAGCAAAATATGATGACGTAAGTGAATCGGTTAAAGGCTTTAGCCCACGTATCTCTGCCGGTTACGATTTCGGCGATTTCCGTGTTGCTGCTGATTATACCCACTATAAATCTTTTAAATCAGATTCTGAAACTCCAACTACCACTGACAAAGAGAAAGTTAAATTCCAAAGTGTTGGTGTGTCGGCAATTTACGATTTTGACATCAACTCACCTGTCAAACCCTATGTCGGAGCACGCTTAGGAATTAACCGTGTATCTTCAGATGAGAGTTCAACCAGCAAAGTAAGCAACTCTTATTTCGAAGAAAGCTATCGCAAAACTCAAGCTGGTATTGGGGTATTGGCTGGTGTAAGCTACGAAGTAACTCCTAACGTTGCTTTGGACGCTGGCTACCGCTACAACTACTGGGGCAAATTTGAAGAGACCAAAGTACACTCTCACGAAGTATCTGCCGGTGTACGCGTAAAATTCTAATATTTGAATCCTTGGCATGAAGCAGCGATTGCTTCAAGCATTAAGTAAAAAAAGGTCGTCTGAAACCTGTTCCTCAGGATTTCAGACGGCCTTTTAACTTCTTTAAATATGTCTAACTTTTTGCTGCTTTAACTTTTTCTGCAAACCACAGCGCCGCAGCCGTACCTGCCATATCGGCAATACCGTCCGCGATCGAACCTTGGCGCGTAGCAGTCAGAAGTGCCTGCGCCAGCTCACTTCCTACTGCAAACAATAAAGCAGCAAACAGAATGCCTTTATAGGGAATAGTCCTATTGTCTTGAATAAATATTTTTGCACACAACCATGCTTGACCGAAAAACAGTCCGAAATGGCCGACTTTATCAAAATGGGGAAATGGTGGAGCGCTATTGCCGCCCTCTTTGAAAAGCAAGGCATAAATGGCGGCGGCAAACCAGATCAAGGCAGCGGCAGTAAATTTGTTTAATGGTAAGGCTTTCATTTGTCAGCCTCCTCATCCAACCATGTTTGGCAGATATCTGCCAAGCGGACAAATTTTCCACCCCGCGCCTTCAAAATATCACGCCATTGTGCCACTTCTTCTGCATCAGGGGCATCTTCAATACTGCATTCGTAAAGGCAGAAGTCTAATGTTTCGCCAACAATGCCTGGGGCTTCGGTCTGCATAAGGCTGGTCAGTTCATTCATATTTACTGTTTCTTTAATTGGTTTATCGCTAGCCAGACTGCGCCATCTGTTTTCAGGCCGTCTGAACATGATGTGCAAGGCTACCCGTTTGATTTGGGCACGCTTACTTACTGTGTAAAAAACGTGTTGCCTCTTCCCATTCGCCATTCAACACGGCCGGCAATCCTTGCAGGGATTTAGCAATGGAGTCATCAATTTGCTGTCTGTGTTCTGCTGACGGTTTATTCAACACATAACCGACAACCAGATTACGGTCGCCAGGATGATCAATACCTAAGCGTAGACGGTAGAAATTAGGCGTACCCAAACGAGCCTGAATGTCTTTGAGGCCGTTGTGTCCGCCGTTGCCGCCGCCAAGTTTGAATTTGATACGGCCGCATGGAATATCCAGCTCGTCATGAACCACCAAGATTTCCTCCGGTTTAATCTTGTAAAACTGAGCCAAAGCGGCTACTGCCTGACCGGATCGGTTCATAAAGGTCATGGGTTTGAGCAGCCAAACATCGCCATCTGGTGTAGTGGCGCGCGCTACTTCGCCGTAAAATTTCTTTTCGTCTTTAAAATTGACTTTCCATTTCCACGCCAGTTCGTCCAACAGCCAAAAGCCGACATTGTGGCGCGTTTGTTCGTATTCTTGGCCTGGATTCCCCAAACCGACGATTAATTTAATTTTCAAGCTCATTACTGTTCTTTCAGTTTGACAGGCCGTCTGAAAAAGTTTCAGACGGCCTTCGATTTATTCTTGCTCGGCGCGTTTACGTCTCGCTTCTTTCGGATCAATCAACAATGGACGATAAACCTCAATCCTATCGCCATCGCGTAACACTGTCTCGTCTTTCACGGCTTTGCCGAAAATACCCAAAGGTGCTTGCTGTAAATCCAACTCTGGGAACTCTACCTCCAAACCGCTTTGCAGGGCAGCTTCGCGTATGGTTGCACCTTCGGCAACGGTCATGCTCTTCAATACTTGCCTATCGGCTAGTCCGTAAACAATTTCAATCTCAAGCATAACGGCGGTCGGCCTCTTTAATAAAAGCATCCACCAGCGTGCCGGCGAGATGACTGAACACTGGGGAAATCATGGCAGAGAGTACGGCATTGGAAAAATCGTATTCTAATCTGAATTCGACTTTGCACATATCATCGCCCAAGTCGATAAATTTCCAAGTGCCGCGCAAGGTTTTAAACGGCCCTTCGAGTAAATCCATGCGGATTTCCTGCCCCGGTATATTGTGGTTGTGCGTCGCAAATGACTGTTTGACGCGCATATAGTCCATAAACAGGCGCGCTTTTAGCTCATTGCCTTTGCGTTCGATGACTTCGGTCTTGCTGTACCACGGCAAAAATTTTGGATAGTCCTCAACTTTGTCCACCAGCTCAAACATTTCCTTAGCGCTATGCAGCACCAATACGTTTTTCTCGACTTTTTTCATGTGGTTGTAGACCTTGTTTTTGAATATTCAGGGTTCAGACGGCATGATTTAGAAAAATACCTGCCCTACTTTGGGACAAAATTCCAAATTTAAACCGCTTCGCCATTTTGTTTCGCTTCCAGCCATTCCCAGCGTTCCAGCTTTTCCAAAAGCAGCATTTCAATTTCTTCAGCCCTGCTTTGCAATGCACCTGCTTTTTCATAATCTTTGAAAATTTCAGGATCGGAAAGCTGGGTATTGATTTCAGCCTGCTCGGTTTCCAAGGCGGCGATTTCATCAGGCAGGGCATCGAGTTCGCGCTGCTCTTTATAGGAAAGTTTGACTGTGCGGTTGGCTTTGGGTTTGACTTTCTCAGGCTCGGCAACCGCTTTAGGCGCAGAGACCGTCTGAATTTTATCTTCCCGCGATTTTGCGTCGATATAGTCCTGATAGCCGCCGATGTATTCTTTCAGACGGCCTTGTCCTTCGAAAACAATGCTTTGGGTAATCACATTATCCAAGAACATACGGTCATGCGAGACAAGGAATACCGTGCCTTGGTAATCGCGCAGTAGGTCCTCAAGCAGCTCTTGGGTATCGATGTCCAAGTCGTTGGTCGGTTCGTCCAAAACCAGAATATTAGCAGGACGGGTAAAGAGTTTTGCCAGCAGAAGGCGGTTGCGTTCGCCGCCGGAGAGCGATGAAACGGGACTTTGTGCTCGGGCAGGATGGAATAGGAAATCTTCCAAATAGCTCATGACGTGTTTTTTCTTGCCGCCGACTTCAACGTAATCATTGCCCTGTCCGAGCGTATAAAACACGGTGTCGTTTTCATTCAACGCGCTGCGAAACTGGTCGAAATAAGCAACTTCCTGTTTACTGCCGATACGGATTCTGCCGTAGGTCGGCTGCAATTCGCCCAAAATCAGCTTAAGGAAGGTAGTTTTACCGATACCGTTTGGACCGATTAAGCCGATTTTGTCGCCGCGCTGCAAAATGGCGGAGAATTTATCCATGATGACCTTGTCGCCATAGGCAAACGAAGCGTGTTCTAATTCGGCGATGATTTTGCCGCTTTTTTCGCCACTGTCGAGCTTAAAGTTAACCTGCCCTTGTACGTTGCGGCGTTCGGCGCGCTGGCGGCGCAGTTCTTCCAAACGGCGCACGCGGCCTTCGTTGCGGGTACGGCGCGCTTCGATGCCTTTGCGTATCCACGCTTCTTCCTGCGCATGAAATTTGTCAAATAGGCGGTTATGTTCCGCTTCAACCGCCAATTCCTGCGCTTTTTTCTCGCTGTATTTGGAGAACGATCCGGGATAGGATCGCAGAATGCCGCGGTCTAATTCGACGATGCGCGTGGCGATATTATCCAAAAAACGGCGGTCGTGGGTAATCACGACCAAGCTGCCTTCAAATGCTTTGAGCAGGTTTTCTAACCAAATAATCGCGTCGATGTCCAAATGGTTGGTCGGTTCGTCCAGTAGCAATACGTCGGGCTTTTGCACCCAAGCCTGCGCTAAAGCGACGCGCTTTTTCTGACCGCCGGAAAGGTTGCCGATTTTTTCGTTTTCCGGCAAACCGAGTTCCCCCAAAGTCTGCTTGACTGCCGCATCCAGTTTCCAGCCGTCCTTTGCTTCGATTTCAAGTTGCAATTCGTTGAGCTCTTTCAACAAAGCCTCACTCGAACCATTTTCCAACTCATGGCTGACATGATGATAACGGCGCAATAAATCACGAATTTCGCCCAAACCTTCGGCAACGGTATCAAATACGGTTGCGTCCTTATCAAAAAAGGATTCCTGCGGTACATAAACGATTTTGAGGTTGTTTTGAACAATAATCTGTCCGTCATCGAGCTTTTGTACGCCGGCCAGAATTTTTAAAAACGAAGACTTACCCGCACCGTTGCGGCCGATTAAACCGATTTTCTCGCCGCTGTCGAGTTGAAAAGAAGTTTTATCGAGCAAGGCGACGTGGCCGACAGCAAAAGAAGCATTTTCTACGGATAAGATATTCATGGGGAAACTTCAAAAAAGAAAAGGGTGACATTTTAACCGATTATCGGCAGATATTTGCCGACAATCATATGAAATTGAAAGTATCAGGCCGTCTGAAAGCAGTTTTCAGACGGCCTTCATTATTATTCTTGAACCTTCAAACCGAAATGCAGATAGGCTCGTTCGGTTGCTACGCGTCCGCGCGGTGTACGCTGCAAAAAGCCCTGCTGAATCAGATATGGTTCAATCACATCTTCGATGGTATCGGTTGATTCGCCAATCGCAGCAGCCACGTTTTCCAAACCGACAGGACCGCCGCTGAACTTGTGCAAAATCGCCTCAAGGAATTTCCTGTCCATCACATCCAAACCTTGCCCGTCCACATCCAGCATGCTTAAGGCAGCATCGGCAATTTCCGCATCAATCACGCCGTTATTTTTCACATCGGCATAATCACGCACACGTCGCAAAAGACGGTTGGCAATACGCGGCGTACCGCGACTGCGCTTGGCCACTTCCATCGCGCCCTCTTCACCCATATCCAACTGCAACAACTGGGCAGAACGGGCAACAATAGTTGCTAAGTCTTTGTTTTGATAAAACTCTAATCGGGACACGATACCGAAACGGTCGCGCAAAGGATTGGTCAGCATACCGGCACGGGTCGTCGCGCCTACCAATGTAAACGGCGGCAAATCGATTTTGACCGAACGCGCGGCCGGCCCTTCGCCTATCATGATGTCCAACTGATAATCCTCAAGCGCAGGATAAAGGATTTCTTCAACCACAGGGCTTAAGCGGTGGATTTCATCGATAAACAGCACATCATGCGGCTCAAGATTGGTCAACAAGGCTGCAAGGTCGCCAGCACGTTCCAAAACTGGGCCGCTGGTTTGGCGCAAATTAACGCCTAACTCTTTAGCGATAATATGCGCCAAAGTAGTTTTGCCCAGACCCGGAGGGCCAAACAACAAAGTGTGGTCAAGCGCTTCGCCACGTTTTTTCGCTGCCTGAATAAAAATGGCCAACTGCTCTTTTGCTTTATCCTGTCCGATATAGTCGTCTAAAGTTTTCGGACGTAAAGCGCGTTCAAGCAATTCCTCCTGAGCGGAAATATTTTGAGCAGTGATAATGCGCTGAGGTTGTGCAGAAGTAAGATTATCGGTTTGTAACATAATGTTTCTAAATTCTAAGACCGTTCCCGATCCGTTATTTCAGACGGCCCGAACAATCAGATAAAGCGGTTAAATTATGATTTTGGCCATTATACCTGATAAGGCCGAGCCGCTTTTCCCTCAAATCTAAATCACACAAAAATTTTCGTTTTCAGACGGCCAAAGCAACGTATAATAAACGGTTAATTCAAATACCTATCGCATTCAGGAGAACACATGAGCCTCAAGCAAAAAGTTATCGCCATCGACGGCCCCAGCGCATCCGGCAAAGGGACGGTTGCCTCACGCGTAGCCGAAGCCTTGGGTTTTCTTTACCTCGACTCTGGTGCGCTTTACCGCCTGACCGCGCTTTATGCACAAAAACAAAATGTTGCCTGGACAGATGAAGATGCCGTTAGCACACTGGCAGAAACCTTGCCCACACAATTTGAAGGCAACGTCGTATTATTGAATGGCGAAGATGTATCCGAGCAAATCCGTACCGAAGCGATCGGCATGGGCGCATCTGCCGTCGCGCAGTTGCCTAAAGTGCGTACCGCCCTTTTGCAGCGCCAACGCGACTTCTTAACCGAAAAAGGTTTGGTCGCCGACGGTCGTGATATCGGCTCGGTTATTTTCCCTGATGCCGCATTAAAAATTTTCCTGACCGCAAGTGCCAATGTCCGCGCCCAACGTCGTGCAAAACAACTCGGCATCCCATGCGAAGGCGTTGCATTCGAGCGCATTTTGTCAGACATTGAAGCGCGCGACGAAGCAGACCGCCGCCGCCCTGTTGCTCCGTTGAAACAGCTGCCCGACGCCCTGCTTTTAGATACCGATAACCTTTCTATCGAAGAAGCTGTAAAAAAAGTGCTTGATTGGTATCATAAAGTTTAAAATTTGGAGTATAATCGCGAAGTTTTCATTTCAGACGGCCTGTTAGCCCTATAACAAGGCCGTCTGAAAACATTTCCCAACCTGCCGCGCCAAGGACGGCAGGTCATTTCAAACCTAACCCGCACCCCTTGGCGGTGTACCGAAAAGAGTATATATGACTATGGAAAATTTTGCCCAGCTGCTGGAAGAAAGCTTTACCCTGCAAGAGATGAACCCAGGTGAAGTGATTACTGCCGAAGTAGTCGGCATCGATCAAAACTTCGTTACCGTTAACGCAGGTCTGAAATCAGAATCTCTGATTGATGTTGCTGAATTCAAAAACGCTCAGGGCGAGATTGAAGTTAAAGTTGGCGATTTCGTTACCGTTACCATCGAATCTGTTGAAAACGGCTTCGGCGAAACCAAACTGTCCCGCGAAAAAGCCAAACGCGCTGCCGACTGGATCGCTTTGGAAGAAGCTATGGAAAACGGCGACATCCTGTCCGGCGTTATCAATGGCAAAGTCAAAGGTGGTCTGACTGTTATGATCAACAGCATCCGCGCATTCCTGCCGGGTTCTTTGGTTGACGTACGTCCTGTAAAAGACACTTCTCACTTCGAAGGCAAAGAAATTGAATTCAAAGTGATCAAACTGGACAAAAAACGCAATAACGTTGTTGTGTCCCGCCGCGCTGTTCTGGAAGCTACTTTGGGCGAAGAACGCAAAGCCTTGCTGGAAAACCTGCAAGAAGGTTCAGTTATCAAAGGTATCGTTAAAAACATCACCGATTACGGTGCATTCGTTGACTTGGGCGGCATCGACGGTCTGTTGCACATTACCGACTTGGCATGGCGCCGTGTGAAACACCCAAGCGAAGTTTTGGAAGTTGGTCAAGAAGTAGAAGCTAAAGTCCTGAAATTCGACCAAGACAAACAACGCGTTTCTCTGGGTATGAAACAACTGGGCGAAGATCCTTGGAGCGGCCTGACCCGTCGTTACCCACAAGGTACCCGCCTGTTCGGTAAAGTATCCAACCTGACCGACTACGGTGCATTCGTTGAAATCGAACAAGGCATCGAAGGTTTGGTACACGTTTCCGAAATGGATTGGACCAACAAAAACGTACACCCAAGCAAAGTTGTTCAACTGGGTGACGAAGTTGAAGTCATGATCCTGGAAATCGACGAAGACCGCCGCCGTATCTCTTTGGGTATGAAACAATGCCAAGCTAACCCTTGGGAAGAGTTTGCCGCCAACCACAACAAAGGCGACAAAATCTCCGGCGCAGTTAAATCTATCACTGACTTCGGCGTATTCGTAGGTCTGCCTGGCGGCATCGACGGCCTGGTTCACTTGTCTGACCTGTCTTGGACCGAAGCCGGCGAAGAAGCTGTACGCAAATACAAAAAAGGCGAAGAAGTTGAAGCCGTTGTATTGGCAATCGACGTTGAAAAAGAACGCATCTCTTTGGGTATCAAACAACTGGAAGGTGATCCGTTCGGCAACTTCATCAGCGTAAACGACAAAGGTTCTTTGATTAAAGGTTCTGTGAAATCTGTTGACGCCAAAGGTGCCGTAGTCGCTCTGTCTGAAGAAGTTGAAGGCTACCTGCCTGCTTCTGAATTCGCTGCTGACCGCGTTGAAGACCTGACTACCAAACTGAAAGAAGGCGACGAAGTTGAAGCCGTTATCGTTACCGTTGACCGCAAAAACCGCAGCATCCGTCTGTCTGTTAAAGCGAAAGACGCTAAAGAAAACCGCGAAGCGCTGAATTCAGTTAACGCTGCTGCAACTGCCAATGCCGGTACTACCAGCTTGGGCGACTTGCTGAAAGCCAAACTGTCCGGCGACCAAGAATAAGGTTGCAGACATGACGAAGTCTGAATTGATGGTTCGCCTCGCAGAAGTGTTTGCCGAAAAAAATGGCAACCAACTGCTGGCTAAAGATGTCGAATACAGTGTAAAAGTCTTGGTTGATACCATGACCCGCTCACTGGCTCGTGGACAACGTATCGAAATCCGCGGCTTCGGCAGCTTCGACTTGAACCACCGCCCTGCCCGTATCGGGCGCAACCCGAAAACCGGTGAACGCGTGGAAGTGCCAGAAAAGCATGTCCCTCACTTCAAACCGGGTAAAGAGTTGCGTGAGCGTGTAGACTTGGCATTGCAAGAAAGTGCTCATTAATACTTAGTAGCAAAACGCCGCAGAAATGCGGCGTTTTTTTGTTTTCGCAAGAAATACAAAGCCAGATCTTTTCACGCATACCTTAATCACACACTATTTCAACTATATTTACTACAATGCTTTTGCAAAAAACGCAGGCCGTCTGAAATCATTTATAATAGACCGACTATTCTGTAATGAAAACATCATTCCAACTACTGTCCAAACTATTGCGGATGATGTTTCAACTATCGCCAGCAAAGCATAATAAAGGTTACACATGAGCAATAGAGACCAACTATTCACACCACCTCCATTTGAAAACCACAGCCCATTGACTTGGTATCAAGCTGCAGCCGAACAGCCCAACTTTATCCGCGACGAAGCCCAAGCGCGAGCCATTGAATATTTGGATCGTTTGTGGACCGAGCTGATGATGTTCAAACGCAAACGCAACCGTTTTCTCGGCCGTAGCTTGCGTTCCCCTCAAGTACCTAAAGGACTCTATTTTTATGGCGGCGTAGGACGCGGTAAAAGCTTTTTGATGGATGCTTTTTTCGGCTGTCTCCCTTATCGTCGTAAGCGTCGCGTGCATTTCCATGCCTTCATGGCCGAAATCCATCAACGCCTTAAAGTCTTGAAAAGCGAAGCCAATCCCTTAAAAGCCGTTGCAACAGAAATTGCCAAAGAAACACGCGTATTATGTTTTGACGAGTTCCACGTCAGCGATATTGCCGATGCCATGATTCTAGGCCGTTTGCTGGAAAACCTGTTGAGTGAAGGTGTAGTCTTGGTAGCCACTTCCAACTACGCTCCATCCGAACTCTATCCTCAAGGCCAAAACCGCAGCAGCTTTCTCCCAACCATCGCCCTTATCGAGTCCAACCTGACCGTTTTAAATGTGGATGGCGGCGAAGATTACCGCTTGCGTACGCTGCGTCCTGCCGAAATTTTCTTTGTCCCCAATAATGAAGAAAATGAGCAAAAACTGGCTGCTTTATTTAAGGAAATGAGCGGAATCTCTGAATTAAACCCAGGCATCAGCATTATTCATGGACGGGAAATTCCTCATAAAGCCCAGTCAGAACGCGCCATCTGGTTTGATTTCCGCGCATTATGTTTTGGCCCACGCTCACAAGCTGACTACCTGTACTTGGCCGAACATTACGAGATGGTTTTCCTTTCAGGATTGGAACGCCTGACCCCTCAAGAAAAAGCAGAAGCACGCCGTCTGACATGGTTGATTGACGTTTTATACGATTTCCGCGTGAAATTGTGTGCCACCAGCTCAGTTGGCGTAAACGATATTTACGTTGAAGGCGATTTCGCCGAAGAATTTACCCGTACAGCCAGCCGTATGATCGAAATGCAATCCGAAGTTTATTTGGAACAACCGCACCTGACTTTAAGCAAATAATGCCTTTCCCAAAAAGGGGCGAAATTTGGTAGAATACACTTCCCTCGCCTCTTGGCTACGATAACTTACCTTTCAATAAAAACAAGGACATAACATGGCCATCGAACGTACGATTTCCATCATCAAACCCGATGCAGTAGAAAAAAACGTCATCGGCAAGATTTACAGCCGCTTTGAAGAAAACGGCTTGCGCATTATTGCGGCAAAAATGAAACATCTCTCTGAGCGTGAAGCAAAAGAGTTTTATGCCGTACACAAAGACCGCCCTTTTTATGAAGACTTGGTTAAATTCATGACACGCAACCCCGTCATGATTCAAGTATTGGAAGGTGAAAACGCCGTTGCAAAAAATCGTGAATTGATGGGCGCAACCAATCCAGCCGATGCAGCTCCGGGTACAATCCGTGCCGACTTTGCAGAATCTGTCAGTGTTAATGCCGTACATGGTTCTGACAACGTTGAAAATGCTGCAATTGAAATTGCTTACTTCTTCAGCCAAAGCGAAATCTGCCCACGCTAAGAGTAAAAGCCTATAGCCGCTTTACGGCCGTCCGATTTATATCGGACGGCAAAACTGCTTTGTATGTCCTACAAATTAAAGGCCGTCTGAAAACCCAAAGGCTTTTAAAGCAAAGCTGCCCAATAAGCCCCTTTGCTTTAAAAGCTTTACTGAGAAACATAAAAATACATGAAAACCAATCTACTGAACTACGATTTAAACGGACTGACGCAACACTTTGCCGAAATGGGCGAAAAACCTTTTCGCGCCAAGCAGGTAATGCGTTGGATGCATCAAGCGGGTGCACAAAACTTTGAAGAAATGACTGACTTGGCCAAATCATTGCGCGCCAAATTGAATGAACAAGCCACAATCGAAGTGCCTAAATTAATGATGGCACAAGAATCTACTGATGGTACACGCAAATGGTTGCTGGATGTCGGCACGGGCAACGGTGTAGAAACCGTTTTCATTCCCGAAGCCGAACGCGGTACTTTGTGTATCTCTTCCCAAGTCGGATGCGCATTGGAATGCACCTTCTGCTCTACCGGACGACAAGGTTTCAACCGCAACCTGACTGCCGCTGAAATTATCGGTCAGCTTTGGTGGGCCAATAAAGCCATGGGCGTTACCCCTAAAAACGAACGCGTTATCTCCAACGTCGTGATGATGGGCATGGGCGAACCCATGGCAAACTTTGACAATGTTGTTACCGCGTTAAGCATTATGCTGGATGACCACGGCTACGGCTTGAGCCGCCGTCGCGTAACTGTTTCCACTTCGGGCATGGTTCCACAAATGGACAGACTGCGTGATGCAATGCCTGTTGCTTTAGCCGTGTCTTTACACGCATCCAACGATGAAGTGCGCGATCAAATTGTTCCACTCAACAAAAAATACCCGCTCAAAGAATTGATGGCGGCTTGTCAACGTTATCTGGTCAAAGCCCCCCGCGACTTTATTACCTTTGAATACGTTATGCTCGATGGCATCAACGATAAAGCACAACATGCGCGCGAATTGATTGAGTTGGTTAAAGACGTACCCTGCAAATTCAATCTGATTCCGTTCAATCCTTTCCCAAATTCCGGCTACGAACGTTCTACCAACGAAAATATCCGTGTCTTCCGAGATATTCTGCAACAAGCCGGCTTTGTCGTTACTGTCCGCAAAACCCGCGGCGACGATATCGATGCCGCTTGCGGACAATTGGCCGGACAAGTACAAGATAAAACACGCCGCCAACAAAAATGGCAACAGATTTTGGTCGAACAATAAGGTTAATTATGAAAATCAAGTTCGGATTCGCTTTACTTACCGCACTGACTCTTTCAGCCTGCGCTTCCTCTTCCGGCCCAAGCCCTAAAGAACGTGCCATTCAAGTTTCTAATATCAAAACCCAGCTTGCCGTGGAATATATGCGCGGCCAAAACTACCGCCAAGCTACCGAAAGTATCGAAGAGGCACTTAAATTCAATTCAAAAAACGATATTGCTTGGCTGGTACGCGCCGAGATTTATCAGTATTTGAAGGTCAAAGACAAAGCTCAGGAAAGCTTTCTTAAAGCATTGTCTTTAAAACCTGATAGTGCGGAAGTCAACAACAACTACGGTTGGTTCTTGTGCAATCAAATGAATGCACCAGCCGAATCTTTAGCTTATTTTGACAAAGCACTGGCCGACCCAACCTACCCAAGCCCCTTTATTGCCAATATGAATAAAGGCATTTGCAGCGCAAGGTTAGGCCAATACTCTTTGGCTCAAGCCTATTTGGAAAGGTCTTTGGCGGCCAATCCACAATTCTTCCCTGCTTTCAAAGAACTTGCCCGAACCAAAATGATGGCAGGCAATCTGAACGATGCCGACTATTATTTCCGCCAATACCAAAGTAAAGTCGATGTCCTGCAGGCTCACGATTTACTTTTAGGCTGGCGCTTGGCCACTGCCTTGGGCAATAAACACGCCGCATACGAATACGAAGCCCAACTTAGGGCAAACTTCCCTTATTCTGACGAACTACAAACTGTTACAACAGGCCACTAAATGGAAAATAACGATAAAATCAACTACGACACACAAGCCGCCAAAACACTGGGGGATGAATTACGAAAACACAGAACTGATGCCAAAATCGATATTGAAGATGTTGCTTCACGGTTGAAACTGTCTGCCGAACAAATTGATGCCTTAGAAAAAGGGGAATATTCAAATTTTCCGGGTCTGGTCTTCGTCTCAGGCTATCTGCGTTCATATGCACGATTTCTGAAAATCGATGAACAAACCATCGCCAAACATTTGCGCTCCATTACTCCGCAACTTGAAGACCATGTATACGCGGTAACACGCAGTGCCAACACCGGCTTAAGCTACAAAGACACTGAGAAACAAGGCTTCCCAAAATGGATATTGGGAGTAGCCGCATTAGCTTTGGCTGTAGGCGGCGTTTACTTTTGGCAAAGCAAATCCAGTTTTGAAAATGAACAGGCAAATATTCAAAACAGCAAAGATGTTGCTGATACAATGAAAACACCTGCCTTAAAAACGGATAATGTTGCCGTTAGCGAAATGACGGAAGACGGCAAAAAAGAAATCACCAATAAGCCTGAAATGGCCAATGATCAAGCTGTCTCAGCAGCTTCCGCCGTCGTACAAGAAGAGAAGCCTGCCGTCAAAGTTGAGAAAGACGAACTTTGGATTAAAGTCCAATACCGAAGCAATCTGATTATTACGGACAAAGATGGAAAAGTTGTATTCAGCCGTATCGTTCCGGCCGGAAGCGAACAACGTCTGAGAGGCGGCGCGCCTTACAATGTTTGGATCGGTATTGCAGCCGGCTCTGAAGCCAATTACGGCGGCACACCTATCGAACCTTTGAAATACCGTGTTACCGGTGAAAAATCCGCCTCTTTTGTTGCAGGAAAAAACTAAAATGACCACACCTAAACGCCGTCAGACACATCAAGTCAAAATTGACCATCTCATCATCGGCTCCGATGCGCCCGTTGTTGTGCAATCTATGACCAATACCGACACCGCAGATGCAGAAGCAACCGCCCGACAGGTCAAAGAGTTGAGCGATGCCGGCTCGGAAATGGTCCGCATCACGGTTAATACTCCTGAAGCGGCTTCCAAAGTAGCCGAAATCCGCAGCCGCTTAGACGATATGGGCTATACCACTCCGCTGATTGGTGATTTCCATTTTAATGGGGAACGCTTATTGGCTGAATTTCCCGAGTGCGGCAAAGCCCTATCTAAATACCGCATCAACCCGGGCAATGTCGGCAAAGGCGCAAAAGGCGATGAGAAATTTGCCTTTATGATTCGTACAGCGGCAGAAAACAATAAAGCCGTACGCATCGGTGTGAACTGGGGTTCGCTTGATCAAAGCCTTGCCAAACGTATGATGGATGCCAACCTAGCTTCTGCTACACCGAAGCCGCCTGAAGAAATCATGAAAGAGGCTTTGATTGTTTCTGCGCTGGAATCGGCAGAAAAAGCCGTGGCTTTGGGCTTGCCCGAAGACAAAATCATTTTGTCGTGCAAGGTCAGCGCCGTACAAGACTTGATTCAGGTTTACCGCGAATTAGGCAGCCGTTGCCGTTACCCGCTCCATCTAGGTCTGACTGAGGCTGGCATGGGCAGCAAGGGCATTGTGGCTTCCACCGCAGCTTTGGCCGTATTGTTGCAAGAAGGTATCGGCGACACCATTCGAATTTCCCTTACGCCCGAACCTGGCTCCCCGCGTACACAAGAAGTCATTGTCGGTCAGGAAATCCTGCAAACCATGGGCTTGCGCTCCTTTACACCAATGGTTACAGCCTGCCCGGGTTGCGGCCGCACCACCAGTACCGTATTCCAAGAGTTGGCTCAAGACGTACAAAACTATTTACGCCAAAAAATGGCTGTTTGGCGCACTGAGTATCCAGGCGTTGAATCATTGAACGTCGCCGTAATGGGTTGCGTGGTAAATGGTCCGGGCGAAAGCAAACTTGCCGACATCGGTATCAGCCTGCCAGGTACAGGCGAAACACCGGTTGCGCCGGTTTATGTTGACGGCGAGCGGAAAGTCACCCTCAAAGGCGACAATATCGCTGCAGAGTTTTTACAAATCGTTGAAGATTATGTCAAAACCAACTACTGCGAAGGTGGCGCAAAACGTAAGCAAAACCGCGTTATTCCGATTCAATCTGCCTAAAACATTCTCAAGATAAAGAGGCCGTCTGAAAATATGTTGGGCAAACTGGATACTTGGCTGACTGAACATCCCAAACGCAAGGATTTGCATGGTTGGCGACGCTTTATCGTTGAATTTTGGTTTTTCGGTTTGAAAGAAGCACGAGCCTGCTTATTTGCAGGCTTGTTTTTCATTGCCATGTTCCTCGTTCCGAAAACAGGCTGGTTAGGAATTTCACGCTACGACCTACTGCTGATTTTTGCCGTCTCCGTTCAAGCAGCCATGCTGTATTTCAAGCTGGAAACTTGGGATGAAGTGAAATCGATTACGCTGTTTCACTTGGTAGGCTTTGCTTTAGAGTGGTTCAAGACATCAGGCGATATCCAGTCTTGGAGCTATCCGGATGAGGCTTACACTAAAATCGGCGGCGTACCGCTGTTTGCGGGCTTCATGTATGCTGCAGTCGGCAGCTATATCATTCAAGCATGGCGGCTGTTTGACCTCAAAATCAAAAGTCATCCGCCGTATTGGTTGGGCACTTTGTGCGCACTGGCGATTTATATCAATTTTTTCACCCATCACTATATTGGCGACTATCGCTGGTATCTTGCTGCTTTTGCTCTCGGCCTATACGCTCGGACAACGGTCTTATACACGCCCTATGACACCACTCGCAAAATGCCGCTCCTGCTCGCTTTCGTCCTGATCGGATTTTTTATTTGGCTGGCAGAAAATTTGGGAACCCTATTCGGCGTTTGGCGTTATCCCAACCAAATCGGCGCGTGGGCATCGGTACACATCAGCAAATGGAGTTCATGGGCTTTATTGGTGATGATGACTTTTACCATCGTTGCGAATTTAAAACACATCAAACATACCATCAGCGTATCAAAAGATTAGTTGCTTAATATTTTAAAAGGCCGTCTGAAACTTTCAGACGGCCTCTAATTTTCAACAATCAATTAAACAAACTTAAGGCTTTCACAAAAACCATAATGACGCCATAGCCCAAAGGGATACAGACCAAAGCCCAGCGCCACCATACGCCGATACCGCCCGCTGATACTTTCTTGCTGATCAGATAGGCATCGGATACAGCGGTTTCATCATCGGGATTGCGGCTATGTGCCGCTACTTTAATGTCTTTCTCGTGATGCTTTTCATGAACCGAACGGACACTCAAGTTACACAGCAAACCGACAATCAACAAACCCGCCATAATATACATGGTAATGCTATAAGCTTCAGCAGCCGGAACGCCGCTTTCAATTTGACTTTGGCGGATATAGTTGACCAACACCGGGCCAATAACAGCCGCAGTTGACCATGCCAGCAAAATCCTACCGTGGATTGCACCTACTTGATAAGTGCCGAACAAATCCTTCAGATACGCCGGAATCGCTGCAAAACCGCCGCCATACATGGAAATAATGACGCAGAACCCAATAACAAACAAAGCCTTGTTGCCGCTCTCGCCAATCGACGGAATGGCAAAATACAACAGCGAGCCGAGCACAAAGAAAATAGTATAAGTATTTTTACGGCCAATTTTGTCGGACACGCTGGACCACAAAAATCGGCCACCCATATTAAACAGGCTCAACAGACTCACAAAACCTGCCGCCGCACCCGCACCAATGGCCGCTTGTTTTCCTACAGATGCCTCGGAAAAAAGCTCCTGAATCATGACCGAGGCCTGACCCAAAACGCCGATACCCGCTGTCACGTTCAAGCACAACACCCAAAACAAGAGCCAGAATTGCGGCGTTTTCATGGCTTGTGAGACATTGACATGATTGCTGCTGACCAATTTGCTTTTGATTTTCGGCGCAACATAACCTTTAGGTTTCCAGCCATCGGCAGGTACACGGATCGTAAATGCACCGAACATCATCAACACCAAATAAAACAACCCTAAAACCACAAAAGTCTGCGCGACGCCAACCGAAGTTTCACTGGAGAAAAAATTCATCAGCGACACGGATAAAGGCGAAGCCAACATCGCGCCACCGCCAAAACCCATAATCGCTAAACCTGTCGCCATGCCTGGTTTATCGGGAAACCATTTCATCAAAGTCGATACAGGCCCGATATAGCCCAAGCCCAAACCAACCCCGCCAATCACACCGTTGCCCAAATAAAGCAAAAACAGATTGTGCGTATGGACGCCGATCGCCGACACAAAAAAGCCCAAACTAAAGCAGCAGGCAGCAACAAACATTGCTTTACGCGGCCCAACGCGTTCCATCCATGTACCGAACATGGCCGCTGACGCCCCCAACATCGCCAAGGCAATACTGAAAATCCAACCCACCGTGGTCAGCTTCCAATCTCCTGCAGCCGACTCAGTGATACCGATAAGCTTGGTCAGCGGCGCATTGAACACGGAATAAGCGTATATCTGCCCGATGGCAAGATGCACGGCCAAAGCGGCAGGCGGTACCAGCCAACGATTAAAGCCGGGTTTGGCAATGGTCGCCTCACGGTCTAGAAATTTCATAAAATCCTCTTGTCTATGTGTGTCAAACGCTGATTCCATATCATGCGTAATCAAAAAATTGTTGACAATATTTTAGCATAATCTCCCGTTTATCCTTTTTTCTGCTCCATGATAATTTTGCGTATCAGACAGAAAAAACATTCATCTAAACCATTTCTTCACGCCAATATCGACAAAAAGGCCGTCTGAAAATTTTTCAGACGGCCTTTTCACTCATATCGTTTTATGCGGCGAAGCGTTTGGCAACTTCATCCCAGTTAACGATTTCCCAGAAACCTTTCAGGTAGTTAGGACGGCTGTTGCGGTAGTCGATGTAATAGGCGTGTTCCCATACGTCGCAAGTCAACAGCGGAATGTTTTCAGTAGTCAGCGGAGTACCTGCATTGGAAGTAGAAACCAGATCCAATTCACCGGCAGGCGTTTTCACCAACCATGCCCAACCGGAGCCGAAAGTACCGGCCGCGCAAGCATTGAACGCTTCTTGGAATTTCTCGAAGCTGCCCCATTTGGCGTCGATGGCCGCAGCCAATTCGCCGGCAGGTTTGCCTTGGCCTTTAGGGGTAAAGCCCAGCCAGTAGAAAGTATGATTCCAAGTTTGGGCAGCGTTGTTGAACATACCGCCGGAAGATTTTTTCAGGATTTCTTCCAAAGGCATTTCTTCAAACTCAGTGCCTTTGATTTGATTGTTCAAATTGGTGATGTAAGTTTGATGGTGTTTGCCGTAGTGAAACTCCAAAGTTTCTTTGGTCAGATGTGGGGACAACGCATCCAGTTCATAAGGCAATTGTGGCAGCTTGTGTTCCATTTTTATGCTCCTAATTATTGATATTTATATTTTGGTAGTGTGTGTTGTCAAATCGACAACATAGCTATTTTACCTGCTTTAGCGTAAACAAACCAATTGAACTTACACTGCGCTATAATAGTGGATTGCAATTTTCCAGCCAGAGATGCCCGTCATGAGCAATTATTCCGATATGCCGTCTGAAGACCGTGAAATCAGCGCATTGTCACTACCGCCACATTCCACAGAGGCGGAGCAATCCGTATTGGGCGGCCTGATGCTGGAAAATTCTGCTTGGGACCGTATTGCCGATGTCGTTTCCGGCGAGGATTTCTACCGCCACGAACACCGCCTGATTTTTCGTGCGATTGCCAATCTGATTAATGAAAGCCGTCCTGCCGACGTTATTACCGTTCAAGAAAGTTTGGAACGCAATGAAGAATTGGACGCGGCAGGCGGATTCAACTACCTGATTACGCTAGCGCAAAACACGCCATCTGCTGCCAATATCCGCCGCTACGCCGAAATTGTGCGCGAGCGTTCCATCATGCGCCAGCTTGCCGAAGTTGGCACGGAAATTGCACGCAGTGCCTACAATCCGCAAGGGCGCGATGCAGGCCAGCTTTTGGACGAGGCGGAAAACAAAGTATTCCAAATTGCCGAAAGTACCGCCAAATCCAAACAAGGCTTCCTTGAGATGCCCGACCTTTTGAAAGAAGTGGTCGAGCGCATCGATATGCTTTATTCGCGCGACAATCCTGATGAAGTAACCGGTATATCGACAGGTTTTATCGACCTCGACAAAAAAACATCAGGCCTCCAACCGGGCGATTTGATCATCGTCGCAGGCCGTCCGTCTATGGGTAAAACAGCCTTTTCGATCAATATTGCGGAACACGTTGCCGTAGAAAACAAATTACCTGTCGCTGTATTCTCTATGGAGATGGGCGGTGCGCAGCTGGTCATGCGTATGCTGGGTTCAGTCGGACGTTTGGATCAAAGCGTTTTAAAAACCGGCAGATTGCAAGACGAACACTGGGGCCGTCTGAACGAAGCGGTCGTTAAACTCTCCGATGCACCCATGTATATCGATGAAACTCCGGGTTTGACCGCGCTCGAACTCCGAGCCCGCGCCCGCCGTCTTGCGCGCCAGTTCAACGGCAAATTGGGCTTGATCGTCATCGACTACCTGCAATTAATGTCAGGCTCCGGCCGTTCTGACAACCGCGCTTCCGAGCTTGGCGAAATTTCCCGCTCCCTCAAAGCATTGGCGAAAGAGTTGCAAGTTCCCGTCATTGCCCTGTCACAGTTGAGCCGTACAGTTGAGCAGCGTACCGACAAACGCCCGATGATGTCCGACTTGCGTGAATCCGGTGCCATCGAACAAGATGCCGACTTGATTATGTTCATGTATCGTGATGAATACTACAACTCAGAATCACCCGCAAAAGGCTTGGCGGAATGTATTATCGGTAAACACCGTAACGGTCCCGTCGGGAAAGTATTCCTCACTTGGATGGGTCAATTTACCAAATTTGATAATGCCGCCTATGTTCCAGAATCCATGTTGATGGAAGATTGAGACAGATTGTCTGAAAAACTAACCGAATTTCATATTTTATTAGTCACGCATTCCAAAATCGTTTAGAATAAATCCAATAAAAGCAAAAGCATTGCCACAGGCAAATGCAAAAGAGAAAACGTCGGTTACCCCAACACATTACTACCAAAAATCACTCATGTATCAGACACAAAAAGGCTTCACTCTAATTGAGTTGCTGATCGTCATTACTATTGCAGCAGTAATGGCCGTCATCGCACTTCCAAATATGAATCAATGGATTGCCTACAAACGTGCGGCATCGCAAGCAGAGCAAATTGCTAATCTGCTGCGCTTCGCGCGAAATGAGGCCGTCCGTCTCAATCTTCCCGTTTACATTTGCCCGGTCAAAATTAAATCCGATGGCTCGCCCAATAACGGTTGCGATTCCAAATATGCCGGTAATGGTATGTTGGCCTACGCCGATAAAAACGAAGACTTACGCTATCAAAACGATACTGTCGATTTATCCATCCGCTCCATTATTCTCAATGGGGACACCGACAAAGTGGAATACAGCTTCAACTATATCCCTATCGGCAATGACCGTTCTACCCTTTCTGCTTCAGCTTCAAAAGAAGTCTGGTGGAGATTTCTTCCCAATGGTACATTTGGCCATTCAACCGATGGTAAGAATTATCAATTTTCAGACGGCCACATCAAAATCAGCCTAACAGATAAATCTGCCGCCGATGCTGAAACCAAGAAAGCCCGTGCTACCGTACTTTTAATCAATGGTAATGGGCATGTCGAAATCTGTGCTAAAAACGATGAGCGCAAAATGTGCGAATACTCTTCCAAATAATAACAACGGTATCTTATGAACATTACTAATCCTACTCATCTCAGATTATTTAAAGGCCGTCTGAAAACGAGCTCATCAAGCTTTACCCCAAAACTTCAATCAGGCATGACCCTGATTGAAGTTTTGATTGCCATGTTTGTCCTTGCCATCGGTGTGCTGGCCCTTCTGGCTGTCCAACTGCGTACTGTATCCAACGTGCGCGAGTCTGAAAATCAAACCACCGTCGCCCAAATTACGCAAAATCTGATTGAAGGCATGCTCATTAACCCAACGCTCTCTGAAGAAACCGATACTACGGGGGAAAAAACCTCCCGTTATAAAAAATCCTATGATGCCTATCTAAAATCCGACTCTAAACAAACTGCAAAATTTGAAGCCAAAATGAACAAAACCCAACTTGCACAGGCTCAAATTGCCCAGTTTAAAGCCGACTTAGCCAAAGCCCTTCCCGAAGCCCAAGTCTTCTCGACCATCTGCAAAGATTCTTCCGGTGCAGAGCCAACTTACGAAAATGGGTTTAACGCAAAATGCGATGGCAAAGGCGACACGACCATCGTTAAAGTTTTATGGTTGCAAGATGTCGAAGAAGAAAATAGCGCAAAAAATCTCAATAAATCGGGGCATCACGTTGTCTATACCTACCAATCACGCGTAAGAGACTAACAATGAACAATAAACGCTTACTCAACCATATTCCCAATAAAACCGCCATTCGTGGTTTCAGCATCCTTGAATTTCTGGTTGCCAGCCTGCTCAGCATGATCGTCTTAATGGCTGTCAGCTCCACCTACTTTACTGCGCGCGGATTAAACAAGTCTGCCAACGCCCGTATCGGTATCCAACAAGATTTGCGCAACGCCGCCAACATGATCGTCCGCGATGCGCGTATGGCAGGCAATTTCGGTTGCTTCAATATGGCGAATTTTCCTGCCTCTGCAGTGATAGAAGATAAAAGCTCAGATGAATATGCCTTAAAAACAGCCGGTGTTAATAAGCTGTTACCTGTTAAAGAAATCAATAAATTAAGCTATACCGGCTTTACTCAAACTGGCAAAGCCCTGCTGTTCCAATACGGTATCGACAAAGCAGACTCAACTGAAAAAACTGCTATTGCCAGCAGCTGCTCCGGCATTGCCAAACCTCACACAAAAATTAAAGATTTGGCTGTGGCAAAATTGGCTTTAAAAATTACCAACTCTGATCAAGACGGCAGTATTGCCATTATGAAACATGAAATGATTGCCTATGCCGTCGGTAAACTTGGCGAAGAGAGTGGCTTATTCCGTTTCCAATTATCTGATGATGGCTCATGGAGTAATCCGCAGCTGTTGATTAAAGGCATTACAACCATGGATATCCACTATATCTATGCAGAATGTCCTGATTCTGAAAATGCATCTGCCAGCGGAGTAAATACAGAATTATTTGATTACAAAAACGCATTGGATATCTCAGCTGAGGCTAAGTCTCCGGTTTCTATCCAAATCGTACTGAATAACGGCAGTATTGACCCATCAAAAGAACAAGACAATAAAGTCGATATCTATAATATTAATGCCACTATCCGCGGAGGAAACGTATGCGCCGACCGATCACTCTAATCAAACCTGACCGGCAGCAGGGCTATGCTTTGTTTATCGTTTTAATGATGATGGTCGTCATCGCCCTGCTCGTGGTCACAGCTACCCAATCCTACAATACTGAACAGCGTATCAGCACCAATGATGCCGACCGCAAACTGGCAACCACCCTAGCCGAAGCGGCACTGCGTGAAGGTGAAAATCAAATTTTTGATATTGAAGGTAAAAAGACTACTTTTACCGCAAAATGTGAAAAAGGTTTATGTTCCACACCAAACGTCAAATCCAATGACGATTTTACTGAAGAAGGTAGCCCAACCGTAGATGCTTGGAAGCGCAAATGCGACAAAAACCTGTGTATTGACACCAATGGTACGGAATATCCTTTAGATAAAAAAAGCGGCATCGCAAACAATCCACGCTACATCATCGAATATTTAGGCAAAACTACCGAGGGTCGAATTACCTACCGTGTTACAGCCAAAGCATGGGGTAAGAATGCCAATACCCAAGTCATTCTTCAGTCTTACGTTGCCAGCGAATAATAAAATGAATACCGCCTCTACTAAACAACTAGGCTTTACGCTGGTTGAGATGATGATTGCCGTCGCCATCTTAGCCATCCTGAGCGTCATTGCCATTCCCTCTTACAACCGCTACATTGAACGCGGCTACCAATCACAAGCGCATGCCGAGTTAGTCGCCATCAATTCCGCTTTTAAAACCCAGATGGTTAAAAATCCAAAGTGGAAAACTGATGAGATTAAAACCAAGTTGGATGACTTTATTTCCTCATATAAAGGCCATAAAGATTTGGCAGACAAATACAAATACTCTGCCGAAATGATTGATACCAGTACAAGCCGAGCCTATCGTTTGAAAGCCATTCCCACAAAAACAGGCTATACCCTTTCCGTTTGGATGGATAGTTTGGGCAATACTTACAAATGCACTGATATTGATTCCGCCAAAGATTCCAAAACCACAATGACCAATAGCAAAGGTTGCGAATCGGTTTCCAAAAAGAAATCTTCTTAGTCTGACAAATATAAAAAAGCAGTGTCATCTTACTGACACTGCTTTTTTATATTTTACTGTTTCCAATCATCGTCTCGGCGTTGACGCTTCAACAAGATCCTGACTGCACCATCATTACCTTGTCGAGGCTCGACATAAGCCAACACATCAGGATGCTGCATCAACCAGCGGCGCGTCATATTTTTTAAAACCGGTTTATAGCCTGAAGAACCCAAGCCACTACCGTGGACAATCTCGCCGCAAACGCCGCGTTTTTTCGTAAACTCAATAAATTCGTTCAATACCTGCTGCGCTTCTTCCTGAGTATAGCCGTGCAAATCCACATCAGCCACAACAGGATAATGGCCGTTTCGCAAACGCATCAAATCATTTTTACCCTGCCCGTTTTTACTGAACGAAGCCGGCGGTTCTTCCCAGCCGCCGCTGCCCACATAAAAATAATCTTCCTGCTCCAAAGTTGCCATTTCTTTAGGTCGCGGTTTGATAGGCGATTTATCGCGAGGCTGTTCATAATAGTTGCCGGCATTTTTCAAAGGCGTAACCTTGCCAACCGCCTTGCTGAAATCCACATCTTCTGCCTGCTTTTTAGCCTTCGCTTCGGCTTCCCGCTCCGCAGCTTCCTTTTTCGCCTGTTTGCCCAAAGCCTTCAGCGTTTCTTGAAAGTTTGCCGTCATGGTTTGTCCTTTCCAAAAAATTGATTGCACACATTATAGCAAACCCGGCTACAAGGCCGTCTGAAAGACTCTTATCATCGCTTCGTGTTTAGGGTATAGTATTAACGCATTGCCAGTCTTATAAAAGAGAGAAAATATGTTTAAACGCCCAGAAGAAATCATCGTCTTGATACTTGCCCTATTATGGGTCGGACTCAGCTACTACTTTGCCGCCATCCTGATTTCAGATGCCTACACCATCCTCCTGATTACCGTACTGACTTTCGTTTGGGCAGCCATCTGTTTCCTTTTATGGCAGCGCAACTTAAGCCGTCATATTTGGCCGCTGTTCCTCGGCAGCCTGGTTGCCTGCTGGTGGCCATACTTCACTTGGCTTGCCAGCGACGTTCCTGAAGGTACATGGTATTCAGGCTGGACATTCAAATCCATTATCGCCCTGATTCCCGTTGTTGCCGCTTATATTTTCAAGTGGAAACGAAGCCGGAAAAACAAAATCTCCAACACCATTGCCTAATACCTCGCGCCGTCTTTTTCAGACGGCGTTTTCCATATCTGACATAACGCTCAGACTGTCAACAATTCCAATAAAATGCTATACTCTTCACACGATTTAACACCCTAAAACAGGCCGTCTGAAAGACTTATCAAGATGATCAGCAAACAAGAATACCAAGCCCAAGCCGCACAAGGTTACAACCGCATTCCACTCGTTCAAGAGCTGCTTGCCGACTTGGACACACCGCTCTCAATCTACCTCAAACTTGCCAACAAGCCTTTCACCTACCTGCTCGAATCCGTTGTCGGTGGCGAACGCTTCGGCCGCTATTCCTTTATCGGCCTGCCTTGCAGCCACTATCTCAAAACCAGCGGCAAACATGTCGATGTGTATCAAAACGGCGAAATCGTCGAACAACACGACGGCAATCCCCTGCCCTTTATCGAAGCCTTCCACAACCGCTTCAAAACGCCAGAAATCCCAAACCTGCCACGCTTTACCGGTGGCCTGGTCGGCTATTTCGGTTATGAAACCATCTACAATTTCGAACATTTTGCCCACCGCCTGAAACATACGGCCAAAGCCGATCCCCTCGGCACGCCCGACATCCTCCTGATGCTCTCGCAAGAGCTTGCGGTAGTGGATAACCTAAGCGGCAAAATCTACCTGATTGTTTATGCCGATCCGTCTCAAGCCAACGGCTATGAACGCGCACGCGAACGTCTTGAAGACATCCGTACCCAGTTACGCCAAAGTTGTGCCATCCCGCTTTCCCTCGGCAGCAAACAAACCCAAGCAGTCAGCGAATTTGGAGAAGAACCTTTCAAAGCCTGCGTCAATAAAATCAAAGACTACATCTTTGCAGGCGACTGCATGCAGGTTGTCCCCAGCCAACGCATGAGCATGGAATTTACCGATAATCCGCTTGCCCTCTACCGCGCCCTGCGTACGCTAAACCCATCGCCGTATATGTTCTACTACGATTTCGGCGATTTCCATATTGTCGGCTCTTCGCCCGAAATCCTTGTCCGCCGCGAACGCGACGATGTCATCGTCCGCCCTATTGCCGGTACTCGCCTGCGCGGCAAAACACCAGCCGAAGACCTTGCCAACGAGCAAGACCTGCTGAGCGATGCCAAAGAAATTGCCGAACACGTCATGTTGATTGACTTAGGACGCAACGACGTCGGCCGCATCAGTAAAACCGGCGAAGTCAAAGTCACCGACAAAATGGTGATTGAAAAATACTCCCATGTAATGCACATCGTCTCCAACGTCGAAGGCCGTCTGAAAGACGGCATGACCAACATGGACATCCTCGCTGCCACCTTCCCGGCAGGCACACTTTCCGGCGCCCCCAAAGTCCGCGCCATGGAGATCATCGAAGAAGTCGAACCAAGCAAACGCGGCATCTACGGCGGCGCAGTCGGCGTATGGAGTTTCAACAACGACATGGACTTAGCCATTGCCATCCGTACTGCCGTGATTAAAAACAATACACTCTTCGTCCAAAGCGGCGCAGGCGTAGTTGCCGACTCCGACCCAACCTCCGAATGGCAGGAAACGCAGAACAAAGCCCGCGCAGTAATCCGCGCAGCACAAATGGTGCAAGAAGGGCTGGATAAATAATTTTCAGACGGCCTTTTTGACTGAAGTTTATCCAAAAGAAAACTTATCTCTAAAGAAAAAACCATGAAATACGGAACCGCAACTATATTAATTGTTGGGCTGCTTTCAGCCTGTTCTTCCGTCAACACAATGACTACAAAAGAGAGTAAACCCATAAATCAGAATATACAAACCACACCTGGAAGACCAAACCTGACCGCACCCGAAGTGCTGACCAAGGTTTTGGATTTCCTGCGCCATGCCCAATCACCCGATGACTTCCGGATTGAAACAGCGGAAAAAGTAATGAAAATGAAATTTGCCCCATATAGCAAAGAAGAAAAATCGGCATGGGATTTTTATGCAGCCAATAACTTTGGAAATACCGGCTGGGGATGGTGGATTAATTTCAATTCAAAAGAGAAAAGCGGGAAAGTGCACTTATATTTCGGTAACGGAGGGGGGTATTCCCCTGCTACACCGATTTGCCAGATGGATTTGGATCATTTCCATCCGCTGCTGGAGCAGGCGGGGTTTATTTACACAGGTAAAGGACATATGGGCAGACCTTTTAATGGTTACGTAAAAACGTATCCGGATGGATATAAATCTCATCTTAATGTGTTCTACCAAGGGGAAAGCAAAGAAAAAGTATTGCATGACTGTATCAATGAAATTACCTTTCTTGTTTTTAAAAAAGGTTTGTAGAAAATGAATAAAATCAATCCTAAGCTGCAAACTGTTTTAGACAACTTTGCCCAAAACTCTCTACCTAACGGCAAAAAGTCAGATGAATACCGTAATCTGCTTGCTGCAGTAACTGCTTCTCATGCATTAAACGAAAGGCTCAATACGGCAGCAGAAAAAGGCTATTTGGATAAACTGGCGGTCAATAAAAATCCGCATGCTGGCGCCAGCTACAATGCGAGTAAAACCCGGATCTCCATTAATCTGTCGCAGCTGAAAACGAGGCTGTTGTTTCAGACGACGTTTCTTGACAAAAGGTCGTCTGAAAGATCAGCTTCCCTGCCTCGAAAGAACCCTATGCAATACACAATCGCAACTGCATTGACCATCGGGCTGCTGCTTTCAGCCTGCTCCACTGCAAACCCCATACCCACAAAGGAGGGCAACATGATGAATCAAGATACACAGCAGATTGCCGGAAGACCGGATCTGACCGCACCCGAAGTATTGACCAAGGTATTGGATTTCCTGCGCTATGCCCAATCACCTGAGGATTTTGAGATTGAAACGGCAGGGAAAGTAATGAATTTAAAGTTGCTGGAACGTACAGATGGTTATAGCGATTTTTATATCGGTAATAAGTTTGGCGACAGCAATTGGATCTGGTCAATTAATTTTACAAAAGATCAATCCGGAAAAATGCGCTTACATTTCGGTGATGTAGGAGAGGATCTCCCTGCCACACCGATTTGCCAGATGGATTTGGACCGGTTCCATCCGCTGCTGGTGCAGGCGGGATTTACCTATACAGGGAAGGGACGCTTGGGTAAGCCTTTCAACGGCTATGAAAAAAAATATCCGAATGGCTACGAAGCAGATCTCCAAGTCTTTTATCAGGGGGAAAGTGCAGAAAAAGTACTGCATAAATGCATCAATGAAATTACTTTCGATATTTTCAAGCCAGGGTCATAAAACATGAGTCAGATCAATCCTCAACTGCAAAAGATATTGGACGACTTTGCCCAAAATTCGCTCCCCAACGGCAAAAACTCAAACGAATACCGCAATCTGATTGCCACCGTAACGGCATCACCCGTATTGACCGAACGTCTCAATATCGCAGCGGAAAAGGGCTATTTAGACAAACTGGCGGTCAATAAAAATCCGAATGCTGGCGCCAGCTACAATGCGAGTAAAACCCGGATCTCCATTAATCTGTCGCAGCTGAAAACGAGGCTGCTGTTTCAGACGACGTTTCTTGACAAAAGGTCGTCTGAAAGATCAGCTTCCCAGTTTTGAAAGAACCCCATGAAATACACAATCGCAACCGCATTGACCATCGGGCTGCTGCTTTCAGCCTGCTCCACCGCAAACCCCATACCCGCAAAGGAGGGTAACATGATGAATCAAGACAAACAGCAGATTGCCGGAAGACCGAATCTGACTGCACCTGAAGTGCTGACCAAGGTATTGGATTTCTTACACTACGCCAAATCGCCAGAAGATTTTAGAATTGAAACGGCGGAAAAGGTGATGAAAATGAACTTAGTCCCATATAGCAAAGAAGAAAACTCAGCATGGGATTTTTATGCAGGCAATAATTTTGGAAATACCGGCTGGAGCTGGTGGATTAATTTCGATTTGGATAAAAGTGGGACAATGCGTTTATATTTCGGTGATGGAGGGGGGTATCCCCCTGCTACACCGATTTGCCAGATGGATTTGGATCAGTTCCATCCGCTTCTGGAGCAGGCGGGGTTTATCTATACAGGGAAGGGACGTTTGGGCAAGCCTTTCAACGGCTATGAAAAAAAATATCCAAACGGCTATAAATCACATCTGAAAGTCTTTTATCAGGGGGAAAGTGCACAAAAGGTACTGCATAAATGCATCAATGAAATTACTTTCAATATTTTTAAACCAGGGTCATAAAACATGAATCAGATCAATCCTCAACTGCAAAAGATATTGGACGACTTTGCCCAAAATTCGCTCCCCAACGGCAAAAACTCGGATGCATACCACAATCTGATTGCCGCCGTAACAGCATCACCCATATTAACCGAACGACTCAATACCGCAGCGGAAAAGGGCTATTTGGACAAACTGGCTGTCAATAAAAATCCGCATGCCGGCGCCAGCTACAATGCGAGTAAAACCCGGATTTCCATTAATCTGTCACAGCTAGAAACGCCGGATGAACAAAAATCCCTTATCTTCCAGCTTGGCCATGAAATGCAGCACGGTTTCTTTTACTACGAACAGGGACATAAAGAAACGGAAAACCGGGTACTTGCCGAAATCAACACAATTGCGGAAAGCGATGCCAAGCGCAAAGACTATACCAAACCACTGAAAGATTTGCTGGATGCCGAACGCAACAATGAGGCGTTGGCAATGATTGCGGGCTGGAATGCTGTCGTCAGCTACGAACAGAAACAGCAGGGGAAAACCAATCTCAGCCTGCAAGAGGTTGTCGGTAAAGGATTCGGATACGAGCAGTATTTTTTAGATGAAACTGCACTTGGAAATAAAAAGATTGTCCCTACCCGAGGATTGAAATTCAATCCCGATATGACTGTCTCCGACAGCCAAAAAGAAATCCTTGCCCATACCTATTACGACCAGCCGCCCGAAAAGGCACAACTGGGGCCGCACGGCGAATCGGACTACCGCAACATCTATGCGGCGCACGTCATTGGCTACATCGTGCGCAAGCATTACGCACATGACCCAAAAGCCAAGCTGGTCATCGATATGAAGGGGCTGGGACTGGAAGAGCGTCAGCTCGAGATCAACGGCCTGGACTTGGGTGATGAAGACCGCCGCAGAGTGTATTACGACAAATCCCACCCGAAAACACCGCAATACTTTGATCATACCATCAATGGTGACAATCAATTTGAGTATGTTCCGATTACTAACCCTAAATCTGAAACCGAAGAGCAGAACTATCCTTATTCTCTCAAAAATATGCCAGAGCAGGCGCAAAAACTTCACGCGCAAATTACAGACAAATTTACTGAATTTATAAAAAAACATCATCTGCCTTATTCAGAAGACAGTATCCAGAACGGTATTGCGGCCTTAACTGCTGAAGCCTATGCTAAAAAACTTCCTGAAATTATGGCATTCAACATCACAAAAGATAACTGTCTGGGCGTCATGCATAAGGATAATACTTTTCTCCGAATCGCTAAAGTTGATGTCAATGAAGCAATGAACATTGATTCCAGAGAAAGCTTTAAAGATATACTGAAAACTGAACAAAACTTTCAGTTAGAAGCTGAACAACGTGAAATGGAAAAACAGATGAATCATTCACAAAGTATGGGAATAGTTCGTTAATACTGTCAAAAGTAAAGCCTATAATCTCTAGAAATTTTTAGGCTACTATAAAAATTAAATACTGATCTTCTAAACTATATCAGTCTAAAATGGGCATAATGATACTAAACGAAAAACAACTAAAATCCATCAGCAAATTCCTTAGCTTTATCTTACGTCATCATCCTGAGCAAATCGGCATTACTTTGGATAAAGACGGCTGGGTGGATATTGATACCCTGCTGACACAGGTAAATCATCCCGAGCGCGGCTTTACGGGCAATCCGCTGACCTACGAAGTATTGCTGGAAGTGGTCGAAAACAACGATAAAAAACGGTTTACCCTTTTTGAAGACGGCAAACGCATCCGCGCGGCGCAAGGTCATTCGACGGCACAAGTTCAGGTCGAACACAAAGTGGCAACGCCTCCTCAGATTTTGTATCACGGTACGGCTGAGCACTCTGTTCCGTCTATTTTGGAGCAAGGCCTGCATTCTGCCTCGCGCCATTTTGTCCATCTGTCTGCCGATGCCGAAACAGCCGTCAACGTCGGCTCCCGCCACGGCAAGCCGGTTGTATTGACCATCGACACTGTCGCCATGCTTGCGGCAGGACATCAATTTTATTTGGCGGACAACGGCGTATGGTTAACTGAAAACGTTCCGCCGCAATTTATCGGCAAACTTTAAAACATCAGGCCGTCTGAAGCCGTAAAACCATTTTCAGACAGCCCGCAAACACCCTACACAATTTCTTCATAAAGCGATTATCCATGAACACATCCCCCATCCTCCCTCCTGCTATGCTCGGCATTCTTGGCGGCGGACAATTAGGCAGAATGTTTACTGTTGCTGCCAAAACCATGGGCTACAAAGTAACCGTACTCGATCCCGACCCGAATGCGCCAGCAGCGGAATTTGCCGACCGCCATTTGTGTGCGCCGTTTGATGACCCGGCCGCTTTGGAAGAATTGGCAAAATGCGCGGCTGTTACGACCGAGTTTGAAAACGTCAATGCCGACGCGATGCGTTTTCTCGCCAAACACACCAATGTTTCCCCCAGCGGCGACTGCGTTGCCATCGCGCAAAACCGCATTCAGGAAAAGGCATGGATACGCAAAGCTGGCCTGCAAACCGCACCATATCAAGCAGTTTGCAAGGCCGAAGACATTACTGAAGACAGCGTACAATTTCTGCCCGGCATCCTGAAAACTGCCACTTTGGGCTACGACGGCAAAGGCCAAATCCGCGTAAAAACATTGGATGAACTCAAAGCCGCGTTTGCCGAACACGGCGGTGTGGATTGCGTTTTGGAAAAAATGGTGGACTTGCGCGGCGAAATTTCCGTTATCGTATGCCGTCTGAACAATGACAACGTGCAAACTTTCGACCCTGCCGAAAATATTCACGAAAACGGTATCCTCGCCTACTCCATTGTCCCAGCCCGACTGAGTGCCGACATTCAGCTACAAGCGCGACAAATGGCGCAGCGTTTAGCCGATGAATTGAACTACGTCGGCGTATTGGCAGTAGAAATGTTTGTTGTCGGCGATATGCATGAATTGGTCGTCAACGAAATCGCACCGCGTCCGCACAATTCCGGCCACCATACCATCGACGCCTGCGCGGCAGACCAATTCCAGCAACAGGTCCGCCTGATGTGCAACCTGCCTCCGGCTGACACTAAATTGCTGAGTTCTTGCTGTATGGCGAATATTTTGGGCGACGTTTGGAAGGAAGACGGCGGCGAACCCGAATGGCTGCCGCTGCAAAGCAACCCGAACGCACATCTGCATCTTTACGGTAAAAAAGCCGCGCGCAAAGGCCGAAAAATGGGCCACTTTACCGTCTTGGCCAACGATACGGACAACGCGTTCCAAACCGCACAAACCTTACATCAAAGCCTGTAACCTTACCCACTTTTTTCAGACGGCCTTTGATTGCTAAAGGCCGTCTGAAATCAATTTTTCCGACCATCCGCCATGAGCCTTCTGACCATCCTCCGTCCGGCAACCGAAAAAGACTGCCAAGCCATACACAACGCCCATCTGCATGCCGTTCAATACGCCTGCATCCGCAGTTACGATGAAACCATTATGCACACATGGGAAAGTCTGCTCGACATCAACAGCTATTTGGAAACCATCTCCGATAAAAACAAAGCATTGTGGGTGGTCGAATACAAAGGGCTGATTCAAGGCTTCTTCCAAGTCGATTTCAAAGAAGCGCAACTGGACGCCCTATACGTCCATCCGCTCTTCCACAATCTCGGCTTGGGTACGGCCCTGCTCAGCCGCGCCGAAGAAATGGCACGAAATGCAGGTCTCAGCTTTCTCAAACTGTATGCCTCGCTCAATTCCGTGCCTTTTTATCGCCTCAACCGTTATGAATCGCTCGGCACTGCCGTATTGCAGCTGAACAAAACCATCCGCGTCGAATGCGAATTGATGCGCAAATACCTGTAATTTCCCCTTCCTCTGTTGCTTTTTTGAAAGAAACCGATGTCCCGAATTGCCGCCCTGCCCGACCATCTTGTCAACCAAATCGCCGCCGGCGAAGTGGTCGAACGTCCTGCCAACGCCTTGAAAGAAATCGTTGAAAACAGCATCGATGCAGGCGCGACGACGATTGATGTCGAGCTGGCCGGCGGCGGCATCCGCCTGATTCGCGTCAGCGACAACGGCAGCGGTATCCATACGGACGACATCGAGCTTGCACTACACCGCCATGCCACCAGCAAAATCAAAACCTTAAACGATTTGGAACACGTTGCCAGCATGGGCTTTCGCGGCGAAGGCTTGGCCAGTATCGCCTCCGTCAGCCGCCTGACCCTGACCAGCCGTCAAGAAGACAGCACGCATGCGACCCAAGTCAAAGCCGAAGACGGCAAACTCAGCAGCCCCACCGTCGCCGCCCACCCCGTCGGCACCACCATCGAAGCCGCCGAACTCTTCTTCAATACCCCGGCGCGGCGCAAGTTCCTCAAATCTGAAAACACCGAATACGCCCACTGCGCTACCATGCTCGAACGCCTCGCGCTGGCGCATCCGCACATTGCCTTCTCACTCAAACGCGACGGCAAACAAGTGTTCAAACTTCCTGCACAAAGCCTGCATGAACGTATCGCCGCCATTGTCGGCGATGATTTTCAGACGGCCTCATTGGAAATTGACAGCGGCAATGGCGCATTACGGCTCTATGGCGCGATTGCCAAGCCGACTTTCGCCAAAGGCAAAACTGACAAACAATACTGCTTCGTCAACCATCGTTTTGTCCGCGACAAAGTCATGCTCCATGCCGTCAAGCAGGCATACCGAGACGTATTGCACAACGCGCTGACGCCTGCTTTCGTCCTCTTTCTCGACCTGCCGCCAGAAGCCGTGGATGTCAACGTACACCCAACCAAAACCGAAATCCGCTTCCGCGACAGCCAACAAGTACACCAACTCGTGTTCCACACGCTCAACAAAGCCCTTGCCGACACGCGCGCCGACTTGACCGAAAGCGTCAGCAACGCAGGCGAAGTACTGCATGACATTACCGGCGTTACGCCTGCACCAATGCCGTCTGAAAACGACAGCGAAAATCTGTTTGATAGCGCATCCAACTACCCGACGGGCAACAAATCCGATACACGCACATCAGGCAAAACCGCGCCCATGCCTTACCAAGCAGCGCGTGCGCCGCAACAACGCAGCCTGTCCCTGCGCGAAAGCCGCGCGGCCATGAATACTTACGCCGAGCTTTACAAAAAAACCGACGACATCGACCTTGAGTTGGGCCAATTCGAGCAGGCACGTTTCGGCAATATGCCGTCTGAAATGCCTACTCCCAAAACAGATACGCCACTTTCAGACGGCCTTCCATCACAATCCGAACTGCCGCCGCTCGGTTTTGCCATTGCCCAATTACTTGGCATCTACATCCTTGCCCAAGCAGAAGACAGTCTGTTGCTCATCGATATGCACGCTGCCGCCGAGCGCGTCAACTACGAGAAAATGAAACGCCAACGTCAGGAAAACGGCAACCTGCAAAGCCAGCGTCTGCTTATTCCCGTAACCTTTGCCGCATCCCACGAAGAATGTGCCGCCCTTGCCGATCATGCCGAAACGCTGGCAGGCTTCGGGCTGGAATTGTCCGACATGGGCGGTAATACCCTTGCCGTCCGCGCAGTTCCCGCCATGCTCGGCAAAGCCGACGTCGTTTCACTGGCCAAAGATGTATTGGGCGAACTCACCCAAGTCGGCAGCAGCCAAACCATCGAGGAACACGAAAACCACATCCTCGCCACCATGTCCTGCCACGGCTCCGTCCGCGCCGGCCGCCAACTGACTTTGCCCGAAATGAACGCACTCCTGCGCGATATGGAAAACACACCGCGCAGCAACCAGTGCAACCACGGCCGTCCGACTTGGGTCAAACTGACTTTAAAAGAATTGGATGCGTTGTTTTTACGCGGACAGTAATGCCAATAAAAAGGCCGTCTGAAAATGCTTTCAGACGGCCTTTTAACTTATTTGCCCTTAACGAATATCCATAGGCGCAAACGATTTCACGGTTTCATCGATTGCTTTAACACGGGTCAGGAAGTCTTCCAATTGTGCAAGCGGCAATGCACTTGGGCCATCGCATTTGGCTTGGTCGGGATTAGCATGAGATTCAAGGAACAAACCGGCCAATCGGGTTGCCATACCGGCAAGCGCCAAGTCCAATACTTGGGCGCGACGGCCGCCAGATGCGGCGGCACCGGATTCGCGTGTTTGCAGGGAATGGGTTACGTCAAAAATAACGGGCAGGTTGTTACACGTTTTTTTCATCACGCCAAAGCCCAGCATATCGACCACCAAATTGTCGTAGCCGAAGTTTGCGCCGCGTTCGCACAAAATAATTTGTTCGTTGCCTGCTTCTTGGAATTTCTCCACAATGTTTTTCATTTGAGACGGACTGAGAAATTGCGGCTTTTTGATGTTGATGACATTGCCGGTTTTCGCCATTGCCACCACCAAATCGGTTTGGCGTGCCAAGAAGGCAGGCAGCTGAATAACATCGCAGACTTCGGCAATCGGTTGGCATTGGTAAGGCTCGTGAACGTCGGTAATCACGGGAACGTTAAACTCGCGCTTCACCGCTTGAAAAATCTTCATGCCTTCGTCCAAACCCACACCGCGGAAAGAGTGGATGGAAGAGCGGTTTGCCTTGTCGAAAGAGGCTTTGAACACATAAGGGATGCCGAGCTTATCGGTTACTTTAACGTATTGCTCACAGGCTTTCAGCGTAGAGTCAAGGTCTTCAAGGACATTGATGCCGCCGAAAAGGGTAAAGGGCGCATCGTTGCTGACGGTGATGTTGTTGATTTGGATATTCACGGCAAAGCCTTTCAGATAAGTTGAATTTGGGAAACAGGCCGTCTGAAACGTTTCAGACGGCCTTTGTTTGAATATTACAACACGGTGTGCGGCGGCTCATAAGAAATCACGTCGCGGATTTTATTGTTCTCATCGACGAGGACGACTTTCGGCTCATGCGCTGCAATTTCGGGTTCGGACAACATAACGTAAGACATGATAATCACGATGTCGCCTTTTTGAACCAAACGCGCAGCCGCGCCATTCAAGCAAACGACGCCGCTGCCGCGTTCGCCGGGGATGGTGTAGGTTTCAAGACGTTCGCCGTTGTTATTGTTGACGATAGCGACTTTTTCGTTCACGCAAATACCTGCCGCATCCAGCAGGTCTTGGTCAACGGTAATGCTGCCGACGTAGTTGAGGTCGGCTTCGGTAACGGTGGCACGGTGGATTTTGCCGCCGAGCATGGTACGAAACATGGGTTTCCTTTTTGATTGTGGGTTGATTTGCGGTTTTAACTTCAGTGAAGCTAAAACCGCTGTTTGTGTGATTGAGGATTAGTTATTGGGAAAGTCTGATTCATCAAACTCGGGTTCCGGGTCGCTTTGAAGGACTTTTCCGTTTAATTTCAACTCGCTGTTTTGCAGAGTCAGATGGGTTTTGACATTATCGTCTTCTAAGGACAAATATTTTTCGCTTGCCATGCTTTTAATGGTGCTGTCTACCATCAGGCGCAAGGTCTCGTTGATATCGTCGATGCTGGCACGGCCTGCGGCTTCATCTTCGGCATTGACGCTAAACAGGCTGCTTGCTTGGTTAACGGCGAGTTGTTCCAACAATTTTTGCGGTACGCTCATGTTGAAGTCGGCTTCGGTTTTTTTCAGCATATCGCCCAGGCTGTTGAGGTCTTTGGCCGTCAAACCTTTAAAGGCAAGCTTGCCGCTGACATCGACATCACCATTAGGCATGGTAAATTTGAAAGTTTTGACGTTTAAAACCGGATTGTTGGTAAACAGGCCCGAAGCCTCGTTTTTGGCCGTCTGAATCAAGGAAGCCTGAATTTCTTCTTCGCTCATTTTCTTCACGGACACTTCGGCAATTTTGTTTTTCAATGCCAAAAGTGATGCGGCGTCCAAATGCTCGGCAGCGACATTAATATCCAGAGGGCCGTATTTATCTTCGCCATAAGTCAGGCTTTCAAATTGGAAGCGGCCTTCGCTGTTGATGAATTTATCGACTTCGCCGGTCTGGGTATCGAAACGCAGTTTGCTGACTTCGATTTTAGACGGAGCAATCGTGCCGGTCGGATTGATAAATGCACCGATTTGCAGGTTGGTCACAAGGTTGACCAACTCATTCAACTTAACGTTGTAATCAATGTTTTCTTTCCATTGCAGCAGGAATTTATCCAGCGTAATGCTGCTCTTACCCAAAGCAAGTTTGGTCAGGCCGTCTTCCGTTTCGGATTGGAAGCGCAGGTTTTCCAAAGACACATCGCCTTTGTCGGCCAATTTGACTTGCAAAGACGGCGCAAGGTAATCGTGGCGATAGCTTTTGAAGCCTTGGCTGTAATCGGTATTGCCGCTAAAGCCTTTCCAGTTGAGCTTGATACCGGAAAGCTCTTCATAATCGAAGGCGGGAATATTGAGGCTGAGTTTGCCGTCGCCGGAAAGGTAAACCGTATTGGTCATGGTCAACGGCGTTTGCTGGCCGAAGAAGCGGTCTAAAACTTTTTTGGTTTCCGGATGGTATTGGAACTCGGTTTCCACGTGGGCACGCGTACCGAAGCCGCCGGCAAACGGGCCGTGTGTCACATGGTTAATGACCGTAATCGGCTCTTGCAGGACGGTTTTCAAATTGTCCGGCAGGTATTTTTGCGTATTTTGAAGCAGGGTCGGCTTGAGGCGGATGACGGTCGTCTCGGTTGAACTGAACCAGCCGCGATCGTATTGGTGGGACTCAACGGTCAGGAAACCGGATTCCTGCAACAGCTTTTGTTGCTCGGTCAGGCTTTCTTCCGCTTTGACACCAAGATAATAAGGCGTGCCGAGCGCAGCGGCGACAACAACGGCGGCAGTCGGGATAAGATACTTTTTCATCACTTCAAACAGATTAGGTTCAAAGCGTAAAGCATAGCATTTTTTAGCTGTTTTGTCTTATCCGCCGTTTCAGACGGCCTTTAGGTAAAGATTGTGATATTATGCAAACATAAACGATTTTTACAATTTTGGCAGACCTTACCCTGTCTGCCAAAATGTCATTAAAGGTTTGCAAATGCTTTTATTCATTGATAACTACGACAGCTTCACCTACAACATCGTCCAATACTTTGCCGAATTGGGGCAGGAAGTTTTGGTACGTTGCAACGATGAAATCACCATCGAAGAAATCGAAGCCCTAAAGCCGCAATATCTGGTCATCGGCCCCGGCCCTTGTTCCCCTAAAGAGGCAGGCATTTCTGTTGCAGCTATGCAGCACTTTGCCGGCAGGCTGCCCGTCATGGGCGTGTGCCTCGGCCATCAAACTATAGGCGAAGCGTTCGGCGGCAATGTCGTGTGCGCGCAAACGATGATGCACGGCAAAGTCTCCCCCGTTTTCCATCACGGCACAGGCATGTTTAAAGGCCTGCCCAATCCGGTCAACTGCACGCGCTACCACAGCCTGGCCATCGACCGCTCCACCCTGCCCGACTGCCTCGAAATTACCGCTTGGACGGAAGACGGCGAAATCATGGGCGTACGCCACAAAGAATATGCCGTCGAAGGCGTACAGTTTCACCCCGAAGCCCTGCTGACCGAACACGGCCACGATATGCTGAAAAACTTCTTGGAAGAATTCAAAGACTATCGCCCGCAAAAATCTTAATGAAAAGCCGTCTGAAAGGAGTTTGACAATGTTCAAACCGCATTTTCAGACGGCCTGAATCACATCGGACACGAACAAAGGAAAAATCATGATTACCCCTCAACAAGCGATTGAACGCCTCATCAGCAACAACGAACTTTTCTACGATGAAATGACCGACCTCATGCGCCAAATCATGAGTGGCCAAGTTCCGCCCGAGCAAATCGCCGCCATCCTGACCGGCCTGCGGATTAAAGTTGAAACCGTTTCCGAGATTACCGCCGCAGCCAGCGTGATGCGCGAATTTGCCACTAAAGTGCCGCTGGAAAACGCCGATGACTTGGTCGATATTGTCGGCACGGGCGGCGATGGTGCCAAAACTTTCAATATTTCCACGACTTCTATGTTTGTCGCGGCTGCGGCAGGCGCGCAAGTTGCCAAACACGGCGGTCGCTCCGTTTCTTCATCCAGCGGCGCTGCCGATGTCATGGAACAAATGGGCGCCAACCTCAATCTCAACCCCGAACAGGTTGCCCAAAGCATTCAGCAAACCGGCATCGGCTTTATGTTCGCGCCCAACCATCACAGCGCCATGCGCTATGTTGCCCCTGTCCGCCGTTCGCTCGGATTCCGCAGCATCTTCAATATCTTGGGCCCACTGACCAATCCTGCCGGCGCGGCAAACCAACTCTTGGGCGTGTTCCACATCGACTTGTGCGGCATTCTTTCCCGCGTATTGCAACAGCTTGGTTCCAAACATGTTTTGGTTGTGTGCGGCGAAGGCGGTTTGGATGAAATCACGCTGACCGGCAAAACCCGCGTTGCCGAACTGAAAGACGGCAAAATCACCGAATACGATATCAGCCCGGCCGATTTCGGCATGGAAATCCGCCGCAATTTGGACGAAATCAAAGTCGAAAACGCGCAAGAATCCCTGCAAAAAATGAACGAAGTGCTGGATGGCAAAGTCGGTGCCGCACGCGACATCGTCGTCCTCAATGCAGCCGCCGCGCTCTACGCAGGAAATGTGGTCGCATCGCTGGCGGACGGTGTCAAAGCCGCGCAAGAAGCCATCGACTCCGGCAAAGCCAAAGCCAAAAAAGACGAGTTTATCGAATTTGGCAAACAGTTTGCCTAAACTTTAAAACCATAAACAAAGGCCGTCTGAAAAATCTTTCAGACGGCCTTTTATTCTTTAAATATTAAAATTTGCTTTTAATATCATTAATCAAGCCTTCAGCTTTTTCTTTGGCTTCTTCAGCCAAGTGTGCTACTTTCTCTTTGGCTTCACCGGCTAAATGAGCTGCTTTTTCTTTAGCTTCACCTGCAAAGTTTTCTACTTTTTCTTTAGCCTCGCCTGCAAAGTTTTCTGCTTTTTCTTTAGCATCCGCAGCAACTTCTTTTGTCTTACCGACGCCTTGTTGAACTACGCCTTCAGCTTTGAGTTTGGAATCGTCAAGAACTTCGCCGGCTTTCTCTTTTACTTCACCGCTGATTTGATCTAATTTGCCAGTCATCATTTATTCCTTCTTAGTTTCATGTTGATAAGAGTAATCACTATACCCCAATAGATATTGGGTTGCAACTTAAAGTCTGTCTCAATATTAAAAACATAATAAAAATGGATTACGTCAAGTTAGCACAACTGTTTCAATATCGCTTCGGCTACTGCCTCGCCTATCATCTTGCTGCCGAACTCATTGAAATGAAGTCCATCGCACAGCATCACATCGGTCAAATCCTGCTCAAACATCAGACTGTATAAATCATTGACGGTAAAACCATATTGCCTTGCCAAATCCTCCGCCACACGGTTATAGGCCTTCAAGTCGGCCAGATAGCGGCGCGAGGGTTTGACGATATTGTGTACGCTTTCCAAAAACGGCGTACTGCTCGCCCAAATAATTTTTGCCCCTGTCTGTTTCAGATAATCGAAAATTTGAATCAGGTTGCTGCGATAGGTTTTTATATCGGCCACCGGCTCATTACAGCCTTGATTGTGGCGGATGTCGTGCAAACCGCAATTGATGTGGATAATGTCTCCCACAGTCGCGCCCTCTGTCCATTGCCTGATATGCTCTAACACATCATGCGACGAACGGCAGTTTTCCGATGGAGAAACAATATCCACCTCAGGCAAAGCGGCGCGCGTGTAAGGCTCCGAAGCAAGCCGAACGGAGTCGCCGATTAAGTAAACGGTCATTTTTGTTCTCCTCCCTTTATTTGAATCAACAGCAAGGCCGTCTGAAATATCACTTATATTATTATAAGAGTGCTATTTCAGACGGCCTTAACTTCAGTCAAGTTCTATCGTTAAATCATCAATTAACGCTGACTGTTTTTATAAAAATCAATTAATTGCTTGGCCTGCAACATGGGCAGCCCAAAACGGTCGCTTACGACTTTCAAATCCTTCCATTCCTGATCGGTCAGATTTTGCCCAACCCATTTGAGGTTTTCCGGATTACTTTTGATTTTCTCAAAATACGCCTGCTTGCGTTTCCAGTTGCGCGACCACACCAGCAACATGGTAAAAATACATAAAACAATCAATACAATATTGGTAAACAACATCATGTCCATACGACATCTCCCAGTGGATCACTCAATCAGAAAATATAGATTGAAAGCCGTCTGAAAACCGATTTCAGACGGCCTTAACGTCATACTCAACGTTGCATTTCCATCATTAACGCCTGACAAGCAGCTTCGTTTTCCAAAGCACAAGATTCGCTCAGTTGGTTTAAACGGCTGTCGCGGTCTGGTGTATTGCCTTGCGCCATCTCTGCTTTAGTTTCTTCAAAATTGGTACAGGCATTTTCATAACCGCCTTTACAGGCTCGCTCGTAGAGCTTGACCGCGGCGGCATAATCCATGCCTAAACCGCTGGACGGATTGAGATACAGATTACCCAAAACATTGCAGCCGCGCATATTGCCGCCATCGCAGGCTTTTTTCAGAAACGGATACGCATGAGCAGGCGCTTCAAGATAATCGCGCATCCAAATGGCCGCAGTGACGCAACTCTCCAGATTGTTTCGATTACATTCTCGTATCAGCTTATCGTGCTGCTTCTCGCTGTAATCCTCAGCCTGCACGCTAAACCCAGTAACAACCAATGCCAAGCCAAACAATAAACGAAGTGTTTTCATATGATTATTCCTTCAAAAATACTTAAATGACAGGCCGTCTGAAAAAACAGTCTTCAGACGGCCTTTATATTATCACTCAATATTCACCCGTTTCAGGCGTAAGGCATTGCTCAACACGGAAACCGAGCTTGCCGCCATTGCCGCGCCTGCGATAACAGGGTTTAGAAAGCCAAGCGCGGCGAGCGGAATGCCCAAAATATTGTAGAAGAAGGCGAAAAACAGGTTTTGCTTGATGTTTTTCAGAGTTGCCTGCGACACCAGCAGGGCATCGGCGAGCTGGTTGACCGAATGCTGCATCAGTGTGGCGGATGCGGTGTGTTCAGCAACGTCCGCACCGCCTTTCATGGCGAAGCTGACGTTGGCGGCGGCGAGCGCAGGTGCGTCGTTGATGCCGTCGCCGACCATCGCCACGGTTTTGCCGGCAGCTTTGAGTTTCTGCACTTCGGCAGCTTTATCGCGCGGACTCATATTACCAAAGGCGTGTGCGATACCCAGTTGTTTGGCTACGTATTCGACCGTACCTTGGTTGTCGCCGCTCATAATGTAAACATCAATATTATGTTTTTTCAGACGGCCTATGGCTTCGGCGGTATCAGATTTCAATGCGTCGGCAAGTGCGAATGCGCCGATAGGTTTGTTGTCAACTGAGACTGCAACAATGCTTGCAATGTCCCAAACGCCGTCTGAAAACTTCGGCAAGGTCAGTTCGGCAAATTCGGCTTTGCCTGCTTTCACCAAACCTACGCCTTCCACTTCGGCGGCAATGCCTGCGCCGACAACGGTTTGCGCGTTTTGTGCGACAGGAATCTCCAAGCCACGCGCTTGGGCGGCGGAGACGATGGCGCGGGCGAGCGGGTGGGCGGCGTTTTGTTCGACGGCGGCGGCGATGCGGTACAAAGCGTCTTCGTCAAAGCCGCTGTCGGGAACGCAATAAACGGCGGCAACCTGCGGCCTGCCTTCGGTCAGCGTGCCGGTTTTGTCCAGCACGACGGCATCGACGTGGGCGGCTTCTTCCATTGCCGCTGCGTCTTTAAACCAAATGCCGTGTTTCACTGCTTTGCCCATGCCAACCATAATCGCGGCAGGGGTCGCCAGACCGAGCGCGCACGGACAAGCAATCACCAAAACGGCAACGGCGTGCATCAGCGCAATCGTCCAATCGCCCTTAACCAGCCAAGTGGCGATAAAAGTCAAAAGCGCGATGCCCACGACAGCAGGCACAAACACCGCCGCCGCTTTATCGGCTACGCGCGCAATCGGTGCTTTACTGCCTTGTGCTTCAGAGAGCGCATTCATCATGTCGCCGAGCAGGGTTTGGCTGCCGAGCTGCGTGGCGCGGTACACCACGCTGCCTTCGGTCATCAGCGCGCCTGCCAACACTTTGCCGCCTGCCTTTTTCTCTTCGGGATTGGATTCGCCGGTAAGGTGGCTCTCGTCCGCCCAACCGCTGCCGCTTTCAATAATGCCGTCGGCGGCAATGCGTTCGCCGTGATTGGCGCGGATAAGGTCGCCGATTTGCACTTGGTCGATGGGAAGCTGTTGCCATTCGCCGTTGCGTTGTACATTGACTTGGGTCGGCGTGAGTTTGAGCAGCAAGCCCAAGCTGTTCAAGCTGGATTTTTTGGTGCGGTGTTCCAAAAATTTGCCCAGCGACACAAAACCAATCACCATCACGCCTGCTTCAAAATACACATGCGCCATGCCGTGCGCCGCATGCGGACTGAAAAACAGCATATAGACAGAATACAGATAAATCGACACTGTACCGATGGTAACCAGCACATCCATATTCGCCAGTCCGCCTTTAATGCTCGCCCACGCGCTTTTGTAAAACGGGATGGCCAGCCAAAGTTGCACTATGCTTGCCAGCACAAATTGCCACATCGGCGGAATCATCCAATCGTGCCACCCGATCATCATGCCTGCCATGCCGATAAGGAACGGAATATTAATGGCCAGCAAAAGCCACAGCCGCCAGCTTACATGCGCGGTTTCTTCGGGCTGCGGCAGCGCGTCTTCCGTTTTTTCCTTCGCGCCGTAGCCGGTTTTCTCAATGATTTTGGCAATGTCGGCAGCGGAAGTTTTGCTGTCGTCAAACGTAACCTGCGCCTCCTCGCTGGCGAAGTTCACCCCTGCCGATTCGACAAAATCTTTTTTGTTCAACACTTTTTCAATACGCGAAGCGCAGGCCTGACAGGTCATGCCTTCGATTTGGAAACGGACTTTTTGTTGCATGGTTTCTTCCTTCTGAATGTGGTTGGGCTATGCGCGAAAACTTTTGTTTACCCATGTGGCGGTGTAATCCAAATAATGGCAAAAAGTAAGTTATCAAGAGACAGAGGCCGTCTGAAGCGTTTCAGACGGCCTTTTCAAAATACGCTTATCGGTTACAAAGCCACATCGTAGCCACCATCTTCTACGGCATCAATCAGCGCATCGGTATCTGTCTTGCTTTCATCAAAAGTAATCACTGCATTTTTGTTTTCCAAGCTGACTTCTGCTTTTTCCACGCCTTCTACGCCTTCCAAAAGACGGGTTACGCTTTTCACGCAGCCGCCGCAGGTCATGCCGTCGATATTGAGGGTAACAGTTTGCATTTGTATTTCCTTTCATTCAAACAAATATGGTTGCCGAACACTTTACTCCTTACGCAAACAGCTTGCAAATTCTTCATTAAGGCCGTCTGAAAAATGCAGATAGGCGTACAATAACACCTTTTGCTTCATCAAACGGACATAATAATGACTTCAACATTCAAACAATGGGTTAGCGTATGCGCGCTGGCGGTGGGTGCGTTTATTTTCAATACTACCGAATATATTCCGATTGCGCTTTTGAGCGACATCGGTCAGAGCTTTGGCAAAGCGGCAACGGAAGTGGGCATGATGATTACGGTGTATGCGTGGATTGTTGCGCTCCTATCGCTGCCGCTGATGCTGATGACGAAAAACATCGAACGGCGCAAATTATTGCTGATGCTGTTTGCACTGTTTGCGCTGTTTCACGCGCTGTCGTTTTTTTCTTGGAACTTCAACATCCTCTTGGTCAGCCGTATCGGTATTGCGCTGACACACGCGGTCTTTTGGTCGATTACGGCTTCTTTGGCGGTACGGCTTGCGCCCACCGGCAAAACCAATCAGGCTTTGGGCTTGCTCAGTACGGGTACGGTTTTAGCGATGGTTTTGGGTATTCCGCTGGGGCGCGTGGTCGGGCAGTACTTCGGCTGGCAGCTCAGCTTCCTGTTGATCGGGGTCTGCGCTGCCGGCGTAATGCTGGTGTTGGCCAAAAACCTGCCTGCTTTACCCAGCCAAAATACCGGCTCTTTAAGCAGCCTGCCGAGTTTGTTCAAACGTCGCAACCTGATGCTGCTTTATGCCATGACGGTGTTGATTATTACGGCACATTTCACGGCATACAGCTATATCGAGCCTTTTGTATTGCAAGTTGGCAGATTTAAGGCTGAACAGGTCACCATCGTTTTGAGCCTGTACGGTTTGGCAGGCTTTGCCGCTTCTTATTTGTTTGGCAAATGGTTTGCCAAATCGCAACGCCTGTTTATGCTTGGCGCGGTGGCGGTCATCCTGCTCTCTGCCCTGCTGCTTCTGCCGTTTGTCTCTTTCCCTTATGCGGTATACGCGCTGGTGTTTATTTGGGGCGTGGCCATCGTCATCGTCAGCTTGGGGATGGTATCGAAAGTCTTGGCATTCGCCTCGGATGCAACAGATGTGGCCAACTCGATTTATTCAGGTTTGTACAATGTCGGCATCGGCGGCGGTGCGCTTTTGGGACATTATGTAACCGTCTGGTTCGGCCTTTCCAATATCGGCATTGCCGGAGCCTTGCTGGCGGCGGCAGGTCTGGCCGTTTGCGGTTTGTTGTTTAAGGAACAAGACAATCTGACGCAAAATGTTTAAAATCCAATCACTTTCCTAATCGAACGGACAAACAGCCTTCCTGCTGCTTGTCCGTTTTTTATTTTATTTTAAAAAATAATTTACAATTTATTTACACTACATTAAATTACAAATATACTGTCGTTGTCAGGCCGTCTGAAAACGGCCGGCACAAGCGTAAAAGAAAAACCAGCAAACTTCAGAGGAACATTCTATGGATCTGCACGCAAAGGACAAAACCCAGCATCCGGAAAACGTCGAGCTGCTCAGTGCACAAAAGCCGATTACCGACTTTAAAGGCCTGCTGACCACCATCATCTCCGCCGTCGTCTGCTTCGGCATTTATTACATACTTCCTTATAGCCCTGATGCCAACAAAGGTATCGCGCTGTTGATTTTCGTTGCGGCACTTTGGTTTACCGAAGCCGTACACATTACCGTTACCGCGCTGATGATCCCTATCCTTGCCGTTGTACTCGGCTTCCCGGATATGGACATCAAAAAAGCAATGGCAGGCTTTGCTGATCCGACGATTTACATCTTCTTCGGCGGCTTCGCACTTGCTACCGCACTGCACATGCAACGTCTCGACCGTAAAATCGCCGTCAGCCTGTTGCGCCTGTCCCGCGGCAATATGAAAGTTGCCGTATTGATGCTGTTTGCCGTTACCGCCTTCCTGTCTATGTGGATCAGTAACACTGCGACTGCCGCGATGATGCTGCCTTTGGCAATGGGTATGATGAGCCACCTCGATCAAGAAAAAGAACGCAAAACCTACGTTTTCGTCCTGCTCGGTATCGCCTACTGCGCCAGTATCGGCGGCTTGGGTACCGTGGTCGGTTCTCCGCCGAACATGATTGCCGCCAAAGCGCTGAACTTGGACTTCGTCGGCTGGATGAAGCTCGGCCTGCCGATGATGCTGTTGATTCTGCCGTTGATGCTGTTCTCCATGTACGTCATCCTCAAACCTAATTTGAACGAGCGCGTGGAAGTTAAAGCCGAATCTATCCCTTGGACTTTGCACCGCGTTATCGCGTTGTTGATTTTCTTGGCAGCCGCCATCGCTTGGGTATTCAGCTCCAAAATCAAAGCCGCATTCGGTATTTCCAACCCCGATACCGTTATCGCCCTGATTGCCGCCGTTGCCGTCGTCGTATTCGGCGTGGCGCAATGGAAAGAAGTTGCCCGTAATACCGACTGGGGTGTATTGATGCTCTTCGGTGGCGGTATCAGCTTGAGCGCGTTGCTGCAATCTTCTGGCGCATCTGAAGCATTGGGTCAGCAAGTTGCTTCCACATTCTCCCATTCTCCTGCATTGCTGGTGATTTTCGTGGTTGCCACCTTCATCATCTTCCTGACCGAGTTCACCAGTAACACGGCTTCCGCCGCCCTGCTTGTGCCTATTTTCGCCAGCATTGCCGCGCAAATGGGTCTGCCGGAACAAGTCTTGGTATTCGTCATCGGTGTCGGTGCATCTTGTGCCTTCATGTTGCCGGTTGCCACACCGCCTAACGCGATTGTGTTCGGTACAGGCTTAATCAAGCAACGCGAAATGATGAATGTCGGCTTATTGCTGAACATCCTCTGCGTAGTATTGGTTGCTCTGTGGGCTTATGCTGTACTGATGTAAACCATCAACCTAAACAACAAGGCCGTCTGAAAGAATATTTTTCAGACGGCCTTGAAGTTTGTCGTTCAGACACAATTTAACGAATGATTCAAAACCGGATTCTAACGAAAGGAAACCCATGATTATCCTGCACACCAACAAAGGCGACATCAAAATCGAACTCGATTTCGACAAAGCCCCCGTTACTGCTAAAAACTTCGAGCAATACGTTAAAGACGGCTTCTACGACGGCGTAATCTTCCACCGCGTCATCAAAGGCTTCATGATTCAAGGCGGCGGCATGGATGAAAACATGAACGAAAAAGAAACCCGTGATCCGATTCAAAACGAAGCATCCAACGGTTTGCCTAACGAGAAATACACCATCGCCATGGCACGTACTTCCGATCCTCATTCTGCCAGCGCGCAATTCTTCATCAACACTGCCGACAACGCTTTCTTGAACTTCCGTTCTAAAGAGCTGTACGGCAAAACCGTTGTCCAAGACTGGGGCTATGCCGTATTCGGTAAAGTCGTTGACGGTTTTGACGTTGTCGATGCTATCGAAGGCGTTTCTACCAAACGTCACGGCTACCACGACGACGTACCGAGCGAACCTGTCATCATCACTAAAGCCGAAGTGGTTTAATTGATTTGATTTCCCATAAAAACAGCCTGTCCGAATTAAAAACGGACAGGCTGTTTTCAATAATGACGCATACCGTCATACATCATAAGTACCGACCACGCATGCCGAATCCAAAACATGGCCCTGCATGGCAAAATGCAGCTCATTAAAGCGGAAACCGCGCGGCAAATCCAAAACGGTATCCAGCGCGTACACAATCAGTTCATAACGATGGCGGTTGTTCGGTGGCGCCATACCGCCGTAAAAAGAAGCCTCTTCAATTTCAAATTTACCCAATGCGCTCGCCCAAGTGTTTGCACCCTGCGTAAAATCTGTTGCAGAAATACTTTCATTTTCTGCCACGAAAGTACGTTTCAAATCCGAAATCAACCAATGCGTCCATACGAAACCCGATGCTGAAATGGCATCTTTGTCTTCCAACACCACGGCAAACGATTTTGTTCCTTCAGGTACATCTTCGATCTCAAAAGGAATCGAATAAGAAGGCATACCGCTCGGGCTGAACTGGCTGCCGCGCTTGCCGTATTTGTCTTCAAATTCGCCGTTGACAATAGCTTTACTGCTGACTTTCATCTTATATCTCCCAATAGTAGGTTTATTCATTCTAACAAACACCAAGGCCGTCTGAAAGATACTGCCGTTTTCACTTTCCAGATGTCGCATTTTCAGACGGCCTCAAGCAATATTCACAACTCGATCAAACACATTTGGCATTCCATAGTATAATCCGCCGCATGAAAACTACACAGGATACGCATTATGGATTGGAAAGGTCGTGAACAAAGCCAAAACGTCGAAGATCGCCGCGGAAGCCGCGGCGGCGGTGGCGGCAAAACACCGGGCATACTCGGCATTATCGTGGTTTTGATCGGCGCATATTACGGCGTGGATTTGAGCGGTTTGGTTGGCGGCTCATCTTCGATGAGCATTCCTACCCAGCAAGCTTCCCGACTCGACAGCCAACAAGAAGCCGAATTGAACGAACTGTCCCGCGTTGTCCTTGCCGATACGGAAAAAGCATGGAGCAAATATTTCCAACAACACGGCCAACGCTATACACCGGCAACCATGGTGTTGTATGAAGGCGGTACGTCCACCGCCTGCGGTACGGGCCAATCTGCCATGGGCCCGTTTTACTGCCCGGGCGACCAAAAAGTTTATTTGGATTTGAGCTTCTACGAAGACATGCGCACCAAGCTCGAATCGGCCAGCGATGCTGCGTTTGCCTACGTTATTGCCCATGAAGTCGGCCATCACGTTCAAAACCTGCTCGGCATTCTGCCTAAAGTCCACAAAATGCAACAGCAAGTCGGCAAGAAAGAGGCCAATGCTCTTTCCGTCAAACTCGAATTGCAGGCCGACTGCTTCGCCGGTATTTGGGGACACTACGCCGTCAACAACAATATCTTCAAAGCCGAAGACATTCAAAAAGCGATGCTGGCTGCCGAATCCGTCGGCGATGACCGCTTGCAGAAACAGGCTCAGGGCTATGTCGTTCCCGACAGCTTTACCCATGGCTCGTCCGAAGAACGCATGACTTGGCTCAAACGCGGCTTGGAAAGCGGCGACATTAACCAGTGCAACACTTTCAACAATTGATTCGTCCAAACAACACTGTTCTTTGATGTAACGACAAAAGGCCGCCTGAATTCTTCAGACGGCCTTTTAGCCGTGTTAGAATAACGCCTATTATTTTCCCTTAAATTCAAAGGAAATCGACATGGCAAATATCGCCCGCGACATTTTCAAAGCCTACGACATCCGAGGCATCGTCGGTAAGACCCTGACCGACGAAGCTGCCTACTTAATCGGCAAAGCCATTGCCACCAAAGCCTCCGAAAAAGGCATTACACGCATCGCACTCGGCCGCGACGGCCGTTTGAGCGGCCCCGGCCTGATGGCACAAATTCAACGCGGTTTTACAGACAGCGGCATCGACGTCCTCAACGTCGGCATGGTTGCCACCCCTATGCTTTACTTCGCAGCCATCAACGAATGCGGCGGCAGCGGCGTAATGATTACCGGCAGCCACAATCCGCCTGATTACAATGGTTTCAAAATGATGCTCGGCGGCGACACGCTCGCAGGAGAAGCCATTCAAGAACTTTTAGCCATTATTGAAAAAGACGGTTTTGTTGCCGCCGACAAACAAGGCAGCGTAACCGAAAAAGACATCTCCGGCGAATACCACAACAACATCGTCGGCCATATCAAGCTCAAACGCCCGATGAAAATCGTGATTGACGCGGGCAACGGTGTCGGCGGCGCATTTGCAGGCAAACTCTACAAAGGTTTGGGCAATGAAGTTACCGAACTTTTCTGCGAAGTGGACGGCAATTTCCCTAATCACCACCCTGATCCTTCCAAACCGAAAAACCTGCAAGACCTCATCGTCGAGCTTAAAAACAGCGATGCCGAAATCGGCTTGGCATTTGACGGCGATGCCGACCGCTTGGGCGTAGTCACCAAAGACGGTAACATCATCTATCCAGACCGCCAACTGATGCTTTTCGCGCAAGACGTGTTGAGCCGCAATCCTAAAGCCAAAGTGATTTTCGACGTCAAATCTACCCGTCTGCTCGCGCCTTGGATTAAAGAACACGACGGCGAACCTGTGATGGAAAAAACCGGCCACAGCTTCATCAAATCCACCATGAAAAAAACCGGCGCACTGGTTGCCGGCGAAATGAGCGGCCACGTTTTCTTTAAAGAACGCTGGTTCGGCTTCGACGACGGCATGTATGCCGGCGCACGCCTCTTGGAAATCCTGTCTAACTTCGACAATCCGTCCGAAGTATTGAACAAGCTGCCGCAAAGCATTTCCACTCCGGAACTCAACATCGACCTGCCGGAAGGAAGCAACGGCCACAAAGTGATTGAAGAGCTGGCTGCCAATGCCAAGTTTGAAGGTGCGACCGAAATTATCACCATCGACGGCTTGCGCGTTGAATTCCCTGACGGCTTCGGCCTGATGCGTGCTTCCAATACCACGCCGATTTTGGTATTGCGTTTTGAAGCGGATACGCAAGAAGCGATTGAGCGTATTCAAAACCAATTCAAAGCAGTCATTGAAAGTAATCCTGCATTGAAATGGCCGCTGTAAGGGTTTAGGCTAAAACAAAAGGCCGTCTGAAAATCATTTCAGACGGCCTTTAATATTCAATATTGTTATTCCAACGTTTGAAAAACCAAGAATATCCCGGCTTAGTTATCCGACTTGCGCCAACTGTTGACGCATTTCATCGATAACGGCTTTGTAATCCGATTTGCCAAAAATCGCCGAACCGGCCACAAACGTATCCGCACCTGCTGCCGCAATTTCAGCAATATTGTCTGTCTTCACGCCGCCATCGACTTCCAATGCGATATGGCGGCCGCTTTGCCGTTCATACTCGTCCAACATCTCGCGCACTTTGCGGATTTTTACCAGCGTATTCGGGATAAAGCTTTGTCCGCCAAAGCCTGGGTTGACCGACATCAGCAAAACCATATCCAGTTTGTCCAAAACGTTTTCCAAAATATTGACCGGCGTAGCAGGATTCAATACCAAGCCTGCCTGACAGTCGTATTCTTTAATCAAACCCAAGCTGCGGTCGACATGGCGGCTGGCTTCCGGATGAAAAGTAATGATATTGGCACCGGCTTTGGCAAACGCATGAATCAAATCGTCCACCGGCTCAACCATCAAATGCACATCGACCGGCACGGTTGCATACGGTTTCAAAGCCGCGCAAACCATAGGGCCGAAAGTCAGATTCGGTACATAATGATTGTCCATCACGTCAAAATGAATCAAATCCGCACCGGCACGGATAACTTCGGCAACCTCTTCGCCCAAACGGGCAAAATCGGCAGACAAAATACTGGGGGCAATACGGTAGTCGGTCATGTTTATTCTCCTAAAGTGTGTTCCTTTGTCATTATCGCATTTTTAACCCTATGTTGTATGCCGCCGACAACATCTCTGCCGTCATTTTTATGAATTTACATTTCATATACATTAATGAAACTTATAATCACATAGTAAGGCTTTGAAAATAAATTATTATATTACATACATGTGCAAAAAAATCTAACATCATTAACAAAAGTTAACTGCATTGATACTGCCTTTCACACGCTTATCGGTTATATTTCCAAACCTGATGAAACATTAGGAAAACACCGTGTCTGTTGCACTTTCCCGCTATCCGACTTTTATTTTCTTAGCACTCGCCCTACTCTGTTCCAGTCTGCCTGCACATGCCGGTCCGTTTCTGGCCACTTTGGACGACTTCCACCCGAATTGCGACATCCGACAGCTTAATTTATCCGCCGACCAACACGCCGCCCTGCGCCGCCTGCGTACCGACTTCAAACAAATCAACGATAAAGCCTACCGTAAAACCGTACGCTCCGACCGCAACCGCCGTCAAACCATCATCAAAATCCTCTCCGGCGACTCATTCGACTCAAACGCCGCCCGCGATTATGTTGAAAACCGCTACCTCTCCAGCATGGACTATGCGGTGGATGAAATGGAAATCCAATACCGCCTCTATCATCTGCTCAATCCGCGCCAGCGCCAGCAATGGTTGTCTTCATGCTTGCGCTGATGGATAAATAAAAATACAAAAAGGCCGTCTGAAACCATATTCAGACGGCCTTTGCTTTTTCAGCCTTAATCCAACACTCTTTCTTCCGGCAACCGGCCTGCCCAGTCGCAGGCAAACTGCCATGCCGAGCGGCCTGAACGGCTGCCGCGCATTTGCGCCCATTGCAATGCGGCTTGGCGCGCCGTATCGTCAAAAGGCACATTGAAATCGTCCAACCAGTTGGCAACAGCGGTCAGATAATCGTTTTGATCGAAAGGATAAAAACTCAGCCATAAGCCGAAGCGGTCGGAAAGGGAGATTTTTTCCTCGACGGCCTCTTTCTGATGGATTTCGCCACGAGTGCCCGTAGTACCGCCGTTTTCATCCATGTATTCGGGAATTAAATGACGGCGGTTGGAAGTGGCATAAACCAAAACATTGGTGCAACGTTGCGACAGTCCGCCGTCTAAAGCAGTTTTCAAGGCTTTATAGGTCTCATCGCCGGTTTCAAACGACAAATCATCGCAGAAAACGATAAATTTCTCGGGACGTTCGGACAACAGCGTCAACAAAGCCGGCAGACTGATCAAATCGCTTTTGTCCACTTCAATCAGTCGCAGGCCGCGCTCGGCGTATTCGTGCAACAACGCTTTAACCAAGGAGGATTTGCCTGTACCGCGCGCGCCGGTCATCAAGACATTATTTGCCGGACAGCCTGCCAAAAATTGCTCGGTATTGCGTTTCAGCCTGTCGGTTTGCGAACCGACTGCCGCCAATCTGCTCAAAGGAAACGTATGCGGACGCGGCAGGCTTTCCAAAATACCTTTTTTGCCCACGCTGTGCCAACGGTAGGCCAAAGCGCGCCAGTCGGTTTTACCGGCTTCGTCAGGCAGGATTAAATCCAGACGGTTTAAAACGGAATTCGCTTTTTTCAAAAAATTGGATAATTTCATTTCGGCTTTCTTTTTTTTTAGACGGCCTTTTGTGCCAATACTCGCATAACGGTATCGACAACGGCTTGGGTTTGCGGATCGATTTCAATATTGATGAGGTCGCCTTCTTTGCGGCTGCCAAACAGGGTGCGCTCCAAAGTCTCCGGAATCAGGTGTACGCAAAATTCGCTTTCGCTGACTTCGCCTATGGTCAGGCTGCAACCGTCCAAACCGACAAAGCCTTTGGTCAGGATGTAGGGCTTGAGGTTTTCCGGCAGCTCAAACCAAACTGTACGGTTAAACTCGCTGGATTCAATTCGGGAAATTCGGGTAACCGCCATCACATGGCCGCTCATCACATGACCGCCGATTTCATCGCCAAACCGCGCCGCGCGTTCCAAATTGACACTGTCGCCGACTTTCAAGCTGCCGAGATTGGTTTTGCGTAAGGTTTCGTCCATCAAATCAAAGCTAACCTTGTTGCCGTCGATTCGGGTAATGGTCAGGCAGCAGCCATTGTTGGCGATAGAGGCGCCAGTTTGCAGATTGTCGGCGATTTCGGGGGGCAGCTCGACAGTGTGGGTGCGAAAGTCGGGCGAAGGTTGGGCGATGTCTGTAATTTTGCCCATGCCTTGTACGATGCCTGTAAACATGATGTCTTCTTTCCGATGGTACGATAAGGCGGATATTGTAGCATTTTCCAGGTACAAAGGCCGTCTGAAAGCGGTGATGGCGATGGTTTGGGGTATAATCGGATTTTTATTTCCGCAGCCCGATCATGCTCAGCTACCGCCACGCCTTCCATGCCGGCAACCATGCCGATATGCTCAAGCACTTTACCCTCTTCCTCGTCCTCGAATATTTTAACCGTAAAGACAAGCCTTATTGGTATATCGATACGCACAGCGGTGCCGGTTTGTATGATTTGAGCGGCGATGAAGCGCAAAAAGTCGGCGAATACAAACAAGGCATTGCGCTCTTGGAACAAGCTGACAAGCTGCCTGCCGAATTGGCCGAATTTGTAGGCCGTCTGAAACAAATACTGCCGCAAGACAACCTTTACTGCGGCTCGCCTTGGCTGGCACAGGCGCTCACGCGCGACAACGACAAAATGCGCCTCTTTGAGCTACACCCTACCGATTTTGTCCATTTGCAAAACAATATGCGCGAAGTCCGTCCACCGCGCAAAGTACAAGTCAGCCAAGCGGACGGTTATCAAGGCCTGATTTCACTCTTGCCTCCTCCGCCGCGCCGCGCCGCCGTCTTGATTGATCCGCCCTACGAAGAAAAACAAGACTACCGCCGTGTCGTCCAAGTCTTGAAAGATGCTTTAAAACGCTTTGAAACCGGCTGCTACATGGTTTGGTATCCTTGCCTGAGCCGCGAAGAAAGCCGCAAACTGCCGGACGAACTCAAAAAAATCGCTCCCGACAATTATCTGCACGCCGAGCTTCATGTCCATACGCCGCGCAGCGACGGCTTCGGTATGCACGGCAGCGGTATGTTTGTCATCAACCCGCCCTATATGCTTGCCGAACAGTTGCAAAACAATCTGCCCGAACTTGCCAAAATTTTGGCGCAAGATGCAGGCGCGCATTATGTATTGGAAAGCAAAACGAAATAAACGCTGCCGTCTGAACGCATACCAAGCGCTTCGATTTTGCCGCCATACCCATTCAGACGGCCTTAACCCTTTATACTTAAGCCTTTTTCCACTACAATTCACAACATAACAATTAACGGCCGTCCACTCATGAATATACGCACACCCCTAGCCTGCACGCTCCTACTTTGCGCGTGCAGCGAATCAGCAAAAAACGAATTTAAAGAAGAATTTACCCAAAGTTTCCGCACCGAATTTGTCCGCTCGGCAACCGAAGCCTGCGTAGAAAAAGCCGCAGGAAAAAGCCCGTTTGATTCCGCGACCACTGAAAAAATCTGCCGCTGTATCGGCGAAAAAACAGTCGACCAAATCAATCCTGAAGAAGCGACATCGCTTTTGGGCGGCAGCGACTCCATGAGCGACGAGCTGAAAAAACGCATCAAAGACACCAGCATCGCCTGCACTAAAGAAGTTTTAGGCATGGCCGAGAGCAAAACCAAATGAACACGCCGTTTTCAGACGGCCTGAAATTGAAAAATATTCGATTCAAACTTAGGAAAAGAGTGAAACCATGAAGACACTGAACCAATTCTTAGCCCAACACCTGCCCGAACACAAACTGCCGCAAGAGCTGGCCAGCGTACTGGAATCCGTAGCCGCCGCCTGTTTGGACATCAACGCCAAAGTCCGCCTCGGCGCGCTTTCCGGCGTTTTGGGCATGGCAGGTACTGGCAACATCCAAGGCGAAGACCAAAAGAAACTCGATGTCATCGCCAACAACATCATGATTGATGTTTTAAAAGCCAATACCAACATCGCAGGCCTTGCCAGCGAAGAAGAAGACACCTATGTCGCCACATACGAAAACGGCGGCTATTTGGTATTGTTTGACCCGTTGGACGGCTCTTCCAATATCGACGTCAACATCTCCGTCGGCACCATTTTCTCCGTCTTGGCCAAACCTGAAGGCGCATTGACTACCGAGTCTTTCCTGCAAAAAGGCCGCGACCAAGTGGCCGCAGGTTATGTTTTATACGGTCCGCAAACTCAACTGGTACTGACTGTCGGTCATGGCGTATTTGTCTTCACTCTGGATGATGCCAACCAATTCCTGCTGACCAAAGAAAATCCACGCATTCCCGAATCCACTAAAGAATTCGCCATCAATATGTCCAACCAAAGACATTGGTTCGCCCCTGTTCAACAATACATTGACGAATTGCTGGCAGGTGAAACCGGCGTACGCGGCAAAAACTACAATATGCGCTGGGTTGCCAGCATGGTTGCCGAAATCCACCGCATCCTGATGCGCGGCGGCGTATTCATGTATCCGCAAGATAAACGCGACCCATCCAAACCGGGCAAACTGCGCCTGATGTACGAAGCCAACCCGATGAGCCTGCTTATGGAACAGGCCGGTGGCGTATCAAACGACGCCATCGAAGCCATGCTCGACATCCAACCTACCGGCCTGCACCAACGTGTTGCCGTATTCATGGGCAGCCGCGAAGAAGTGGAATACGTTTATAATCTGCATCAAAAATAATCAGATGTATTGATTTCAAACCAAAAAAGGCCGTCTGAAATATGATTTTCAGACGGCCTTTTGTTAAAAAATAAAAGAAACGAAAGATTAAAAGGACAGACTCAAATCTGTCCTTTACTGTTTTCCATCTAATCTTTATTGGATTACGCCGAACGAGCCAGCTCTTCCGCCGCTTTTTGCACCATATCCGGCGTCAGCTTGTTCAAACAATCCGTATGCCCCAACGGACATTCTCGCTTGAAACAAGGCGAGCAATCCAAATTCAAACTGACGATTTTTGCCTTTTGGCTTAGAGGCGGCGTATGGTCAGGGCTGGATGAGCCGTAAACCGCAACCAATTTCCGATCAAGCGCGGCCGCAAGGTGCATCAGACCGCTGTCGTTGCACACGACCGTATCGGCGCAAGACAACAGATCAATGGCTTCAGGAAGATTGGTTTTGCCGCAAAGATTGGTACACAGGCCGTCTGAAAGTCGGTTGATTTCATCTGCAATATCGAAATCTTTTTGCGAACCAAACAGCCAAACCTGCCAACCCTTAGCCAAATAGCGGCGGCCAAGTTCGGCAAAATGACGCGCAGGCCAACGCTTGGCCGGGCCATATTCCGCACCGGGACAAAATGCCAAAATCGGTTTATCCGTCGTCAAACCATGTTTTGCCAAAGCGGCTTGACGGCTTTCGGGATCAATCTTAAAACAGGGATTATCGGAATGCCCGTTAAAATCCGCTTGGGTCGGGTGCGCCAGCGCAGTATAGCGGTCGACCATCAGGGGCAACGCGACCTTATCCAACTTGCGGATATCGTTCAGTAAAAAATAGCGCGACTCTCCGACGTAGCCCGTACGCTGCTTAATGCCCGTAGCCAAGGCAATGATGGCGGATTTGAGCGAACCGGGCAAAACAATCACTTGATCATAGCCTTCTTTTCCCAATTCACGCCCGATACGCCAACGTTTTTTCAATTCCAACGCACCATGTCCAAACGGATTTTCTATCACACGGTTGATTTCAGGCATACGCTCAAATACAGCCATCGACCATTTGGGGGCAAAAGCATCAATGGTGCAGCCGGGATGTAGCTCATGCAAACGGCGATAAAGCGGTTGGGTCATGACGCAGTCGCCAATCCAGCTTGGGGTAATAATCAGGATTTTTTTGGACATAATGGAATGTGTTTTTAATTTTGGCTTATTGTAATACGATTTTTAAAAGGCCGTCTGAAACTCGGTTTAATCGCTCAGTTCGAAACATACTAGTTGATACATATTATTTCCACAGATGCACTCTGGTTTGAGCGCGTGAAGCGTTTGTCTTCCCAATTTATCCGGTAAGTTCTGCAAATACGCAACCTGAAACACCATTCCAAACGGCGGCAAGCAATATTTGCTTCATTTTTAAAACCTTATAAAAACAGAAAGGCCGTCTGAAATATTTTCAGACGACCTTTTTATAGTGGGTTAACGATGGTAGTTAGGCGCTTCTTTAGTGATTTGTACGTCGTGAACGTGGGATTCGCTCATACCGGCAGAAGTGATTTCCACAAATTCTGCTTTCTCGTGCATTTCAGCAATATTAGCGCAACCCAAATAACCCATGCTGGAACGCAGACCACCGGTCAGCTGGTGGATGATGTTCACGATCGGACCTTTGTAAGGAACGCGGCCTTCAATGCCTTCAGGAACATATTTGTCTGTACTGTCGGTTTTGTCTTGGAAGTAGCGGTCGGCAGAGCCTTGGCTCATCGCACCCAACGAACCCATGCCGCGGTAAGACTTGTAAGAGCGGCCTTGGTAGAGTTCGATTTCGCCCGGTGCTTCTTCCGTACCGGCAAACATACCGCCGAGCATGACGCTGTATGCACCTGCTGCCAGAGCTTTGGCAATATCGCCGGAGAAGCGGATACCGCCGTCGGCAATCAGGGGAACGCCTGTACTTTTCAGGGCTTCGGAAACATTGTGAATCGCAGTCAGCTGAGGCACGCCCACGCCTGCCACGATACGGGTCGTACAAATCGAGCCCGGGCCGATACCGACTTTAACAGCATCCGCACCGGCAGCCACCAAATCCAAAGCGGCTTTAGCAGTAGCAATGTTGCCGCCGATGACTTGGATGTGCGGATAGGTTTCTTTTACCCAGCGCACGCGATCGATAACGCCTTGGCTATGACCGTGGGCAGTATCGACCACAATCACGTCCACGCCTGCTTCTACCAATGCTTTGACGCGCTCTTCGGTATCGCCGCCGGTACCCACCGCGGCACCGACGCGCAGACGGCCTTCGGCATCTTTGTTGGCATTAGGGAATTCGGTTGTTTTCAGAATATCTTTAACTGTAATCAGACCTTTGAGTTCGTCTTGGTCGTTCAACACCAAAACGCGCTCAACTTTGTGCGCATGCATGATTTCGCGGGCTTCATCGATGCTGGTACCTTCGGGAACGGTAACCAAACGGTCGCGGGGGGTCATGATGGCAGAAACCGGCAGATCGACACGGTTTTCAAAACGCAGATCGCGGTTGGTCACGATACCGACCACTTTGCCGTTTTCAACAACAGGCAGACCGGACATTTTGCGTTTGCGTTGTGCGCGCATTTCCAAGACTTCGCGGATCAATGCGGTCGGCGCAACGGTAACGGGATCTTTCACCACGCCGCTCTCATGGCGCTTCACTTTGGAAACGGCACGCGCTTGCAACTCCGGCGTCATGTTTTTATGGATAATGCCGATGCCGCCTTCTTGAGCCATAGAGATGGCCAGACGCGCTTCGGTAACGGTATCCATTGCAGCAGAAAGTAGAGGGAGGTTGAGCGTGATATCGCGGGTGAGTTTGGTTTGAAGTTTGACATCTCGAGGCAGCACGTTTGAGTGCGCTGGAACCAACAAAACGTCGTCGAAAGTATAGGCTTTTTCTACAATACGCATGATGCTCGGTCTTTCAGTTTGTGCAAGATGCACGGCATTATATCACACCGGCTTGATGCTAACATTGGCAATACACGTTTTAACGTTATTTTTTTACATGATTTGATTTGGCGTACAAAAATATGCCAACGCATTGCAGTTTCAAGTAAAATAAGCCGCATGAGAACATCATTTACATAAGGGAAACCCATGAAATCTTCCGTACTCAAAACCTGTCTGATTGCAGCCCTTCTCTCTTCCGCCGCCCTGACCGGCGCGGCCGAGGTGTACACTTGGAAAGGCACGTCGGGCAACAGCTATTCCGATACGCCAAACCGTCTGCAACCGAAGCGTTCCGGCGTGGTCAACATCCGCACGCACAACGTCAAACCTGCCGTTGCGCCTGCTGTTGCGGCATCTGAGCCGGTTGCCGAGCAGCCTAATGAACAGGTCGCGGAACAAAATAAACAAATTGAAGAGCGCAATAAAAAAATCGAAGAGCAAAACCGCCAAAACAAGCTGGAAAACTGCAAAATCGCCAAAATCAACCGCCAAGTCGCCGAAAGCGCACGCTTGGCCAATCGCGACAGCCTGATTAAGCAATACCAAAACGACATCAATAAATACTGCAATTAAGCTCTCGAATAACAATATCAAAAAGGCCGTCTGAAATTTAATTTCAGACGGCCTTCATTTTTTCAGCCTATCAATAATACAGCTGAACCAACAACAAACCGAAAGCCAGACTAAATGCCATGCTCAACAGGCCCGGAATCATGAAGCTGTGGTTGAAGATGAATTTGCCGATTTTGGTTGAGCCGGTTGTATCGAAGTCGATAGCGGCAATAATCGGACCGTAGTTTGGAATGAAGAAATAGCCGTTTACCGCGACAAATGTGCCGATAATGATGGGCGCAGGAATACCCAGTTTGATAGCGATTGGGAACAGCGTTGCCACTGTCGCGCCTTGGCTGTTGACCAATACCGACAAGATAAACAAGGCAAAGGCAAAGGTCCACGGTGCAGATTCGACCAAATGGCTGACGGTCGATTCCACTTCTGCCAAGTGGCCGTTCATCAAGGTATCGCCCAACCAAGCTACGCCAAACACTGCAATCACGGCACGCATACCGGCGTGGAATACCGAACCTCGGGTAATCGCATCGCCATTGGGTTTACACGCCAAAATAATCAGCGCAGAAGCAGACAGCATCACGATTTCAATCGTATGCGCCATGCCCATAGGCTTGATCGCGCCATCGTGTTCAAAAGCAGGACGCAGCTCAGGCAGCGCACCCATCACAACCACCAGCAATGCCGCAGCCAAGAAAATACCGACCGACAATTTGGCTTTCGGCGAAATGACGACATCGGTTTGTTGCTCCTCCACATCGATGTATTCTTTCACATAGTTCGGGTCTTTCAGCAAAGCCTGATAATGCGGATCGTCTTTCAATTCTTTGCCCAGTTTGTTTACGAACACGCAAGCCAAACCGATACCCAAAATCGTGGACGGAACGGTCACTTTCAACACATCTGCCATCGTGATGTGTTGCGGCTCAAGCATGGAGACGCAGGCAACAACGGCAGCGGCAATCGGGCTGGCGACAATCGCAAATTGGGAAGCGATAACCGCCATTGTCAAAGGACGGGAAGGACGGATGCCATTGCGGCGGCTGACTTCGGCAATCACGGGCAAGACCGAGTAAGCCACATGGCCCGTACCTGCCAAGACGGTGAAAGTGTATGTTACCGCCGGTGCGATAAAGGTGATGTATTTCGGATTGCGGTGCAGCACACGCGTGGCAATCTTAATCATATAGTCCAAACCGCCGCTGGCCTGCATGGCCGCCGCGGCAGACACTACCGCCATAATCATCAGCATCACATCAATCGGCGGGCTGGTCGGCTGAAGATGGAAACCAAAAGACAATACGGCCAAGCCGATACCGCCGAGCACGCCCAAACCAATACCGCCAACCTGCGCACCAATCAGGATACACAGCAGCACAACGGCAAACTGGATAAAAAACATAGTTGACATCACAACTCCCAAAATCCGGCCTTCGCCGAAATAAAATTACAAACGGTTGGAATTATAGATTACTCTAAACAATGTAACCATCTTTTACCCAAATAAATACATCTTCATTCTTAAGTGAACTCTCAGTATTATCCTATACTTAACACCTATTTTTTCGAAAGAAGGTACTTTAATTTTACATATTTATTCATTGTATAGTTCGCGTAGTTTTTACACAGGATATAGCCCAGCATACCATCCAAGAAGCCCCTCTTTAAGAAATACATTTTGATAAATGCGAATAATGGTCGCAAAATCAAATCAAAAAATGGATAGCTAGACTTACCCTCTTGCTTATATTTTTCAGCTGCAAGCGTAGAGTATTGATTCATCTTTCTCAAATATTGTTCCCATGTTTCATAAGTGTAGTGAAGCATAGGAGCACGAAGCTTCTTATTGCCATGCTGATGGACGATTTTAGGATGTACAACTCCTTCTACATAACTACCTATTCTTGGCATCAACCTGCAAACCCAATCAGGACTTAAAGAACCATGACGTACTAATTTCCGTTGAAAATGATTAAGACGTTTTACCCAATAACCAAAAGGCTGTCCTTGTGCAACAACCTCTTCAATTTCTTTACACAACTCTGGCGTACAACGTTCATCAGCATCAATAAAAAAAATCCAATCTGATTTTGCCTGCTCTATCGCAAACGTTTGTTGTTTTCCCCAATCTCCATTCATATCTCTAGTAATTACCTTAGCTCCTAAACTTTCAGCAATTATAGGAGTTTCATCATTACTATGATCATCAATAACAATAACTTCATTGGCAAAAGTACAGCTTTTAATGCACTCCCCAATATTTTTTTCCTCATTTTTGGCGAGGATAAGCAAGCTAATAGTTGAATTCATAATTATCCTTAATGGCATGACTCCCAACTTACCTACAAACTAACAAAATTTTGTGTAAATAAAATTTATGGGATTCATTCTAAGTTAGGCAAAACATGATTTAAGAGTGTATTTTAACCGATATACCGCTACAATATGTCCTCCTTTTTTCAGACGGCCTGACTCATGCAGCTTATTCTTGCCCCCATGCAGGGGCTGGTGGACGATGTGATGCGCGACCTGTTGACGCGCATCGGCGGATTTGACGAATGTGTCAGCGAATTTGTCCGCATTACGCACACGGTCCACTCACGCGCCACTTGGCTTAAATATATTCCCGAAATCGCCCATGCCAACCGCACGCCGGCCGGTACGCCCTGTACTGTCCAGCTTTTGGGCAGCGATGCGGAAAACATGGCCGTCAATGCTTTGGAAGCCGTGCGTTTCGGTGCGGACAAAATCGACCTCAACTTCGGCTGCCCCGCGCCGACGGTCAACAAACACAAAGGTGGCGCGGTCTTGCTCAAAGAGCCCGACTTGATTTACCACATCGTCCACACCCTGCGTCAACGCCTTCCGCAACACATTCCGCTGACTGCCAAGATGCGGCTCGGTTATGAAGACAAAAGTCTGGCATTGGAATGCGCCTCCGCGATTGAAAACGGCGGAGCCTGCGCGTTAACCGTCCATGCGCGCACCAAAGTCGAAGGCTACGAACCGCCGGCTCATTGGGAATGGGTGCGCAAAATCCGTGATGCAGTCAGTATTCCCGTTACTGCCAACGGCGATGTATTCAGCCTTCAAGACTATCTCGACATTAAAACTGTCAGCGGCTGCGACAGCGTGATGCTCGGGCGCGGCGCGGTGATCCGTCCAGACTTGGCGCGGCAAATCAAGCAATATGAAAACGGCGAAACAGTGAAAGACACCGACTTTGCCGAAGTCTCCTCATGGATAGTCCAATTCTTCGACTTGTGCCTTGCCAAAGAAGCCAACAACAAATATCCGGTTGCCCGTTTGAAACAGTGGCTGGGCATGATGAAAAAAGAGTTTGAACAGGCGCAGATATTGTTTGACCGCATCCGCGCCGTCAAAGAAGCGGATGAAGTGAAACAGATTCTGCTGTCGTTTGAACAAGAGATGCATTCATGATTCAAAAAGGCCGTCTGAATTTCAGACGGCCTTTAATATGATTACTGACAGATATAATCAGCCAACAGTCTGCCTTTTTCCGCACTGGCTGCATTAGCCATATTCACCTGTCTGGTCTCAGGGCCATTCTTAGATTTCAGGGCTTCGCCATATTTTCTGGCAAACTCTTTATTGGCACTGGTCACCCTTGACTCAGTGGAATCCAATATAAACCCGTCTTGCTCATATTTGCCTTGCGCAGTAATAATCAAGATATTTTCAGGTGAAGGATAATCCGGAAAATTAACATAGTTGGTAACCAGCTTGTAGGAAACGCCTTTGCCGTGTTTCATATCCTGACAGATGCCGTTAGGCGCGGTAAAGACTGCATGGCCGATACGGCCGTGGCCGAAATCGTAAAAATCGATTCTCTTCGCAGAAGCCAACAGTTTTCTATCGTTGCCGTCATTTACATTTAATGACTTGCCGTTTACCAGAAACAGGGTTGGCAACAAGGGGCTGCCATGAGAGGCTTCCAAATTATATGCTTCGCCCAACAGCTTGCCCTGACGATACACAGTCAAGACAGGCTTTTTCAGACCATTTTCCGGATTGCCGGTTTTCTTAAAAGAAATCTTCTGAACCACATTGCCAAATTCATAATAAGGCCGCGACTGCACGCCTGTTTTCGTATCCTGCAGGGCACTCCAGCTGCCGTCCGTCGTTTGGGCGCACGCAGTCAGAGCAACAAACAGAATACCCGATAGTAAAACTTTAGAATGTTTCATTCATAAACTCCTTCTCAAGTAAACAAAAGAACGGATGTGTGCCTTTACTGCCTAATTTTGTTTATTTATTAAAATTTTAGAACTATTATACTAACTTAGCAAGGGATTAAAGAACAGGCCGTCTGAACATTCAGACGGCCTTGATTAAGCTCAAATTTTAAGAAGCCAAAACGCGGTGGAACAAAATCTCATTTTCCAAATGGATATGGTCTTTCAAATCATCCACCATCTCTTTGGCCAAAGTGTACAAACGGGTCCAGCTGCCGCAAGCGCCTTCGGGAAGCTCAAAATTGTTGGTCAATTCTTCCAAACGCGCGATGGCTTGGTCGTGTTCTTCATGCTCGTGCATCATCACGCTGATGGGCATGGCCGCGCCGCGACCCACACCCTGATTAATCATCGGGAACAACATGCGCTCCTCTTTCATCATGTGCATCAACAGCTCGTTTTGCATATAGGCCAACAAATCAGGAACTTCGGCAGGGAAAGTGTCGGCATGAACCTGCGCCACTTTTTGCGCCAGCGGAACCAACTCTTCAAACTGGGCGCGGTGGACATTGTGGTAACGCTGCAAGATATGGTCGATGGTGGAATTGAAAGGTGCGGTTTCCCAAACGGTAAAGTCGGTCATGGCTTTGTTCCTTTAAAGATTGATATTGGATGAATGTTAGACATAAGGATACACGCTGCAAACGGCTTTGTATAGTTTTTTAATTGCTTAATTAATTGATAATAAAAGTTATTTTCAAAATTAAAATACCAAACAGGCCGTCTGAAACATAAGGCTGAAGTTTCAGACGACCTGCCCTTTTCTTAAATAATCCAACGATATAACGCAATCATCACCGGCATGGTTACCACACAAAGCAAGGTTGTCAGCCCATAAATCGCGCTGGCTTTTTGGGCATTTTTGCCATAAACAACCGCCATTTGGGTAACCGTCGCGGCGGCAGGCGAAGTCGTTGCCAAAAAGCTGATTAAAACAACCGTATCCGCATGCGCATCATGATGGGAAAAACCGCAAACTTTGACGGCAAAAAGTAATAATATCGGAATCAAAATCAACCTTAAAAAAGCAACGAGATAAAGCCTCGGCGTCCACATAATCGAGCGTAGCGGCAAAGAAGCCAAAAGCATACCCGCCACCAACATGGCAACTGGGCCAATCATACTGCCCACCGTCGCCAAAGTATTATCGACAATGTGCGGCAGCTTGATTTGAAAGGCAAACATCAGCAGCCCGACCAGCATGGATAAGATGTTGATATTGGTAAAAAGGGTTTTCCAAGCCACATTGCCTCGGCCGCAAATCAACAGGCGCAGATGCGTCCAAAATAAAAACGTCTGCACCATGATAAAACCGCTGGTGTAAATCACCCATTCCGCACCAAAGACCGACATTACCAAAGGGATAATCAGGTTGCCCGAATTGCTGTACACCGTTGCCGCATGTTCGAGCGCATCGAGTTTGAACAAGTGTTTAAACACCCTGCCTAAAACAATCAACACCACATGGAAAAACACCGCCAGCATGACGGAAAGCTTCAGCCCTTCGATAATCTGCGGCGTATTGTCCATCTGAAAAGCGTGAATCATGACGGACGGGCTGATCAGGTAAAGCGCGATGACCGAGAGCGTGTAGCTGTTTTCCGATTTCAACAGCCCGGCCTTCACCAAGGCCACGCCCATCAAAACAATCAGCGTCAGCTCGGTAATTTTTCCGGCAAGCAGGAAAGAGGTTTCCATAATAAAAAAGCGGCAAAAACGTTGATTTTACGCTTCTACCGCTTCGCATGCCAAATTCAGACGGCCTCAGCATTCAAGGCCATCTGAAATTTTCTACCACAGATAGGTTACGCTGGCTCCACCGCCTGCACCACCCTTAGATGCGCCGACAGCCGAACCTTTCACCAGCCATTTGCCGCTGGCGGATACTTTCGATACTCCGACAGCAAAACCGGCCTTTCCGCGCCAAACGCCGCTGCCAATGGATACCGCACCCTGTCCCGGCTGATAAGCTTGTCCCAGATTACCCACCGCAATCGCAGCGGCAGAGCCGGCATCCGCACGGTCTTCCAGTTTTTTCATTTCTACACGTGTTTCAGCGCGTATCTGATTGATTTGAGCAGCCACTGCCGACTCTTTTTGCTGACTGTCGGCCTGCCATCTTTCCGCAAGCCTTTTGACCTGAGCCACATTTACCGCATCCGTATCCTGAGTACCGGCAGCCACATGGGTAATTTGACGGCTGTCCTTTTCATTGCCAACCGAAACCGCGCCTAATGTCGATTTCCATGTCGTGTCTTCAGATTGACTTGCCGACTGTGTCGCAAAATCATAGCCTGCCTGACCTGCAGCCAAATCTGCGATGCTTTGCGCACCCAGAGCCACCGCTTTCTCGGCTTTACCTTTGGCTTGGAAACCGAGTGCCAAAGATTTCTCTTCCAAAGCCGATGCACCGCCGCCGACTGCCGTACCACCTTCTTTACGCACGCTGGAGCTGGTGCCGACAGCCAAACCATTCAAGGCCGTGGCGGAAGACTCGACACCCAAAGCTACACTGTTTACGGCATTCGATACCGCACGCGTACCGACCGCCACTGCTTGATAACCTTCTGCTTCAGCAGCCGATGCCAGAGCAAGTGATTGAGTCCCACGTGCTTTAGCTCGATCACCTAAAGCCGTCGCACTGAGCGCATCCGCCTCACTATCTCTGCCGATAGCTACTGCATCAATATTACTTGCCTGCGCGCCATTACCTACTGCAACGGCACGCAAAGCCGAAGCCTTGGACAGCAGACCGACTGCAACGGATTGACCGCCAGAAGCAGCCGCTGCGCCACCGACTGCTACATCATTTGTTCCCTTGGCGTGAGCCCGAAAGCCAACCGCCACCGACCGCAATGCCTCCGCCTTGGATTCGCCACCCAAAGCAGTTGCGCTCAAACCGGAAGCGGCAGAATCATAACCAAAAGCCGCCGCCTTATAGCCACTTGCTTTAGCCTTGTCGCCAACTGCAGCGGCATTTTCGCCCGATACGGATTCTTTACCGACAGCCAAAGAACCCGTCTTGTACATGGTTCCGGCAACAATACCTCCATCCGCATACGCAGTACCGGAAAAAAGCGCTAAAGCCAAACACAAAGGACTGAGCGATACATTCAGTTTCATCTTTATATTCTCCATTTTTAAATATTAAAAATATCTCGTTCAATTATATTAATACTTTTGAACTAGTTATATTGTATATATTTTTATTCTAATATTAAATAGTTTGGATAAATATTTTGATTTGTGTCATAAATTTCAAACATCCTGGCAAATGTTCCTGACCATACTTCGAAACAGCCATCAGTTTCAGACGGCCTGAAGCCTTTTTCCAACAACCCGACATAATTTGCCCTACCGCAAAGCAAATCAATATAAATCTGTCCGTATATCCGCTATAATCAGCCATTTTCTTCAAACAGGAAACATCATGTCCCCCAGCCGTTTCAATCAAACGGGCCCCAAAATCGGCCTGAGCGTACGCCTTGCAGAAACCCAAGCTGAAATCGAAGCCGCCCAAAGATTGCGCTATCAGGTTTTTGCCCAAGAATTGGGGGCGGAAATCGAAAGTGATGACGGCCGCGATGTCGATCCTTATGATGAGCATTGCCACCACCTGCTCGCGTTTGACGATGCAACCGGCGAAGTTATCGGCTGCTACCGCCTGATTACCGAAGAAACCGCAAAAAAAGTCGGCGGCTGGTACAGCGAGCATGAATTCGACCTTGAGCCTTTGAAAGACATTCTGCCGCAAACCGTCGAACTCGGCCGCGCCTGTACGCATCCTGACTACCGCAACGGCGGCTTGGTCATGCTGTTGTGGACCGGTTTGGTCAAATTCATGAAAGACGAAAACCTGCGCTTTATGATTGGTTGCGGCAGTATCGAAATGCGCGACGGCGGCAACGATGCGGCCGGCTTGTATCATGCTTTGAAAGACAAATACCTCGCTCCGGCACAATGGTGTGTCAAACCGCTCAACCCACTCAAATGGGACAGCATCACGCCGTCTGAAAATCCGCCTGTACCTGCCCTGATCAAAGGCTATCTCAAAGCAGGCGCGTGGTTCTGCGGCGAGCCTTGCGTCGATGAAGCGTTCAACTGCGCGGATGTTCTGATCATGATGGACATCAGCCACCTTTCCGACCGCTACTTGCAGCGTTTTGCCCCTAAAACCGATTTATAATAAAAGGCCGTCTGAAACTTCAGACGGCCTGCCTAATCTTTATAAAAAAACACACACAATGACCGCCAAAATCCGTTTTATCTTCCGTCTTCTCTGTATTGCCAGCTGCCTTTTGTACGGCATGGCCGAAATGTTTTTTCTGTTTCCCTTTTACAGCAGCAAACGCAAACTGCGCGCGATTCAATTATGGTCGCTGCGCGTGCTCGCCTCCTGCGGCATGAAACTGCAAACTTTCGGCACGCCGCCGCAAGAAGGCCGTGGCCAAATGCTTATCAGCAACCATATTTCATGGTTAGACATTATGGCGGTCAACGGCGCTTTCCCCGGCCGTTTCGTGGCTAAAGACGATGTAGCCAAATGGCCGGTGGTCGGTTATCTCGCCACGCAGGCGCAAACGGTTTATGTCTCGCGCAACCGCGGCATCAAAGGTAATTCTGCCAAAATCGCCGGCGTAACCGAAGCACTGAAAAACGGCGATACCGTCACCATTTTCCCCGAAGGCACCAGTACCGAAGGGCGTGAAATCCTGCCGTTCAAACCTAGCTTTTTTCAGACGGCCTATGATGCAGGCGTACCGATTATTCCGGCACTCTGCCGCTATCCGAATCCGGACGGCAGCAGCCCCAATCCGCACACTGCCTACTACGGCGACATCAGCCTCTGGCAATCCATCTGCATGGTCATCAGCCAGCCTTCCAGTACAGTCGAGTTGCATTTCCTCGATCCGATTGAAGCAGGAGAAGACCGCTACGCTACCGCGCTTCAAGTACACGCCCTGTTGAGCGAAAAGCAAAAACAGCTGGGCTGATCAAAAAAAAGGCCGTCTGAATGTTCAGACGGCCTTTTCCATTATCTTATGTCTTAAGATGAATATTGCACCGAATCGCTACCGCTTTTCTTTTGAATAAATTCAATTTTGTAACCGTCCGGATCTTCAACAAACGCAATCACAGTCGTACCGTGTTTCATCGGACCGGCTTCGCGTACCACTTTACCGCCCATTTCTTTGACACGTTCGCACGCGGCGTAAGCATCATCGACTTCAATCGCAATGTGGCCGTAAGCATCGCCCAAGTTGTAAGACTCGGTATCCCAGTTGTGGGTCAGTTCCAAAACAGTATGATCCGCTTCATCGCCATAACCGACAAAAGCCAAAGTAAAACGGCCTTCAGGATAATCGCGGCGGCGCAGCAGTTGCATATTCAATACGTTTTGATAGAAATCCAAAGAGCGTTCGAGATTGCCGACACGCAGCATAGTATGAAGCAAGCGCATGATTTTGTTCCTTTCTGAATTATGTTTGGTCATGGATTATAACACATCGGGCACCATCCTCTTCAGCCTCAAAATACCGACACTGAAACTGCATAAAAATGAAGCACACACCCTGCCGCCATTTGAATTTCATGTATTAACAAGCACACCGACTGACTAAATTGCTATAATCGCCACAATTACAACACAACACTTCAAACCGTCATGAAAACCTTTGTTCTTCCAGATACCCGCCCTTATCCTCAGAGCCCTATCAAAAACTACCTTCTGCTCAATGCCTATCAGCTGGCGCATAACTCCTCCTCCGCATCACGCAAGCTTTCGGCCGGCCAACTACAAACCGAAATCCGCACCATGCTCAGCCAAAACCATTACATCAACCTTTCATTGGCGATGACTATGGCGCCCGATGTCGGCACTTACACCAGCCTGATTCAAAGCGTGGGCGAAGTCCTGAAAGCAGAAAACGATAACGAAGCCCAATGGTTTGCCCTGCCTGTCGTTTTGGTCGCCGGTTGCAAAAAAGAACAAACCCTGCCGCTCACGCTGCCTACCGAAGCCCTCTTCGCCTGCCTGCAAAACTACCCCAACCTGCGCACCCTCACGCAAAACACACAATGGCTGCCCTACCTCGTCCAATCTACCGATTTGAGCAGCGTTACCCCGGGCGAATGGTTCCAAGCCAAGCAAAACGATGAAGCGGCAGGCGCATTCCTGCAAAAATTCGAATACAAACCATTAACGCTGCCCGAAGGTCAATCCGTCCATGTTGTTTACGCACTGGGCTACGGCAATAAAGACATTCAGACGGCCCTGGGCCTCAACCTGCAACAGGCAGGCCTGCCATTGATGCAGGTTTGGCAAGAGCATCTCTCCCTCGACGGCGTTACCCTCTTTACCAACCCGCTCTCGCCCAATACACCGCTTGACGCGCTTACCGACGGCAGCCACACCCGCCAACGTATGGCCATGGACGTTTTTGCCACCAACGCCATCCGCGCCATCCGTATGCAAAGCCCGCGTGTCGGCGTTGTTGCCGCAGCCAAGGCGGACGGCAAGCTCCAGTTCAGCTTCAACGCGACAGACAGCGCGTTTGAAATTGTTCCGCAGACCTTCACTTGGGAGCTGGCCTCAACCGACAATATCGCCATCATTCAGCAAAACTTCCTCGACCTGATGGCCGAATGCCGAATCGAGCACCTCTACCTGCTGCACAACCCATTGGGCGAAAATGAGAACATCCCTACTTATGCCCAAGCGTTGAAACTGGAAGGTCATAATCCTTTCTTCAGCAATGTAAACTAAATTGAAAATGCAACACGCCAAGGCCGTCTGAAAATGGTTTAGCGTGTTGCATTGATTTTCAAACCTTACCGCTCATTTTCACGCATATGAAAACCCACAAAATCCTTTTCGTCTGCCTCGGCAACATCTGCCGCTCCCCCATGGCCGAATATGTCCTGCGCCACCGCGCCCGCGAAGCAGGCATGGGCAATGCCGTCATTACTGCCAGCGCAGGCACATCAGGCTGGCACGATGGCGAAAACATGCACGAAGGCACGCGCCGCGCGCTCAAGCAACACAGCATCGACCCGTCAGGCTTTACCAGCAGCAAAATCAAACCCAGCGATGCCGAACATTTCGACTACATCATCGTGATGGACGACAACAACCTCAGAGAAACCGAAAAGCAGCTCGGCTTCCACCCCGGCAAAATCTTCAAACTGACCGACCTTATCCCCGATTCAGGTTACAACCACGTTCCCGATCCGTGGTACACAGGCGACTTTGACGAAACCTACCGTCTGGTCGATGCCGGCAGTTTGGCCTTGTTGGAAAAACTGAAACAGGCTTAAACCGACTTTAATAATAAAAGGCCGTCTGAACAGGTATTTGCAAAAGCCATGCTTTCGTGATTACCTGTTCAGACGGCCCTATTGATTACCGCAATCAACCTACACGATAAAACGCCAGGCTGCCCAATAAATTCGGCAGATGTTTAATCTGTTTATTGCCGGTCATGACCGCACGTTCCAACACGCGGATTTTATTTTTGGCACACAGCAAATCAAAGTCTTTGAGGGTACACCAATGGATATTGGGCGTATCGTACCAATGATACGGCATCCGCTCGGAAACCGGCATATGGCCGCCAATAGCGATTTGAAAGCGGTTGCGCCAGTAGCCGAAGTTAGGGAAGCTGACAATAGCCTGCTTGGCCACGCGCATCAGGCAGCGCAGGATTTTTTCCGTGTTCTGCATCGCCTGAATGGTTTGGCTCAAGACAATCACATCAAAGCTTTGATCGCCAAAAGCCACCAAACCTTCTTCCAAATCGGCTTGAATGACGTTCACACCGCGGGATATGGCGGCAATCACGCTGTCGGTATCGATTTCAACGCCGTAACCAGTGCAATTTTTATGTTCCACCAACGCGGCCAACAGTTCGCCATCGCCGCAGCCTAAATCGAGTACGCGACTGCCTTCGGGTATCCAATCGTAAATGAGTTGCAAATCGTCGCGCAGATTCATTGTTGGCAGTCCTTGTAAACGTTGTTCATATAAGCGGCAACCGCGCGGATATAGGCTTCGTCTTCCATCAAGAAGGCATCGTGGCCGTGATTAGATTTGACTTCAATGTATTGCACGGATTTTTGCGCGGCGATTAATGCCTTGACCAATTCATGCGAACGTTGCGGCGAGAAGCGCCAGTCGGTGCTGAAGCTGGCAACAAAAAACTTGGCCTGCACATTCTCTACGGCGCGCGTGAGGTTGTGGCCGTAATCGGCGGCCGGGTCAAAATAGTCGAGTGCCTTGGTCATCAGCAGATAAGTGTTGGCATCAAAGCGGCCGACAAACTTGTCGCCTTGATAGCGAAGATAAGATTCCACTTCAAATTCAACGCCGTAACCATACTGATAGCCGTCTGATTTTAAATCGCGGCCGAATTTTTTACCCAAGCCGTCTTCGGCAAGATAGGTGATGTGCCCCATCATGCGCGCAATACGCAAACCGCGTGAAGGAACGGTTTGATGGCTGCGGTAATTGCCTTCATGGAAATCGGGATCGGTCAAAATAGCCTGACGGGCAACATCGTTAAACGCGATGTTTTGAGTGGAGAGTTTAGGCGCAGAAGCAATAACGAGCGCGTGGGCAACGCGTTCAGGCAAAGAAATCGTCCATTGCAATGCCTGCATACCGCCCAAGCTGCCGCCGACAATGGCCGCCCATTTTTGAATGCCGAGATAATCGGCAAGCATGGCTTGGGACTTCACCCAGTCTTTGACGGTTACGACAGGGAAATCCGCGCCATATTCGCGGCCGGTTTCAGGATTTTCGGATAAAGGGCCGGTACTGCCGTCGCAGCCGCCCAAGTTGTTCAAACCGACAACGAAAAAGCGTTCGGTATCGATGGGTTTGCCGGGGCCGACCATATTGTCCCACCAGCCGGCGTATTTATCCTCCGCACTGTGCTTGCCGGCAACGTGATGATTGCCTGACAGGGCGTGGCAGATAAGGACGGCATTGCTTTTGTCGGCGTTGAGCGTGCCGTAGGTTTCAATCATCAGGTCGAAACGGGGTAAGGTTTTGCCGTTTTCCAGAGCAAGCGGTGTGTCAAACGGGATTTTCTGGGGCGTTACAATGCCCACTGAGGCATTTGTTGTCATTTGTAATTTCCAAGTGAAGCGGCAAAAGGGGTATTATAACGTTTCGTTTTTGTTTTGTGCATGAGGCTTCAGACGGCCTGCCCTGATTAAAGGCAATATTTTTGGGAGAATGTGGAATGATTGGCAGGCTTTTGCGATTTTTTTTCTTTTGCGCCATAGCGGCATTGATTGTGAACCGTTTGTTCAGCTGCAAACAAAAGCGCACCATTCGTGAAATCGCCAAAATCAGCGCGTGGGTATTGCTGGGCGCAGCGGCGGCTACGCTGTTTTGGTATCTGATGATGCTGTTTTTCAAGCATATTCCCAATTCTTATTGAAATAAAATATAAAAGGCCGTCTGAAAACCTTAATCCAGCGTTTTCAGACGGCCTTTTGATGTTCAAACTTAAAACAACTCTTCCGGAATCTTGCAAACCGGAATCGGATTGACTTTGTGCTGCATGGCTTTGTGCAATCGGGTATAGATTGCCAAAACTTCGCGCTGTCTGCCCTCAAAATCTTCAGGCTTGTGACTGTCGTACACGCTCATCGCCCATTCGAGTTCTGGATAAGATGCGCCCATTTGCTCTTCATCGGTACGCTCGGTATCCCAAAGTCCGTCCGTCGGTACGGCTTTTTGAATGTCTTCCGATACGTCCAGTTCGGCTGCCAGCGCGTACACTTGAGTTTTGGTCAAATCGGCAATCGGGCTGATGTCCACGCCGCCGTCGCCGTATTTGGTGAAGAAACCGACGCCGAAATCTTCAATTTTGTTGCCTGTCCCCGCCACCAGCAAACCATGCAGCTGGCCGTAATAATAAAGCGTCGTCATGCGCAGGCGGCTGCGTGCATTGGCAAGTGCTAACTGTTTGTTGGGAAATTCGGTTTCGCTGACATCAACGGTATCGGCAAACGTATCGAAAGTTTGGGTCAAGTCGACACTTTGCGCTTTCACATTGGGATAACGCTGTTTCAGACGGCCCATGTGTTCTTGCGCGCGGTTGACTTGGTCGGCTTTCTGACGAATCGGCATTTCCAACAACAAAACCGACAAACCGGTTTGCGCAGCAAGTGTGGAAACCACGGCAGAATCGATGCCGCCGGATACGCCGATGACAAAACCTTTGGCACGCGCCTGCTCGGCGTAATCTTTGAGCCATTGAACAATATGGCGGATGATGGCTTGGGTTTGCATAGGGATAAATGTTCGCTTCAAATAAAACGAATGATAGCCTGATTTGCACTTGTCTGAAAGACGACAGGGTATAATGCCCTTTTTATTTCTTGCACACACACCATGTCCAAACCCATCCTTCTGCGCTGGCTCGTTGTCTGCCTGATTCCGCTCGCCACCCTTTTGTGGTTTGCCCTCAACCCGCCCGAAGACAAAACGCAACACCTCATCAACGGCATCATCCTTGCCTGCGAAGCCACGTTCCTATTCAAATTCGTCCTCTTTGACGTCATCAAACACCACCTCAAACAAGAGCCTGAATTGAAACGGCAAAACATTTGGATGTTTATCCCGATTGTTTTGCTGATTGTTTATTTGTTCCACTATTTCGGCGCATTCTGATGTTTTCAGACGGCCTTGGGCATATTTTTCCATGAACACCACCCCACCTTATACCTGCTGGATTTTCTGCAACGTCATCGATAACTTCGGTGACATCGGCGTTTCATGGCGGCTGGCGCGTGTTTTGCAACGCGAACTCGGCTGGCAAGTGCATTTGTGGACAGACGATTTCCCATCCCTTCAGGCACTCTGCCCTGACTTGGCCTCGATTCCCAATATCCATCAAGGCATCGGCATTCACGCTTGGCAAGCCGATTATGCCGAAGATACCGATACAGCCCCTACACCCGACATTGTCATCGAAACCTTCGCCTGCGAACTGCCCGACAACGCTCAATCCATCATCCACCAAGACCGACCGCTTTGGCTCAACTGGGAATACCTCAGCGCGGAAGACAGCAACGAGAGGCTGCACTTAATGCCCTCGCCTCAAGCCGGCGGCATACAGAAATATTTTTGGTTTATGGGTTTCAGCGAAAAAAGCGGTGGCCTGCTGCGCGAACGCGATTACGCCGAATCTGCCGGATTTGATACGGAAGCCTTACGCCGACAACTCAAACTTCCCGCAAAAAACGCGTCCGAGTGGCTGCTTTTCGGCTATCAAAGCGATATTTGGGCAAAATGGCTGACTATGTGGCAACAGGCCGGCCAACCCATTACCCTGCTACTTGCAGGTACACAAATCATCGCCAGCCTGAAAAACAGCGGCCTAGTGCCGCAAAACGCCCTGCTTGAAGACGGCGATGTGTATCAGAGCGAACACGTTACCCTGAACAAAATCCCTTTCGTTGCCCAACAAGATTTCGACAAACTGCTCAACCTTGCCGACGGCGCCGTCATACGCGGCGAAGACAGCTTTGTTCGTGCCCAACTTGCCGGAAAGCCTTTCTTTTGGCACATCTATCCGCAAGAAGAAAATATCCATCTCGACAAACTGCACGCGTTTTGGGACAAAGCGCATCAGGTTTATCCGGATGTTGTCGCCACGGCACACCACCACCTTTCCGATGAACTCAACAACGGAGAAGCACTCAGCGACAGCCAGCGCCTGCAGGCATGGCAAACCCTGACTGCACACCAAAATGAATGGCGGCAAAGCGCGGCAAAATGGCGGGACGGACTTTTTGCTCAAAAAAGTGCCGTTGAAAAACTTGCCGCCTTTATTTCAAAGCACAAAAAAATACGCTAAAATAGCGCGTTTTATTACAACCGATTTGATTGGAAAACCACAATGAAAACAGCACAAGAACTGCGCGCCGGCAACGTATTCATGGTCGGCAACGATCCTATGGTCGTTCAAAAAACCGAATACATCAAAGGCGGCCGCTCTTCCGCCAAAGTCAGCATGAAACTGAAAAACCTGCTGACCGGTGCCGCTTCCGAAACCATTTACAAAGCCGACGACAAATTCGACGTCGTAATCTTGGCCCGCAAAAACTGTACTTACAGCTACTTTGCCGACCCAATGTACGTCTTCATGGACGAAGAATTCAACCAATACGAAATCGAAGCTGACAACATCGGCGACGCGTTGAAATTCATCGTTGACGGCATGGAAGACCAATGCGAAGTTACTTTCTACGAAGGCAACCCAATCTCCGTAGAATTGCCTACCATCATCGTTCGCGAAGTTGAATACACCGAGCCTGCCGTTAAAGGCGATACCTCCGGTAAAGTAATGAAAACCGCACGTCTGGTTGGCGGCACTGAAATCCAAGTGATGTCTTACATCGAAAACGGCGACAAAGTCGAAATCGATACCCGTACCGGCGAATTCCGCAAACGTGCTTAATCAGCCCGTAACACAAAAAGGCCGTCTGAATATTCAGACGGCCTTTTTATCAATCTGCCTTATTGTTTCTTCAAGCCCTTGGCTTCGACAGTCGCAATCGTACCGTCAATGCCTTTGTTCTTAATCAGCTCGCCAAATTGATTTCGGTATACCGTTACCAAGCTGGTACCGTCCACGCGGATGTTGTAAATCTTATACGCACCGCCGCTTTGGTAAAGCTGGTAGGCTACTTCATACTTGGTGCCTTTTTTGGTTTGAATTTCTGAGAAAACGTCAAACTTATTGCCGTTTGCCGTCATCTTCGGCAACAGGCGCACATTCGCATCCGCCGCACCAATCAACGCAGAATGCGAGTACATCGCAATCACCATATCTTTGAATGCACGGATAAAATCGGTTTTCTGTTTGGCAGAAAATTCACGCCATGGCGCGCCGACAGCCAAAGCCGAAATACGCTCATAATCCAGATAACGGTTGGCATACTGCTCAACCTGTTTCACACGCTGCGCTTCTGTCAAAGACGTGTTACGTGCAATTTTCAACACGGCATCAATGTTCTGCTGCATCTGTTTTTGCGCCGGATGCGTTTCCGCCGCCACATAAGGCGCGGCAATCACCATCGGTGCAGCCACAATCAAAGTCTGAAGAAAACGGTTCATGACGATATCCATCCAAAATAAAACCGCATTGTAAAAACAATCTATTCCAAAAAACTTAATTCTTTGTAAAAGCAGTCATGAGCAATGAAAAATCCTGCAATCAAATTTCAGACGGCCTGATAAAAATAAGATAACATGTGAACACTATTTTAAAAGGAAAAAGCCATGCCCTACGTCAACATCAAAGTAACCGGCGGCAGCGAAGCCCCGAGTGCAGAGCAAAAAGCCGAATTAATCCGCGGAGTAACCGAATTACTCTCACGCGTTCTCAACAAAAATCCCGAGACGACCGTCGTCGTTATTGACGAAATCGATATGGACAACTGGGGCATAGGTGGCAAAAGCGTGACGGTTCGCCGTGCCGAAGCGCACAATAAGTAAGCTTTGGCCGTCTGAAACCCTTTTAATTTACCCGCAAAAAGAGTACATTTATCCCATTGTCTACAATTTTACGGAACACACATCATGGAGAAATTCCCCAAATCATCAAAACTGGACCACGTTTGCTACGACATCCGCGGCCCGGTTCATAAAAAAGCCCTGCAACTGGAAGAAGAAGGCAACAAAATCCTCAAGCTCAATATCGGCAACCCTGCCCCGTTCGGCTTTGAAGCGCCTGATGAAATTTTGGTTGACGTTATCCGCAACCTGCCCACTTCTCAAGGCTATTGCGACTCCAAAGGTCTTTATTCCGCACGCAAAGCCATCGTTCATTACTATCAAACCAAAGGACTGCTCGACGTTACCGTCAACGACGTTTACATCGGCAACGGCGTGTCCGAGCTGATCACCATGTCCATGCAGGCATTGCTCAACGACGGCGATGAAATCCTGATTCCTGCACCTGACTATCCACTGTGGACCGCCGCTGCAACACTGGCCGGCGGCAATGTGCGTCATTATTTGTGTGACGAAGAAAACGACTGGTTCCCGAATCTGGCCGATATAGAAGCCAAAATTACACCGAAAACCAAAGCCATCGTCATCATCAACCCCAACAACCCTACCGGCGCGGTGTACAGCAAAGAAATCCTGCTTGAAATCGCCGAATTGGCGCGTAAACACGGCCTGATTATTTTTGCCGATGAAATTTACGACAAAATTCTTTACGATGGTGCCGTACACCATCACATTGCCGCCCTCGCCCCCGACTTACTGACCATTACGTTTAACGGCCTCTCCAAAGCCTACCGCGTGGCCGGTTTCCGCCAAGGCTGGATGGTACTCAACGGCCCGAAACATCATGCCAAGGGCTATATCGAAGGCCTCGACATGCTCTCGTCTATGCGCCTTTGTGCCACCACACCCATGCAACACGCCATTCAGACGGCCTTGGGCGGATACCAAAGCATCAACGAATTCCTCCTCCCCGGCGGCCGCCTGCTCGAGCAACGCAACAAAGCATGGGAACTGGTCAACCAGATTCCGGGCATATCCTGCGTCAAACCCATGGGCGCATTGTATATGTTCCCCAAAATCGATACCGAAATGTACAGCATCCACGACGACATGAAATTCATCTACGACTTACTCGTACGTGAAAAAGTCCTGTTCGTACAAGGCACAGGCTTTAACTGGATACGCCCCGACCACTTCCGTATCGTTACCCTGCCGCCCGTTCATCAAATCGAAGAAGCCATGGACAAACTCAAACGCTTCTTGCAAAACTACCATCAATAAACCTAAACAAAGAGGCCGTCTGAAAAAGCAAACCGCTGTTCAGACGGCCTTTTTAATCAAACAGCAACTTGGCAAAGCCTGCTGACATGCGTATAATCAACCTTTCCTATCTGGGGGCGATCTTGGTTTCGACGGGGGTTGCAAAGCAGATGCGGGCATACCGGGGTCTCAGATTTCCCGTTAAACACTGAATTTAAATAGTCGCAAACGACGAAACTTACGCACTGGCCGCTTAAGGCCTGCCGTTGCAGCAGTTGGTCAATGGGCTGTGTAGCGCAAGCTACCGCAACGTCATTCTACATTGACTGGTTTTCTGTCGGGTTACTTGGCAGGAAACGAGATTTAAGGTAACTGGTTCTCTGAAGGCCTGTTGGTCGGCATGATGGGGACGAGATTCTAAATAGACACAACTAAGTATGTAGAACGCTCTGTAGAGGACTTTCGGACGGGGGTTCGATTCCCCCCGCCTCCACCAGATTTAAAGCGCAAACTTTTGATATAAAAAGGTTTGCGCTTTTTTATAAACTTAAACAGGCCGTCTGAAATTTTTCAGACGGCCTGTTTTTGTCTCAAATATCTGAGCGAAAAAACTTTTTCTTTCAATCTATTGCCAATAGTGTTTTAAAAAAATTTCAGCCTTGCATTTTTCTATCTGATTTCATATTCATTTTACGATGAGGTCTAACCGTTACACTCAATGGCAGATGATCTGACAAATGCTGCCAGTCTTTACTGTTGTGGATTTCAGAATCGATGACATCAAGATTGCGCGTGTAAATGCGGTCGAGGCTGAGGATGGGCAGGCGCGAAGGGAAGGTTTTGGGGCGTTTACCTGTATTATCGACAAATACTTCGTTCAAATCTAATGCCCTGCCCAGCTCACGCGCTGATTTCTGCCGCCAGTCATTAAAATCTCCGGCGATAATCAACGGGCTTTCCGGACGAATATATCGACCAACGTAGTCGCTGATGGCTCGGTATTGTTTGAGACGATCCGGCTCGCGCAGGTTGAGATGGACGCACAAACACACCAGCGGATCTTCCCAACCTTCGGGCACGACTTCGCAATGCAACAGACCGCGTTGTTCGAGTTTGTTGACGCTGATGTTGAGGTTGTTTTCCGTTTTCAGCGGCAGGCGGCTGAGAATGGCGTTGCCGTGGTGTCGTTTGGGATACACGGCATTTTTGCCGTAGCTGCGATGATAATCGAGGCTGTCGCCGATGATGTCGTAATGCGGCGCATCGGGGAAGTCGGTACGGCGGCTTCTGTTGAGATGTTGTCCTTGGACTTCTTGTAAAAACAAAACGTCCGAACCCAATGCACCCAGCGCGTCAGCCATGCGGTTGACCTGCACTTTGCGGTTGAGCGCAGACATGCCTTTGTGCATATTGTAGGAAGTAATGGTAACTGAACGGGGAGACATGATGTGTGATGAAGCGGTTTATTTGTTTCAGTATAGCACCGGAACGTGTGGTTTTACGGCAATTTTGGTTATACTTGTTTAAAGAATAAAACGGCGTTTTGACAGGGAATTTCCCAATCAAAACGCCTTCTGTCTTTCAGACGGCCTTGCGTCCAAATCAGTTGTTGATTACTTCAACATTGGTCTCAAAAGTAACGGTATGTTGGTATTTAGAGGCGGTTTTGCGTTTCGGATAAGGATATTTAGAAACGCTTTTCACTGCGCGTTCGTCCATTTCAGGATTGCCGCTGGATTGAATGATATTCACGCGGTCAACGTTGCCGGCAGGAGTTGTGAAGACATCCATCAAAACGGTTTTAACGCTGCCGTTTTGCGCTTTCATGGCTTCCAGAGTTTCGGTATCGGCTGCTTGTGCAGTACCGAATACAGCGGCAAACAACAGGGCTGAGGCGAGGAGTTTAGTCGTTTTCATGTTTTAGTCCTTATTAGGTTGTGGTTAGGTTAAATATTTCAGACGGCCTGATTCGTCGTTATTTGAAATTCAAAATCGGCCAACCTTTTGCTTTGGCTTCTTTTTCCAGCTCTGCATCCGGATTGACGGCGACAGGTTCGTCCACAATACGCAGCAACGGCAAATCGTTTTTGGAGTCGCTGTAAAAATAAACCTTACCGTAGCTTTCAAAGGTCTCGCCTCGCTCGGCAAGCCATTGGTTCAATCGGGTAATTTTGCCTTCTTTCAGGCTGGGCGTACCGACATAGTTGCCGGTATATCGGCCGTCTTCACCGGTTTCAAGCTGTGTGCCGATGACGTTGTGAATACCGAAAAGATGGCAGATAGGGGTAATGATAAATTCGTTGGTCGAAGAAATAACCAACATTTCATCGCCCGCCATTTGATGGCTTTGCACCAACATACGCTGCATCGGTGAAATATGCGGAACAATATATTCGGCCATAAACTCGCGGTGAAACTCAGCCAATTCTTCCTTGCTGAAACGGGCCAAAGGCGCGAGATGGAATTTGAGGAAAGCATCGATATCAAGACAACCGTTTTGATAGTCTTGGTAGAACTTTTCATTTTGCGCCTCGGTTTCAGCCGCATCCACTATGCCCTTTTTAATCAGGTATTGCGGCCAGGAGTGATCCGAATCGGTATTGATTAAAGTATTGTCGAGGTCGAAAATGGCAAGGTTTTTCATTGGGTTTCCTGTTGTTTTAAAAGCTGGCGCAAAAGCGGCAAAGTAATGCGCTTGCCCATCATAACGGCGTAGTTGTCGAGGGTATCGAGCATTTGCATCAGGCTGTCCATATCGCGCCGCCAATGGTTCAGCAGGTATTCGAAGATTTCCGGATCGATGGTTACCTGGCGGGCGGCGGCCATGCTGACGAGCGCATCGATTTTTTCCCGGTCGGTCAGCGGTTTGACTTCGTAAACCAAGCAATACGCCATGCGTGTGCGCAGGTCTTCGCGGATAACGAGTTGCTGCGGCGTATATTCGGAACTCAAAAGCAAAAAGCCTTTGCCGCTGTTGCGGAAGCGGTTGAAGATGGCAAACAGTAAAGCCTGTTCTTCATTATTAAGCTTTTCGATTTGGTCAATGGCAAGATATTCCGCATCCAACGCGGCTTCTGTCAGCGGCGTGGCGGCGGCATCGATATAGAGGGCATTTCGTCCGGCATCGAGCGCCTGGGCGACCCATGCCTGCAAGAGATGGCTTTTGCCTGCGCCCTCTTCGCCCCAAACATAGATAAATTGCCCATGTTTGTGCTGCAACACATACACCAGCTCGGCATTTTCTGTTCCCAGAAACTTGTCGAAGCCGGGATAATCATGGCTGGCAAAATCGAAGATGAGCTGGTTCACAAAGGCGCACCGGTTAGGTTGAAATCGGCTTTATTTTACGTTGTTTTGCCGTCCACCATCAAGGATAAAGGCCGTCTGAAGCCTATACCTGCAACATATCTGCACTTCTAAACATATCTTGACGCGCTCACGGCATTGGTTTTATTCCGCTTTGGTTTTACAATGTCGAACTTCTCGCCGAAACATTTGTCTGTTCTTTTTCAGACGGCCTTTTTATTTGGGGAACCCTAGTGATTTCTACCCTTATTGATTTCATCCTCCATATCGACCAACACCTTGTCCACCTCTCTGCCCAATACGGCCCGTGGATTTACGCGATTTTGTTTGTTGTAATTTTCTGCGAAACCGGTTTGGTCGTAACGCCATTTTTACCCGGCGACTCACTGCTGTTTGCCGCAGGCGGTATTGCGGCCATCGGCGGCATGAATATCCACGTCATGGTATTGCTGCTCTTAGCGGCCGCCATTTTAGGCGATGCGGCCAATTTTATGATCGGCAAGTATTTTGGACAAAAACTGTTTGCCAATCCTGATTCCAAAATTTTCCGCCGTTCGTATTTGGAAAAAACCCATGCGTTCTATGAAAAACACGGCGGCAAAACCATCATCATTGCGCGCTTTGTGCCGATTGTGCGGACGTTTGCGCCATTTGTCGCAGGCATGGGCGATATGCACTATGGCACGTTTATCCGTTACAACATTATCGGCGCAGTGTTGTGGGTATTGTCGTTTTCCTATGCAGGCTACTTCTTCGCCAATATCCCCGTCGTCAAAAACAATCTGGGCTTAGTCATGGCGGCAATCATCGTGATTTCGATTTTACCCGCGGTAGTCGAAGTTATCCGTGCCAAACTTAACGCCAAAAAATAACAATCAATCGAAAAGTTTGAAAGTTTAAACACATCAAGGAATTGTCATGCCGTTGCTGTCTATTGAATTTGCGGTATTTTTTATCATGTTTTTGCCGTTGTACTGGGCATTTGCACGTTTGCCGCAAGTTCAAAATGTTTTACTTTTGGTTGCCGGACTGGGCTGGCTTTACCGTATCGACCCTATTTTTGCCGCGCTGATTTTGGTTTACTCGTCTGTGGTTTACCTGGTCAGCGTACTGATGTTTTCTGAAAACGAGAATATCCGCAAATTTTGGCTGGGTTGCGGTATTTCAGCGGCATTGACTGTTTTGTGTTTCTTCAAATATTTTGACTTTTTCCGCCCGATTATTCAGCAATATACGGGGCAAAGCACCGTCATCGACATCCTTTTGCCTCTGGGCTTGTCTTATTACACTTTCCAATCGCTGGCTTACTTGGTGTATTGCTACCGCGAGCCTAAGGGAGACCGTTTTGAATGGCACGAGCTCCTACTGCATCTGAGCTTCTTCCCCACCATCACATCCGGCCCGATTATCCGTGCGGCCGCTTTTAAAAGCATAGACGGAGAACAGGCAGGCGCATTGGCGCAAATCCGCACCAAACAGGCACGCCAACTGATTTATCCAGCGTTGGCGGTCGGCCTGATTGTGTTGGGCATTGCCAAAAAGTGGTGGCTTGCCGGCGTATTGGCGGAAGGCTGGGTATCGCCTGTTTTTGAAAATCCGGCCCAGTTCGACGGCTGGGGCGTGTTGTCTGCGATTTATGGCTACACCTTCCAACTCTTTTTCGACTTTTCCGGCTACTCGGATTTGGTCATCGGCCTGGCCATGCTGCTCGGCTTCCAGCTGCCGAAAAACTTTGCCGCGCCGCTTCGCGCCATCAACATCCGCGACTTCTGGGACAGATGGCACATCAGCCTGTCCACTTGGATTCGCGACTATATCTATATCCCTTTGGGCGGCAGCAAAAAAGGCTTCGGCCGCACCCAGCTCAATCTGATGATTGCCATGTTGCTTTCCGGCATTTGGCATGGCTATGGCTGGAGCTTTTTAATTTGGGGCGCGCTGCACGGTGCGGCTTTAGTATTTCTTAATTGCGGCGATAAAATCGTCGGCCGCAATGCCTTAGGCCGTCTGAAAATCGGCAAACCGCTCGCCTGGCTGTTTACTTTCCATTTCGTTTGTTTCGCTTTTGTCGTGTTCAACAGCGCAACGCTTGCCGATACGGAAATGCTGTTCAGCGCCTTATTTGCCAATGACAAAGGTTGGAACGCGCCTCTGCCGACCGACCTCATGTTGCTGGGTACATTTGCACTGATGCTTTTACTGTACCCGTATTTGCTTCGCTTATTTAAAGCATCGGTAAAAGGCTTGGACAAACTGCCTGCATGGCTGTGGTTTATCCCCATCACGCTGATCCTTGCCCTGATTATCGTCTTCGCCCCGTCCGGCATTCCCGGCTTTATTTACGCCAACTTCTAAGGAGCAGAACATGAAACGCTTTATCTCCCTGTTTGTTTCTATTCTGCTCAGTGCAGTTGCGCTGACGTGGTTTGCCCAAAACTCCATCAATGCCTATTGGCAGCAGACCTATCATGAGAATAGTCCGCTTGAGCCTTTATCCGAATACGCTTGGTGGCGTATCGGTGCGGATTGGCAACAAAAAGCTTACGAATTTTCAGACGGCCTGAAAGCTTCGCTGGAAGCAGAAGACGCTTTAGCTTCAGAAGACTCTGATATTGAAACAACAAGGCCGTCTGAAAATACGGAAAACATTGAAGTATCCGACAATCAAAAAGACTCTGCTGCTTCCGATGCGACTAACAATACAGATACCACAGCCAGCGATCCAAGCAATCAGGACGATCAGTCGGCAACACAGGTCGTGTTGAAAAAAGGCAATAAAGTTTTCTTTGCCGGCGACTCGCTGATGCAGGGCGTTGCACCTTTCGTACAAAAACACCTCAAGCAAGAATATGGCGTACAATCAGTCAACCTCAGCAAACAAAGCACTGGTTTATCCTACCCCAATTTCTTCGACTGGCCGAAAACCATCGAACAAACTTTGCAAAAAGAACCCGACATCCGCGTTTTGGTTGTATTCTTAGGCCCCAACGACCCTTGGGATTTCCCGATGGGTAAAAAATACCTGAAGTTCGCCTCCCCCGAATGGGAGGCAGAATATCTCAACCGCGTCCGCCGTATTCTTGATGCAGCCTCCACACATGATGTCCAAGTCATTTGGCTGGGCATTCCTTACATGAAAAAAGCCAAGCTCAACGAACAGATGCGCTACCTCGACAAAATCCTGTCGGGTACGGTGTCGCCTCAAGCCATCTGGCTGCCGACCGACAAACTATTGAGCAATGGCGCAGAAGAATATGCCGACTCTGTCAAAGTAGATGGAAAAATCATCCGTTACCGCAGCAAGGACGGCATTCACTTTTCCGCAGAAGGCCAAAAACTATTGGCCGGAAAAATTATGGAAAAAATTAATTTTACACACGATACACAACCATGAAATTTAATAAAACCTTACTCCTCACGCTTCTCGCTCTCCCTATTACCGCCTGCGCAACCAATGACGGCCTGTTAAGCAACTACGGCTCCAACCACCCTGCCTGGCTGAACAAACTGCAACAGCTCAACCATACTTCAGACGGCAAATTCCGCATTATCCAAGTTGGCGACTCCCACACCGCCGGCGACTATTTCACCGACCGCCTGCGTCGCCGTTTGCAACAACAATGGGGCAACGGCGGCATTGGTTGGGTTTATCCCAACACTGTCAAAGGCCAGCGTATGGCAACCGTCCGTTACAACGGCAGCGGTTGGAACACCATCAGCAGCCGCAAATCACACAGCGATTTTTCTTTCGGCGGTATTGAAGCACGCGCCGATGGCGGCAGCGTTACCTTAAGCGCAGCCGACGGCAGCATGGATATGCAACAAATCTCCATTTTCGGCAAACCGGTTTGGTCCGAGCAAACCCTGACCGTCAACGGCCGCGAAATCCCTGCCACACAAAACGGTTGGCAACTGATACGTACCAATGCTTCCCTGCCGATGACCCTAAGCAGCAGCATGCCTTGGCAAATCGGTTTCATTAATATCGAACGCCCCGGACGCGGCGTAACCGTTTCCGCCATGGGCATCAACGGCGCACAGTTATCTCAATGGTCAAAATGGCGGCCGGGTATGTGGGAAGATTTGGCACAAACCAAAGCCGATTTAATCATCCTTGCCTACGGTACCAACGAAGCCTTTTCCGGCAACCTCGATATTTCCTCTACCGAGCGGACATGGCGCAATTACATCCGTCAAATCAAAAACACCCTGCCCAACGCAGGTATCCTGATCCTCGGTGCTCCGGAATCTTTGAAAACCGCCTACGGCAGCTGCGGCAACCGTCCTGTCTTGCTCAGCGAAGTACAACAAATGCAGCAACGCGTTGCCCGTGACGAAAAAATCATGTTTTGGTCTTGGCAGGATGCGATGGGCGGAGCATGCAGTATGAAAAACTGGATGGCTCAAGGCTTGGCAGCCAAAGACGGCGTTCACTTCTCTGCACAAGGTTATGAAACTGCAGCTGATAAGCTTGCCGACAGCCTGATCCGCTTTGCCCAATAAATTGGCAAAAGCCTAAGTGCTTTTCATTAACAGCACACAAAAGGCCGTCTGAAATTAATATTTCAGACGGCCTTTTGTTTATCGCTTATTCAGCAAACTGCTTAATATTTAAGCCAACATATTGCTGCTCATTCGTTGCGTTTGGTTTTCCGTAAAACGAACCAATCTTGCCTGCTTGTCAAAGCCTAATGGCTTGGCGACAAGACGGTTGGGCAGCTTGTTTAAATGATGGTTGTAGCTTCCGGCTCTGCGGTTGTAAGTGCGGCGTGCCGATGCGACCTCAGCTTCTGCTGCATCCAGCATTTCCATCAAACCGGCCAATTTCTCATCAGGATACTGTTTCAAAATGCCGTTGATGGCAGTTTGCAATTTTTTCAGCGCATGATTCAATGCTGTTTCGGCTTCACACAGATGTTTGATTTTGGACTCGGAAAATGTTTTGGCGGTTTGCGCCAATGCGGTTTCGACTTCGGCACACATCTGCTGAACGTTTTGATCCGATACAATGTCCTGCTCTTGCAGGTGTTTGCTGTATGCATCCAATACATGACGGACGGCCTGATGTCGGCAGTCGAGCGCAATGCGCAAAGAGACAAAGGATTCGCGACAGTCTTTTTTGCGGTCTTTCAACTGTTGTTTGAAATACAATAAGACGGCGGCGATTGATACGAAGATAAGTACAAGACTAATAATGCCCATAGTGAGTTCCCTAGTTATGATGCCACTCATATCGGTGGCTGATTTTATTAACATCGATTATAATCCAATTTCAATATTTTTTCCCAATTTTCATAAAAAAGGCCGTCTGAAATTAAGACGGCCTGAAGTTTATATTTCTATTTCAATGCTTTGACTTGATGTCAATAACCCACACTTCTGATTGCGAACCCAAACGCAGGGGAATGCCCCAGAAACCGTAGCCCGAAGTGGTGAAGAAATGGCCGTTGCCGATCGCCTCATAACCGTAAGCAAGACGATAAAGCGTACGGACAATAAGGTTGGCAGGTGCAACTTGTCCGTTGTGAACATGGCCGGAAACTTGCACATCTATCGGCAGCCGGGCATGGGCTTCGATTGAAGTAGGACGGTGGTCCATCAATAAAACCGGTAATTGGGTATTTTGACCTTCCAAAAGCTGCTCCGCACTGGGGCGCTTGCGATCCAAATCATCGCTCCGCCCTACCAGCAACACACCATTCACTTCCAAAACCTGATTGGCCAAAACCGTCAAACCTGCCGCTTCCAATTCATGCTTGATACGCTTCTGATCGCGGAACCAGTCATGATTGCCCAAAGTGGCGTAAACGCCCATCGGTGCAGTCAGCTTCTGCAAATGCGGTTTCATGTTTTCTTTCAAGTACGCGTCGACGGTATCGTCCATCAAATCGCCCGGCAGCAACACCATATCGACTTGTTCCTGCTTCATGATGTCCGTCAGCTTGTCTAATTGACGCGCGCCAAACAAAATCCCCAAGTGCAAATCGCTGGCCACGCCGATACGCAGCGGCTTATCCATTTTCTTATTGATGAATACGGTTTGATGGCGGACAACGGGCGTATAGGCGTTATACATCCCAAAACCGAGTAAACCGGCCACAAACAAAGGTGCAAACAGCCGCAGACTTCGTGACAGCGGTTGGCGCGCCATAAAACGGCGCAGCAAAAGATACAGGATAAATGTCGCCAACGCGGCATACATCACAAACAGTAAGATTACCATCCAAAACGCCACCACGCGGAACATTATATGTCCCAACTCCAGCAGCAAGCCGACCAACAAGCCGTTTGTAATGAAATAGGAAATACCCATCAGCCAACGTCTGCCGACTTTGCCAATCCAAGGCGCAAACAGCCATTGCAGCGAACGCCCGAGCCCGAATGTAAACACTTGCAATAGAATGACGCTCACAAAAAACATCTTGCCAAACATGCCTTTCCGCCCTAAAAAATCAAAAGGCAGATTTTAGGCCGTCTGAAACTTTCAGTGTATAATCCCCCACGTAAAAACCCATAATATTTTGAAAGGAATCATCATGAGCCACCCTCAATCAGCTATTATTCCTGATCACGCACAAGCCGGTATTTTTATCGAAGCAGACATTTCAGACGGCCGCAACGAAGACATCAAATCCGCCTGCCGTCTTTCTTTGGAGGCTCTGGCCAAATTAAAAACCCGTTTTCCAAATGATATTTTGGGTTTGACCATTGCCTTTGGCAGCCGCGCATGGCAATCGTTCGGCCATACTGACGAAGGCAGTGAAATCAAACCTTTCCCTGAATTGGGCAACGGCCTCGCCCCCTCCACCCAACACGATCTCTATATCCACATTCAAGCCACCGAGCAAAAAGCCGCCTATGCCTTGGCACAATCTGTTTTCAGCGCATTCGGAGACAGCATCCGCGTAGCCACTGAAGAACACGGCCTGCGCCTGTATGAAGACCGTGGTTTGGACGGTTTTGTCGATGGTACGGAAAATCCGCAGGGCGATGACAATGTGCGCAATGTCGCCATTATTCCCGAAGGCAAACCGGATGCCGGCGGCAGCTATGTTTTGCTGCAAAAATACCTGCACGATTTGAAAAAATGGGATGCCGTCCCTACTGCCGAACAAGAAGCCAGCGTTGGCCGCAGCAAAGAAACCAATGACGAATTCAGCAAAGATGTACGCCTGCCCGACTCCCATCTTGGCCGCGTCAATGTCAAAGAAAACGGCGTTGGCCTGAAAATCGTCCGTCGCAGCCTGCCCTTCGGCAAACTCAGCGGCGAACATGGTTTGATGTTCACTTCCTATTGCAACACGCTGCACAATATTGAAGTTCAACTGCTCAATATGTTCGGCGAATCTGACGGCAAAACCGACTTGCTGTTGAAACATTTGTCTAAAGCCGTATCAGGTGCTTACTACTACGCGCCTTCTGTCGAGCGTTTGCAAAATCTTTAACGGCTCACAGGCCGTCTGAAAAAACCTGCTTTTTCAAAGGCAGGTTTTTGTTATTTAAATTCCCTTAATATTTTTATGGTATTATCATAAAAATTTATCCCATTGTTGCTTAATAAACCCTGATTGCAGACAAGGATAAAAACCGATACGCCCCAAGCAGCTATTTTCGATAAAATAAACCCAATTATTATCCCTATAAAATTACGACACCATGTATAAATCCCGCCTTCTTCCCCTGCCCGTATTGATTCTCTCCGCGCTAAACGCCTATGCGGCCAATACACCGAATCCGCTTAATCAAATCGATAAAAACGTACCCAACCAATTCGACAAAGACTTCCGCGACAATCTCGATCAGATTCATTCGGTCGAAATCCAAAAACGCGAGCAGTCGGCATGGGATTTACAGAAAAAACAAGATAACGACACGGTTGCACAAGAGGTGCCGTCTGAAAACAATACCGAATGTTTGGATTACACCGGTATCGAACTTTCCGGCATTACGCTCATCGATTCCAAAAAGATTGAAGCCAAGCTCCCCAAATGCATCAATCAAAACAACATCAACCAACTGAACCGGGATATCGTTGCCGAATATATCGCTCAAGGCTATCCGCACACGCAAATCAAATTTGAAACCACGCCTGAACGCATCCTGAAATTGGCCGTCATCGAAGGCAAAATCCGTGAGATTACCGGCGGCTCCCGTACGGTCAACGTCGACACCCTCTTCCCCAATCATCAAGGCAAACCGCTGAACATTCAATACCTCGACCAAGGTATCGAACAGGCAAACCATGTTGCCGGCAACAACGTCAGCATCGATGTTTATCCGCATGATGACGGCACCGCCTCCATCCAACTCAACAACGATGCCGAAAAACATTGGGGCGGTAGCGTGACTATCGACAATAAAGGCAGCAAACCCAATACCACGACACTGCGCAGCAGCCTGAATATCGGCAGCCCGTTGGGATTGAGCGACTCCCTTTATCTAAACGGCTACACCAATCTAAACAACCACGACAGCCATTACAGTCGCGGCGGCAGCCTGTTCTACCAAGTTCCTTATGGCGCATGGACATTCAGCACTTACGCTGCCGCGTCGCAATCGCAAAGCATCCTAACACCCAGCGTAACGCGCTACGCCTACCGCTCCCAATCCAAAGCGGCAGGAATCAAAGCAGACCGCGTATTCTCACGCAGTCAAAAACACATTGCCTCCGCCTATGCCGGCATCGATTATGTGAAACAGACTGCAAAATTTGCCGACAGCAAACTGGAATTGCAAAGCCCTGAAATCTATTCGGCACAAGTCGGCCTGTCGCATACAGCCATCCTGCCAAACGGCATTTGGCTCAACAATATCGGCGTGGAACAAGGGTTTGCGAAAAATACCGAACATACGCCGTTCGACAAACGCTATACCTCTGTATCCTTGCAAAGCAATTTGATTCAAAACCGTCCATTGGGTAAATGGATCGTGCGCAACCATCACCAAATCGATGCCCAATATAGCCCTCATGATTTGTTTGCCGCCAAAGAAATGGACATCGTCGGCTATCAAAATGTACGCGGTTTCCGTTCGACTTCTGTGAGCGCAAACAGCGCAGTCCTGTTAAGCAATACCGTTTATTTCCGCCGCAATACGCCTCACGGCATCTATATCGAGCCTTATCTGGGCGCGGACATCGGCGTTGCCAAAAACAATAACGAAGGTTCGCAACGCGCTATAGGTGTGGTTGCAGGTTTGAATTTGGGCAAGGCGGACAAATGGCAGCTTTCTGCCGACTACGGCAAAGGTTTTGCGCGCATGCCCAACCAATCAAACAGCGAAATACAGGATCATGTGACCGTTTCTTTACGCATTCCATTTTAAAGTTATGTAAATACATATCCTTTTATCCAATATATAAACCGCCCATCTTAACGTTATTAATTTTCCATTAATATCAATGAGATGAGCGGTTTTTATTTGCATTTGAAATAGTGCACACAAGGCCATACTGGTGGTATGATTGTAAAAAATTTCATAACAATGTTAATACATTCAAAAATTTCCTCAACAGAAATCCAATACTCGATATGGGATTTCTGATTCAATCTCCATCACGATAAATAAGGATTAAAATCCATGAAAATCGACACTTTATATCAGCCTAAGCTCTCAGCTTCCGGCAAAGTAACTGTCGCCGTGTGCTTTGCATTCCTGGGAAATGCAGCGGTAGCCGCCAATATCGAAGCCATCGGCCAAACTTCGGTACAGCAGCAGCACAATGTTGACATCGTCAACATTGCCGCACCGACGGCCCAAGGTCTTTCTCACAACCAATATAATAAGTACAACGTTTCCCAACACGGCGCCGTTTTGAATAATGCCCTGTCTGCCGGTAAATCCCAACTGGCCGGAAACCTGTCTGCCAACAAAAACTTCCAAGGTCAGGCCGCATCTGTGATCTTGAATGAAGTGGTCAGCAAAAACCCTTCCCTGATCTTGGGTCAGCAAGAGATCTTCGGTATTGCCGCAGACTATGTTTTGGCAAACCCTAACGGCATTACCCACAACGGCGGCAGCATCCTGAATGCCAACCGCGCATCCTTGGTTGTCGGTACGCCAACTGTTTCAGACGGCGCATTGAAATCTTTCAATATCAGCGACAATGGCAAACAACTGCAAGTAAACGGCAATTTGAGCGGCAACCGCGTAGTTGACCTGCTCGCGCCGCAAGTTGTAGTCGGCAAATCAGCCAACGTTAATGCCGCCGACGCCATCAACATTTCTTCAGGTAAAAGCAACTTCGACTACAAAACCGCACAAATCGAAGCATTGGACGCTGCTTCAAATGCGCCGGTGCTTGACGGCCATATCTTCGGCAGTATGCGCGCCGGTACCATCCGCATCCACGCGACCGACAAACGCGCCAAACAAAACATTCAAAATGCCGCCATTACCGGCACCCGCTACCTGAATATCGACAGCAAAGGCAACCTGAGCATCCAGTCAGCCAATCTGACCAGCGCACAAATGGAATTATTTGCTCGTGATACCGACATCAAAGGCACGGTTACCAGCCATTCCGCCAACAAATCTTCCAGCGGCAAAGAGGCAAAAAATGTTCAACACTTCCGTTCAGACCGCAACAAAACGGAAAACTTTACCGCCAGCAATATCAATGCATCCGAGTCATTGACTTTGAACAACAGCGGCAGCCTCAACCTGAGCGCGGCCAACATCAATGCCGGTGCGCTGACTGCATCTGCCACGGGCAACATCAATTCTAACGCGGTAAAAACAACCAACCGTACAGAATCCGACCATACTCAAAGCAAAGGCCTTTGGTACAACAACAACCTGAGCTCTTCTGCTGACGAAAGCCTGCATCAAACCAAAATCAATGCCGGTTCTGTCAATATTGCCACCACAGGCAAAGTCCAATTGGACGCGACCGAACTGAACTCGGCTGCTGATGCTCGCATTGCCGCCCAACAAGGCATCGTATTGAGCAGCAACAGCGAAACCGACAGCAGCTCGACTTATGTCAGCTTCAAAAATGAAACTGCTGCCCTGAAAACCGGTATCGCTACAAAATCTTCCAAAAACTCTACCGCCCATCAAACCAAAATTTCCGCAGCCGGTGATATCGGTTTGATTTCCGAAGGCGATTTGAGCACTTACGGCGCAAGCATTGCGGCAAACGGCAATGTCGTTACCGATGTCAACAACATCAACTTGGGCACTCAAACCACCATCAACACCAACAACCTCGACGACCAGAAAAAATACTGGGGCGGCCTGTTCGGCGGTGAAAGCCAAGTTCAAAACAACCGTACCGAAAACCTGCACGGCAGCAGCATTACTGCCAACTCAAACGTAGTCTTGGGTGCAAAAAACGGCGTCAACGTTTACGGCAGTACCGTTGAAGGCCAAGCCGGTACATTCGTCAGCTCCAAAGCAGGCAATGTTGATATTAAAAACGCCACCAGCACCGACACTTCCGCACAAAGCGCGCGTAAAGGTACGATTTTCAATATCACGACCTCTAAAACCAGCAGCAACAGCAGCATTGAAAAAGTAACCGGTTCCACCCTGGTTTCCAATGCCGACCTGACCGTTGTTTCCAACAAAGACATCAATGTGATCGGTTCTGCATTGTTTGCGGCACAAAAACTGCAACTTTCTTCCGCAGGCGATTTGACCATTGATGCTGCCAAAGCGGTAGAAAACAAACAGGTCAACGAGTATTCCATCAAAGGCTACTCTGGCACCGAAACCAATAAAGAAAACGGCAGCGTGACTGCCAAAGCCGGTATCAAATTCACCGATACCCACACCGATACTCATTCTGTCGGCCTGAACGGCAGCATTTTGACCGGTAAAAACACCCAGTTGTCTTCCAACTCAAACGTTACCGTCAGCGGCAGCCAAGTCAACGGCGAAGAATCCGTCAACATTTCCGCAGCCAATGACGTCAATGTTGTTGCATCCAAAGGCAGCAACACTGTGACCGAATCCGGCCGCGTAACCGATTTGGGCGTATCTGCTACTGCATACGAAAAAAATAACGTTGCAGGAGTCGGCGTATCTGTCGGCATTACAAGCACCAAAACAGATGCGACTACCGTAACGAATACATCTCATGTATCCAACATCAACACCGGCGGCAACACCACCATCACTGCAAACGGCAATATTAATCAAGAAGGTACCGTGATTAATGCGACTGGCAATGTGGTTGAAGCTGCCAAAAACGTTACTCATGCAGCGGCACACAGCGGTGCAAAATCCGATGTGAAACAAAACGGCGGCGGTTTGGTCGTTTCTGCCGGCATCAGCACCAACAAAGGCATCGGCGGTGAAATCACTGCACAAGGTCAAGGCAATTCTTCGACCCACAATGAATCCACTGCAACCGTAACCACCATCAACGCAGGCAATGCCATCGTTTTGGCAAATGACAAAGTGTCTGATGAAGGTACAAAATATGATGTTACCGGTGCGATCAACATTGATGCAGGTTCATACCACAACACTGCCGCCCACAACACCAGCAACAGCAGCAGCAAACAAGGCGGTGCTTCTTTGACTGTCGGCGCGTACACCAAAGACGGTTCAAACGTAGATGTGAATGCCAACCTGAACGTCAACTACGCTGATGAAAACAAAAAAGAATCTACCGCCGTCAAAGGCGATATGAATGCGACCAATGTTGTCATCAACGCCAAAGACTCTGCTGAAATCGCATCCAACATTACTGCCAACAACAACGTCAACATTACCGCAGGCAACGGCGTAACCTTCACCGAGTCAGCCAATACTGCCTCCAACCAAGGTACAGCCGTTAATGTCGGTATCGGCGCTGGCGCGACAATCAATGTTGAAACCGGTGTTGCCGTTCCGCACGTCAATGGCTCTGTCAGCGTCAACAAAACTGATAACGCTTCTTCTACCGCCACAGGCGCAAATGTAGCGGCCGGCAACGACATTAAAATCAATGCCAACAACGGCGACGTCAACCTGCACGGTACCAACTTGGTATCCAACAACTCCGTTGAAGTAGAAGGCAACAAAGTCAATACTTCCGGCGCGATCAGCAGCGTTAACGAAAAAAATCTGACCGTCAATGTCAACGGCAGCTACGCTTCAGGCAAACCAAACGGCGGCATCAACGCCAAAGGTAAAAACGAAGCCACCGTAACCAATACGGCAAACGTCATCCAAAGCGACAATGTTGTTATTACTACCGGCTCTCCAACCGGTTTGAGCGTCAACAATACGACCATCAACGGTAATAATGTTGCGTACTACTATGACGACAGTAAAGCTCCTGCGGCGAACCGTTATACCTACCGTCCTCGCCAACCAAGCTACGCCAGACGCCGTTTGCGCTACTAAGATGCACTATTGAAGTCATTTAATAGCCATTAAGACATGCCGTCTGAAAACAGAAAGTTTTCAGACGGCATTTTTATCATCAATGCAAAACAACACACTATCTCTGTTATGATAATGCCTCGCTAATATTATTCCGTTCCTACCATGTCTTCCGCCCTTCCTTTTGACGCGCTCACACTTTCCATCGACGGCACCAACCTAATCGAAGCTTCTGCCGGTACGGGGAAAACCTACGGCATTGCCGCGCTCTTTACCCGACTGATTGTTTTAGAAAAAAAAGACATCGAGAAAATTCTGGTCGTTACCTTTACCAAAGCGGCGACGGCGGAACTGAAAACCCGTTTGCGCGCGCGTTTGGACGAAGTGTTGCAGGTTTTGAACGAAATCCAAACCTTGGGCGGCGAGCCGGAACATATTTCAGACGGCCTGAACAAATATTACGAAAAAGAAAAAAAATCCCCCGATGACTTTCTCAATCGCTTGATTCCTTTGGCTTTAGGCGAGCAAGACGGACAAGAAAGCTGCCATCGCCTGGTTCTCCGCCTCAAAGCCGCGCTGAGCCAGTTTGACAACGCATCGATTTACACCATCCACGGCTTCTGTCAGCGCGTCTTGCGCGATTATGCGTTTTTGTGCGGCGCGCCTTTGGATGTCGAGCTGTCGGACGACTCGCGCGAGAGGCTGCTGATTCCTGCACAGGACTTTTGGCGGCAGAAAGTGGTAACCGATGCCACATTGGCACAATTGGTTTTTGACCGAAAATGCACGCCTGAAGAAATGCTTGCCGAAATCAAAAGCTATACCGGCCGCCCCTATCTGAAATTCAGACGGCCTGAAGGCGATTTGAAAGAAGCCCAAGCCAACCTTCAAGAAACATGGCAAAAAGTTTGCGGCCAGTTGGAAGACTTGGAAAAAGCGTTTTGGACAATCTTGCCCAAACTTAACGGCCAGACCTACAAAAGAAATACCTTTGAAAATGTTTTTACCGATTTAAAAACAAACGCCGAATCCAGCCGTCTGCCCCGCCTGAGCAAACAAACACTAGGAAAACTAAACCATTTCAGTGTCGATACACTCAACAGCAAACTGAAAAAAGAATATAAAGCCGATGCCGATGCGCCGGAAATTATTCAGCTGCAAGCCTTAGCCAATCTCGGTCGTGATTTGCAGGCAATGGAAAGCGCGGAAGAAGCGGTCTTCATCTGCCTGCAACTCGACCTCCTTTCCTACATCAACCAATCCATTGCCGAACAAAAAAAATCACGCCGTGAGCGCGTGTTTGACGATTTGCTACTGGATGTCCATCAGGCATTGACCACCAATGAACACGGCAACGCGTTGGCAAAAGCGGCGGCGGCAAACTGGGAAATCGCGCTGATTGACGAATTCCAAGATACCGACCCGCTGCAATACGAAATTTTCCGCCAAATTTTTATCGAACAAGGCTGCCCGCTGTTTCTTATTGGCGACCCCAAACAGGCAATTTACAGCTTTCGCGGTGCGGACATTTACGCCTATCTGCAAGCCGCACAAGATGCGGACAGGCATTACACCCTTGCCGTCAACTACCGCAGCCATGCCAAGCTGATTAACGGCATCAGCGCCTTGTTCAAACAAAAAAAACACCCCTTTGTATTGGAAAACATCGATTACAGCGATGTCTCCGCCAGCCGCGCCGAAAGCCGGCTGTCGCCACACCGCCCTGCCATTCAAGTGCGCTGGCTCAATACGGACGACCAAACCGGCAAGGAGATTTTGCGCGGCCGTGCCGCCGAATATTGCGGCGATGAAATTGCCTTTGCACTCAATGAAGCAGCCGAAGGCCGTCTGAATTTCAAAGGCCGCGCGCTGGAATCCGGCGATATTGCCGTCTTGGTGCGCACCAACAACGAAGCGGCGATGATTGCCGGAAAACTGAAACAGCGCCGCATCCAAAGCGTGTTACTGTCGCGCCAGTCCGTTTTCGATTCCGTCGAGGCCGACTCGCTGTCCGCACTGATCGGCTTTTGGCTCAACCCAAGGCAAACCGACTGGCTGCGCTTTGTCTTAACCGGCGTTTTGTTCGGCTATACCGCCAAAGAGATTTACGAACTCAACCACAACGAACACCAGCTGCTGAAATGGCTGGAGTCATCTGCCCAAGCCATGGAAAAATGGCGGAAAGGCGGCATTTTTGCCGCCGTGCAGCAGTTTGCCGCCCTACATGACATCGAAACACGCCTGCTTAAAGGCGGCAACGAACGCAGCCTGACCAACTACTATCAAATTCTGGAGCTATTGGCCGAAGAAGACAGCCAAAGCCGCAACCCTGCCACTCTGCATAAATGGTTAAACGAACAAATCAGCCGTGCGCGCAGCAGCCATTTCCCATCAGACGCGCAAACCATCCGTCTTGAAAGCGACGAAAAATTGGTCAAAATCGTTACCATGCACGCCTCGAAAGGTTTGCAATATCCTTTGGTGTACTGCCCCTTCGCGTGGGATACCAAAGACAATTCCAAAGAAAACTGGAAAATCCTGCATACGGACAACCACGAAACCGAACTGCTGGCAAAATCGCAAACCTCGGAAGCAGAACTAAGCCATCTTGCCGACGAAAAGACGGCAGAAGATTTACGCCTGCTTTATGTCGCCCTTACCCGCGCCGAAGAACAGCTCAACATCTACGCCGCCGCCAACAAAAACTGTACGCCAAACAATCCTTTTGCCTATCTGCTCGAAGGTTTGCCGGATGCCGGCCGCGAAAGCGTCAGCCAAAGCTATAAAAGCGCGACAGACGTTGTGGAAATGCTCAAAACCAACTGGCAACGCTTTATCAAAAACGCGCCTGAAAATACAGAGTTTGCCTTCACGGAAGAAGCCCCGCCGGAAACCGTCTATCAATACAGCCGCCAGCAAGACCAAGCTTTTAGCGCGCATAGCATCAAACGCCGCGATTTTGACTTTATCCGCCACACCAGCTTTACCGGCTTGAGCAGGCACACCAAGTCAACCGACGAACAACACGAGCCTTTGCAACCTGCCATCGACCCGGCAGAAAGCGCAGACCGTGCCATGCCGTCTGAAAACCTGCCGTCCCCACTTTCAGACGGCCTCGATATCCACCATTTCCCCCGCGGTACCAATGCCGGCGTATGTTTGCATGAAATGTTGGAAAAACTCGACTTCGCCGCCTCTGCCGAGAGCCAATCCGAAATGATTGCCGAAGTTTTGCAACGCCACAGCTTTGAAGACAAATGGCTGCCGACGGTGAGCGCCATGCTCGACACCTGCCGCCTGACGCCTTTAATCAACGAAAGCCTGTCGCAGATTCCGCCGACCCGACGCCTGCCCGAAATGGGGTTCACCCTGTACATGGACGATTTCAAACTGGACGACTTGCGCCGTTGGTTTGCCTCAAGCGAAGCAAACCTGCCACCTGAATGCGTCCAAGCCGCGCAACTGCTTGATTTCCATGATTTGCAAGGCTATTTGAACGGCTTTATCGATATGGTTTGCCAAGATTCAGACGGCAATGTCATTTTAATCGACTACAAATCCAACCATTTGGGCAACGATGCAAGTGCGTACACGCAACAGGCGATGAACGAAGCCGTAGCGCATCATCACTACTACCTGCAAGCCCTGATCTACGCCGTTGCCATCGCGCGCTACTATGCCCTGCGCGGCAAGCCGTTGCCCAAAATCGCCATCCGCTACCTCTTCCTGCGCGGCATGGACGGCTCGGATCAAGGCATTTGGAAATGGGACATCGATACCGCCCTGCTTTCCACTTTTGTTGAGCGAAAAGCAAATACTTGATTAATCAATTGTTAAACCGTCAAAAAGGCCGTCTGAAACGTTTTCAGACGGCCTTTGATTATTTGTGCAAACCGCATTCCTTACTGTCTTTACTTTCCCACCACCATCGCCCGGCACGGATATTTTCGCCCAGCTTGACCGGACGCGTGCAGGGTTCGCACCCAATGCTGGGATAGCCCTGATGATACAGCGCATTGAGCGGAACTTTGTGCTCGTGCGCATATGCCCAAACATCCTGCTCTTCCCAATCGAAAATAGGATTGAATTTGGCGATGTTGCGGCCGGTATCCAGCTCTTCAAAATTCAATTCGCTGCGCGTTTCGGACTGGCTGCGGCGTTGTCCGGTCAGCCATGCGGGGGCGTTGTGCAAAGCGCGGTTGAGCGGTTCGATTTTGCGGATATGGCAACAACGGCGGCGCAACTCGACGCTGTCGTACATCGCGGCCGTACCAAACTCCGCTTCAAATTCGGCGGCGGTTTGCTGGTTGGGATAAAACACTTCCAATTCGGTTTGATAACGCGCATTGGTTTCGGCAATTAGCGCGGCGGTTTCGGGATTGAGTTTGCCCGTATTGAGCGTGATGATGCGGATGGGCAGTTTCAGACGGCACACGGCATCGGTAATGACCATATCTTCAACCGCAAGACTGGATGCGAACACGGCTTGCGGATAGCGCGCGGCAATGTCTTGCAAACGGCACTCCAAAGCAGCCGCCAACTCAGGCAGACGGTGGCGTTCGTCATCGCTGATTTCGGGGATTTTCCAGAATTGTGGGCGGAATAAAGACATGGCTGGTTGTTCCTAATAATTTTCAGACGGCCTGTTTAAACGGCTGCCGATATGTTATGGAACAATATTGTCCTGCGCCCTATCTTCAAACGGAAAGAATGCTTTTCTATTTCTTTATAACCAAAGCGTCTGCTGCTGGTTTTTCGGCAGCAAATGACTCACGCCGATACCGATCAGGCGGAAGGCGTCTTCGCGTTGCGGCGGTATGCGTTGCAGCAAAGTATGCGCCGCCTGAAGCAGCGAGGCGCTGTCGGGAAGGACGGAAGAATACGTCAGCGAACGTGTGATAATGCGGAAATCGTGGGTTTTGAGTTTGAGGGTAACGCCTTTGGCTTCGACGTTTTTACGTTCGATTTGCCGCCAGAGGTCTTCGGCAAGGTGCGGCAAATGGCTTGAAGCCTGCGCCAAAGACAAATCTTCGGGCAAGGTGATTTCGGTTGAGATTTGCAAGCGTTCACGTTCGGCTTTGACCGGCCGCTCGTCGATACCGCGTGCCAAATCGTAAAGGCGGTAGCCGTAGCGGCCGAAATGGTTTAAAAGTTCGCCGCGCTCAAAACGGCGCAAATCGCCGGCAGTCTGCATACCGAGGGCGTTCATTTTTTTCAGCGTAACTTTGCCGACACCGGGAATCTTACCCAACGGCAAGCTCTCCAAAAACGCCATGATTTTTTGCGGCGACAACACAAACTGCCCGTTCGGTTTGCGCCAGTCGGAAGCGATTTTGGCCAAAAACTTATTGGGCGCGATGCCTGCGGAGGCCGTCAAACCGGTTTCTTCAAAAATTTCGGCACGAATACGTTTGGCCACCTCGCTAGCGTACGGGATATTTTCAAAATTTCGGGTAACATCCAAATAGGCTTCATCCAAAGACAAAGGCTCGATCAAATCGGTATAACGCCGAAACACGGCATGAATCTGCGCCGATACCTGGCGGTACAAATCGAAATGCGGCGGCACAAACACCGCCTGCGGACACAGCCTTTTCGCCGTCGCCACCGACATGGCCGAGTGCAAACCGAATTTGCGCGCCTCATAAGAAGCGGCACAAATGACCGACCGCGTACCGTCCCACGCCACAACGACGGGCAGCCCTTTCAATTGCGGCTGCTCGCGCAGTTCTACCGAAGCGTAGAATGCGTCCATATCGATATGGATGATTTTGCGTTGAGACATGGGAAAAGATGGATAAGAAAAAGGCTTATTGTAACAAAAGGCCGTCTGAAGTTTCAGACGGCCTCTATGTTTAAGCCTTATTTTTTACTGGAAAGCTGGTCAAATAATCCGCCGTCGGCAAAGAATTTTTTCATGATTTCTTCCCACGGGCCGAATTTCTCATTCGGATTAAACGTCTCAATCTCAGGGAAATCGGCTTTGTGTTTCGCCAATACTTCAGCGTTGCGAGGACGCAAGTAAAGATTAGCGGCCAATTCTTGAGCCGGTTCGCTCCAGAGGTTTTGCAGATAGGCTTCGGCAGCGGCGCGTGTGCCTTTTTTGTCGACTACGCTGTCCACGATGGCAACCGGCGCTTCGGAAAGAATGGTGTAGCTTGGGTAGACAATTTCAAATTGGTCTTGGGTCAGCTTTTTACTGACGTAGTTGGCCTCGTTTTCAAAGGTAACCAAGACATCGCCGATATTGCGTTGGCTGAAAGTCGTCGTTGCCGCGCGGCCGCCGTTTTCAAACACAGGCGTGTTTTTCAGCAATGCGGCCACAAAATCTTTGGTTTTGCCTTCATCGCCGTTATTCACTTTCAAACCATAACCGTACGCACCCAAAAAGGCGTAGCGGCCGTTACCGGTGGTTTTCGGATTGGCCAAAACGATTTGCACGCCGTCTTTGGACAAATCGCCCCAGTCTTGGATGTGTTTCGGATTACCTTTGCGCACCAAGAAAACGACGTTGCTGGTATAAGGTACGGCATTGTCCGGCAGACGGGTGTTCCAATCGGCTTTGACCAAACCTTTTTTCACCAAAAGCTCGATATCGGAAGTCTGGTTCATGGTCACCACATCGGCAGCCAAACCGTTGGCGACAGCCAAAGCCTGCTTGCTGGAGCCGCCGTGCGACTGTTGGACTGCAACCGATTGTCCGCCGTTTTTTGCGGCAAACTCTTTGACAAATAAAGGATTGTATTCTTTATAAAAATCGCGGGCGACATCGTAGGAGACATTCAGCAATTTGACCTCTCCTCCCTTACCTCCGGCAGCTTGAGAAGCATTGTCGGCGGATTGTTCGGCTTTTGGCGAGCACGCGCTCAAAGCCAGCGCGGCAGTCAATGCGGCAAAAGAAAACGTACGGATATTCATGATCGGCTCCTGTTGAAAATATGGGAGCACTTTATCGGGATTGGATGCAAACTGGAAATAATGTTTGCTTTCGCGTTTATCAGTTTTGGTTATATACAATCCGGGCGGAAGTCGGAAAAAAATGCCCACTCAGACAAAAATCACAATAAATTATATATACATCAATCAGATAAAGATTAAAGCAGCTATTTATACAAGATAAACATACGTTGCAAACAGCATTACCAATACGTCAGGCCGTCTGAAAATTCAATATAAATAATTATTTATAATTAAAAAATATAGTTCTTATTATTTACAAAAAATGCAAATAAGAGTAATGTTTCTACTCGCCAAAATACAAGGCCTCGCCTTTCATTCAACAACAAAATGGAGTGTAGAAACTATGAAACAATGGATGCTTTTAGGATTGCTGGGATTGGGCGCAGTGGCGCAGGCGCACGATGTTTGGGTGGCCGCACCGACACATCAGCCTGCCGGTAAAATCCTGCATGCGGATTTGGGTTACAGCCATGACTTCCCCAATGTCGAAAAAATCGCCGACGACCGCGTGCATATTTTCAAACCGCTGCAATTGACCGGCAGCTCAAAGAAAACCGTTGATTTGGTAAATAAAGGCGAGAACTATCAATACGTTTCCAAAGCCGCTTTGCCTGAAGGCTCCTACTGGGTCAGCGCAACCTACAAACCGACTTTCTGGTCGAAAAACCAAGACGGCTGGAAACAGCAAACCTTAAAACAACTGGCCGGTGCCACCTATTGCGAACAGGCACAAATGTTCGGCAAAAGCTTTGTCCAAGTGGGCAACGGCGCAGTTGATGAAGCGGTATTGACCCGCCCTATCGGCCAAGAGCTGGAACTGGTTCCGCTGCAAAATCCGAACGAAGTCAAAGCCGGCGGCATTTTGCCGGTCAAAGTCCTGTACAAAGGCGAGCCTTTAGTTAAAGCCACCGTTACCGCCAGCTCGGACACTTTGGCCGAAATGGACTTGGAATCGACCCATGACCACCGCGAGCCTCAAGGCTTCTCCGGCAAAACCGATAAAAACGGCGTGGTCAATGTGATTACGCTGATTGACGGCTTGTGGAAAATCAAAGTGGTGAACGAGACCGATTACAGCGATAAAAGCGTATGCCAACAAGACAAAGCTTACGCAACGCTGATTGTGCCTGTCGGTACCAAACGCGCGGCTGCACGCCATGCCCACCATCATCAACATTAACAGCCATTAAAAAAGGCCGTCTGAACTTTCAGACGGCCTTAATTTATTCCCATTCATAACCCAAATTTCTAAAAAAACGGGAGTATGTTTCCAATTTATCCTCATTCAATTGGGCAAACCGGACACGGTTACGGCCGGTCAAGACTACATTACCCATCCAGTGCGCCCCAAAGACGCGCTCTAAAGGGACATTCCTCATTTGATTGATCAACGGTACTTCTGAAGAAAATTGCGTCGCAATATTCGGAGGCGCGAATTTCAAACCCAAGTCCTGCAATCTATAACGGTGTTGCGCCGTCAAAAACATATCTTCGTGGTGCAGCCGTACCAGCCATTCCATATCGGCAATTTTTCCGTCTTCCGGCGGCAAAGGCGGCCGGATTTCTACATTTAAGCCCAGCTGTCGCGGCATGGTTAAAAGCCGTCTGCTGCGCAGGCTGAAACCGCCGTTCTGCGGCTCGTCCAAATTCGGAGAAGTCTGAATCAGATGTTGTTTGGCCAAATATTGGTCGGTTCCCTTCAGAAAAAACTGCCCGTCGGCTTCGGTTTCCAACAAAATTGGCAAAGGTGCGCCAATATAGTCATATTCCCGATAGGCATCCTGCCAGTTTTGACCGTTCAATACCCATCCGTCATTTTGAACAATCAAACAATAATCAGTATTGATGTAATACATTAGTTGGTACAAAACAAACAGATTGTATTCCAGATAACCGAATTTCCGGCAAGGCTGATGTCGGATATTTTCCGGCAAACCTTGCGGACAGCTCGGGCTGATCAGCAATCCACGGCTTCCGGGCAATTCGGCACAGCTGCGGATAATGGCATACATCGTGCCCTCGGTATAAGAATCTGCACCGGTAATACCAACCACGGTAATGTCAGCAAAACTCATTATATGTTTCTCCTGTTTCAGACGGCCTTTGAGTTATTTACGACACCTTATTGCAGATATCTTTCAAACGATACAAGGCATCCAAGGCTTCGCGCGGCGTGAGGTTGTCGGGCTGAATTTGCGCCAACGCTTCAGTCAATTCATTGGTCTGCAAATTATCAACAGGCTCAACTTCTTGTTCTTTCCCTTCCTCATCCGCCCCATTTTCAGACGGCATGGCGCTGAAAATATCCAACTGCGGACGGTTGGCGGCGACTTGGTTTTCCAAATCGTTTAAATGCTTTTGAGCTGCTTTCAAAGCGCGGTTGGGCAGGCCGGCGAGTTTGGCAACGGCGATACCGTAGCTTTTGCTAGCAGGGCCTGGCTCGATGTGGTGGAGGAAGACGATGTCCTGCCCTTGCTCAAGCGCGGAGAGGTGCATGTTGACTGCCGTTGCATGGGCTTCAGGCAGTTTGGTCAGCTCGAAATAGTGGGTGGCAAAGAGGCTGAAGGATTTGTTTTTTTGCAGCAAATGTTCGGCAATGGCTTGGGCAAGGGCGAGGCCGTCAAAAGTCGAAGTTCCTCGACCGACTTCGTCCATGAGGACGAGGGATTGCTCGGTGGCGTGGTGGAGGATGTAGGCGGTTTCGCTCATTTCGACCATGAAGGTGGAGCGGTTGGAAGCTAAGTCGTCCGATGCGCCGATGCGGGTGAAGATTTGGTCGATGGGGCCGATTTGGGCTGAATCGGCAGGCACGAAGCTGCCGGTGTGCGCCATGAGGACGATGTGGGCAACCTGACGCATATAGGTGGATTTACCGCCCATGTTGGGGCCGGTTAAAAGCATGAGGCGGTGTTTGTGGTCGAGGCGGGTGTGGTTGGCGGTGAAGTGGCGCACTTGCTGCTCGACGACGGGATGGCGGCCGTTTTCGATATGGATGACCGGATAGTCGGCAAACTCGGGGCAGACGAAGCCGCGTTCGGCCGCAATCGCGGCAAACGTAGAAAGTACGTCGAGGGCAGCGGCGGCTTTGGCTGCTTTTTGAAGCTGCGGCAAGGCCGTCTGAACTTCTTTCAGCAGGGCTTCAAACAGGCGTTTTTCCAATGCCAATGCCTGCTCTTGCGCGGTCAGGACTTTGTCTTCAAAAGTTTTGAGTTCGGGGGTGATGAAGCGTTCGGCGTTTTTCAATGTCTGGCGGCGTTGGTAGTCGGCAGGCGCTTGTTCGGCCTGGACTTTGGATAACTCGATGTAGAAGCCGTGGACGCGGTTGAACTCGACTTTGAGGGTGGAGAGGCCGGTGCGTTCGCGTTCGCGCGCTTCGAGGTCGAGCAGGAATTCGTCGCCGTGGTTTTGGATGTGGCGCAACTCGTCGAGTTCTGCGCAATAGCCTTGGTTGATGACGCCGCCGTCTTTGAGCCAGACAGCGGGTTCGGGCATCACGGCGGCTTTGAGGGTTTCGGCGACGGGCAGGGTTTCGGGGAAAACGGCTTTGAGGGTTTCCAACAGGCTGCTGCCTGAAGCGGACAATTCGATTTCGGACAGGGCAAACAGGCTGTCGCGCAGGGCGGCGAGATCGCGCGGGCGGGCGTTGCCGACGGCGATGCGGGCGGCGATTCGTTCGATGTCTGCGATGTTTTTCAGACGACCTTGCAGGGTTTCGTATTGCGAACCCAACGCGGCAACGGCTTCTTGGCGGGCGCGGATGTGGGCGCGGCTGCGTAGGGGGTGGTGCAGCCAAAGTGCCAAGAGGCGGCTGCCCATGTGGGTGGCGCAGCCGTCGAGTATGGAAAACAGGGTCGGCGATTTTTTGCCGGAGAGGGTTTGCGTGATTTCGAGATTGCGGCGCGTGGCGGCGTCCATGCCGATATATTGGCTGTCGGTTTCGAGCGAAATGCCGTCTAAGTGTTGCGGCATCAGGTTTTGCGTCAGGCGGATGTAGTTCAACAGCGCGCCCGCCGCGCCGACGGCGGCTTCGTGTTCCTTGCCGTCCAAACCGAAGCCGTGCAGGTCCTGGCAGCCGAAGTATTCGGTCAACAATTTCGCGCCCGCGTCGGCGGCAAACTGCCACGAGTTCAGGCGCGTGATGTTGGCGGAGGTCGTCTTAAACCCATCAGGAAGGCTTTTGCCTTCGGGCAACAGGATTTCTGCCGCCTGCAAACGCGCCAGCTCGTCGGCGAGTTTGTCCGCCGTCGTCAGCTTGGTTTTGAATTCGCCGCTTTGCAAAGAAGCCCATGCGATGGCAACGTTTTTCTTGTCTGTGTTCACCGCCACAATGCGGTTGGTTTCCTTGTCTTCCAAAAACGCCGCGTCGGTCAGCGTGCCGGGCGTTACGATGCGCACGACTTTGCGCTCCACCGGCCCTTTGCCCGCACCGACTTCGCCCACCTGCTCGCACACTGCCACGCTTTTGCCCATCTTCACCAGCCGCGCCAGATACTGCTCCGCCGCGTGAAACGGCACGCCCGCCATCTTAATCGGCACGCCGTCCATCTGCCCGCGCGTGGTCAGGGTAATGTCCAACAGCTTCGCCGCTTCCACCGCGTCATCCAAAAACAGCTCGTAAAAATCGCCCATGCGGTAAAACACCAGCTTGTCGGCATGTTGAGATTTGATGGCGAGATACTGCTGCATCATCGGGGAAACGGTGGGTTTGGACATGGAAAAGCCTTAGAAACGCAAAAGCGTTATTGTAACAAAAGGCCGTCTGAAAACCTAAATAAGCTTTCAGACGACCTTTTATATATGTCGAATAAGATTAGTCATAAACGAAAATAATATCTAAGTCTTTTTTCGGCAGGAAATTTTCTTTGACTGCTTGGAAGCGGTTCGGCCCTACTTTGCGCAGGGATTTGTCCCAACAAAGCGAAATCACGGTATTGGGCTCGCGTTCTATAGTTAAGGTGAATTTACCGATGGGTTTTGCCCAGTTGGCACCTGTGGTCAGGACATAGCCCAAATGGTGATAGACCTTCGTAGCTTCTTTCACATTTTTAAAGCCTTTAAGGAAGTTTTCATCCATACAGTACTCATCTATGAATGCTTTGCTGTCTTTGGCTTTGAGCGAAGGCAGGAAGCTGCCGCCAACCAACGGGGTGTATTGGTGTTTGATTTCGGTTACAGCGTTGGCTTTAAAGGTTTGCTTCCAGCTGTAAATAATCTGCGCCGACCAATACGTCCAGCCCATTGTGTTCAATTCGCTGGCTGGAAGCAAGGATTTGATTTTAGGCGAGCTGCAAGTACGAATTTTCTTGTTGAGCTTTTCGATATCTTTGTTTTGCGTCCATGGGTGCATCAACTCCTGATCGCTCAAACCGCATTTTTTCAAGTCGGCGGTTACATCCACCAACGTTCCGTTACTACGTTCAAAATAGGCACGGACGTAGGCTTGCGGGCGGACAGGTTTGCCGTCGGCGTAAATGCGGAAGCTGTCAACCAAGCCCTTGGTGTCGGCAAAGTCGGAAACTGTAGCCGCAGGAACGATGGGCAAAGGAAAAAGAACAGTTTCAGTAATGTCTTGCGAGGAGGTGTTTTTAAACTTGTAATGCACGCGGATTTGCCTTTCGCTGATGTGCAAATCTTCGCTCTGCATATCGATATGCGGATTTTTCAGATATTTGATGCCGCTTGTACTGACCGTACCCATACTGTCATTGGCATGAGCGGCCCCAGCCAGCAGAAAAAGCAAGATTAAAGCTTTTTGTTTCATGATTTAACCCCTTTGAAACAGGCCGTCTGAAAAACAGGTTTCAGACGGCCTTTAACAGCAGCTTGGTTTTAAGCCAAAGCCACTTCCAAATTATCAATCAGGCGCGTGGTACCCAAACGGGCGGCGGCAAGCACCACCAATTCTTTATCGCCAACATGAGCCACTGCCAAGCTGTGTGCATGGCGGATTTCAACGTAATCAACCACCCAGCCGGCATCGGTCAAACGGCGGATACATTCGGCCTCAAGCTGGGCGTAATCCAGATTGCCGTTTTTCAGGGCGGCGGCAATGTTTTGCAACTCTTGATAGAGGCGTGGCGCTTCTGCGCGCTCTGCTTCGCTTAAATATTGGTTGCGGCTGGAAAGTGCCAGGCCGTCTGAAGCACGGCCGGTGTCGACCGGGACGATTTCGATATTGAAATTCAAGTCTTCGACAAAGCCTTTGATAATCACCAGCTGCTGATAGTCTTTTTTACCGAAACAGGCGGTATCGGGTTGAACAATGTTGAACAACTTAGTCACAACGGTCGCAACGCCGCGGAAATGGCCCGGACGGAATTTGCCGCACAATTCGTTTTGCAGGTGCGGAGGCTCGACATTGAAACGCTGTTCCACATTCGGATACAGCTCTTTTTCATCAGGCGCAAATACGACGGCAACGCCCTCGCCTGCCAATTTGTCGGCATCTTGTTGCAAAGTGCGCGGATATTTGTCGAAATCTTCGCCTTGTCCGAATTGCAGGCGGTTGACAAAAATACTGACCACAACGTTATCGGCACGTTTTTTCGCTTCGCGCACCAGCGCAAGATGGCCTTCGTGCAGATTGCCCATGGTCGGCACAAATGCCACTTTTCCGGCAGTTTTGCGCCACTCGCGCAATTCTTTAATCGTATGAATAATTTGCATGGTTTGAAAAATCCTTTATCTTTTCCGCTGTTTCATCAACGGAAATCACGCGCCGATTATACGCTTTTATTCATTAAAAAGGCCGTCTGAAATAAGTTTCAGACGGCCTGGTTTTTATTTTATCCGGCAAACGTATGTTCGACAGATGGGAAAGTTTTTGCTTTGACTTCATCCACATAGGCTTTGACCGCAGCTTGAACACTGTCTTTGCCCTGCATAAAGTTTTTCACGAATTTGGCAGTTTTACCGGGGAAAATGCCGAGCATATCGTGCATCACCAAAACCTGACCGTCGCAATCCACGCCTGCGCCAATACCGATGGTCGGGCAAGAAACGGTTTCGGTTACTTTTTTCGCCAACTCTGCAGGAACGCATTCCATCAATACGATTGCCGCACCTGCCGCATCATGCGCTTTGGCGTCGTTGAGCAACGCTTCCGCCTTGTCGCCTCGGCCTTGTACTTTATAGCCGCCGAATGCAAACACGGATTGCGGGGTCAGGCCGATGTGGGCGCAAACAGGGATACCGCGCATTTGCAGAAATTCAGTGGTCTCAGCCATCCAAACACCGCCTTCGAGCTTGACCATATGCGCGCCGGCCGCCATCAACTCAGCCGCCGCCGCAAATGCCTGCTCTTTGCTCTGCTGATACGCGCCAAACGGCAAGTCGCTGACAATCATGGCATTTTTAGTACCGCGAGCCACACATTCAGTGTGGTAGCACATATCCTGCAAGCTCACCGGCAAAGTGGACTGACGACCTTGCACCGCCATGCCCAAAGAATCGCCGACCAGCAATACATCTACGCCGGCATTGTCCATCAGCGCGGCAAAGCTGGATTCATAAGCGGTCAGCATGGCGATTTTCTCGCCCTCTGCTTTCATTTTTTGCAAAGTGTTTACGGTAATCATGGTGTTTTGTGTGTTCCGCCCGACGGGCAGCCCTTTGTTGTAATGGAAACGCGGTATTATAAGGTCTGCTTTTAAAATATTAAAGCATAAGCAAAAAGCCCGACTGCTTTCACAATCGGGCTTTTAATTGGTGCCGGCACCAAGAGTCGAACTCGGGACCCCCTGATTACAAGTCAGGTGCTCTACCAACTGAGCTATACCGGCTTACTGAAATGCCTTGCGGCACCATCAGTCTTTAACTGGTGCCGGCACCAAGAGTCGAACTCGGGACCCCCTGATTACAAGTCAGGTGCTCTACCAACTGAGCTATACCGGCAAGGAAGTCGGCATTATGCCGATAAGTTCCCATCTTGGCAAGCATTTTAAAACAAAGTTACTCACGAAATTATAAAAACCAATGATTTTAAAGAAAATTAAATACATGCCTTATCTTGCCATCCAACACGCTCAAAGGCCGTCTGAAAACCGCCCCAGCGCAAAACATCATGGTTTCTGTTAAAATAACGCCTTTCACATCTTTCGTCTGCACACATGCCACCCCGCCATCCTTACCGCCGCCTGCGCCCAGCCAAATCCCATCTGCCCGAAGTTGGTATTTCTGAAGAAGGCAATATCCGTTCCCTGCACTTGGGCAGCGACACCATTCAAAGCTCCATGAATGTCGATCATCCGTCCGAGCTTGTGTTGTCGTACAGCCGCGCCATGATGGGTTGGCTGCTGTTTGCAGAAACCCCGCCCAAACACATCACCCAAATTGGCTTGGGCGGCGGCTCGTTTGCCCGTTGGATAGACAGCTACCTGCCCGATACCAAGCAAACCGCCATTGACATCAATCCGCAAGTCATCGCCGTGGCGCGCAGCCTGTTTGAATTGCCGCACGAAGGCGAAAATTTTGAAATTATCGAGGCAGATGGCGCGGAATATATTAAAGTGTTCCGCCACAATACCGATGTGATTTTGGTAGATGGTTTTGACGGCGAACAGATTATCGATGCTTTGGTGGAAGAGCCCTTCTTCCAAGACTGCCGCAATGCCCTCTCTCCCGACGGCGTATTTGTCACCAACTGGTGGAGCGGCGACCAGCGTTATCAACGCTTTGTCGAACGCCTGCTCAACGTCTTTGACGGCCGCGTGCTCGAGCTGCCTGCCGAAAGCCACGGCAACGTAGCGGTCATGGCGTTCCAAAGCAGCCCCAAAGAACAAAATCTCGACAACTTAAAAAAACGCGCCGAAAAATTAAGCGAAAAATACGGCTTGGATTTCAAACGGATGCTTGCTGATTTGAAAGCCAACAATCAAAACAACGGTAAAAATTTTTATCTGTAAACCGCTTCAGGCCGTCTGAAAAAACAAACAAGGACACACTCATGCTCAAACCCGACATCATTCAAATCCCCGGTCCGGCCGGTTTACTGGAAACCATCTACCTGCCAAGCACACAAGAATCCGCCCGCGGCGTTGCTGTCATCAACCACCCCAATCCCCTGCAAGGCGGCACCAACACCAACAAAGTCATCCAAACCGCCGCCAAAGCCTTATCGCAACTCGGCTTCCATTGCTACCTGCCCAATTTGCGCGGCGTAGGCAATAGCGAAGGTGAACACGACTACGGCCGCGGCGAAACGCAAGACTGCATTGCCGTTATCGACTACGCCCGCGCGCAACATCCAGACGCACCGCAATTCGCCCTGGCAGGTTTCTCATTCGGCGGCTACGTTTCCACCTTTGCCGCCCAAGAACGCACGCCTGATTTACTGTTGCTGATGGGCGCAGCCGTCCATCACTACACCGACCGTCCGGAACCATCCGACGTTCCCGACGTTGCCCAAACATTGATGATTCATGGCGCAGAAGACGAAGTCGTCGAAATCAACAAAGCCCTGACCTGGGCAGAACCACAAGGCCTGCCAGTTGTAACCATTGCCGGTTCGTCCCACTTCTTCCACGGCAAACTCATCGTTTTGCGCGATACGATCACACGGTTTGCACCGGCTTTATTAGGTTAAAATCCGGCTACACAATAAAACAAGGCCGTCTGAAAGCTTTTGCAGACGGCCTTGTTTATATGAAACCTTATTCTCTAAATATCAGGCTCAAGTATTCAGAAATCCATCAAGGATTTTCTGCTTAACATATCAATTCTGAGTCAACCAATACTGCAAACCAATCAAAGTCTTACCATCTTTGATTTCATCGTTTGCCAATGCAGCGCGCACCTCTTCCTTGCTCATCAGGACAGTTTCTGTAATTTCATCTTCATCATTGCTCAATTCACTACCCAAACGCACGCCTTGCGCTTGGTAGAGATACATTTTTTCATCGCAAAAACCGACTGCAGTATAAAAGGAGTACAACAGTTTGACGCTGTCAGCGACATATGGCGTTTCTTCCGCCAACTCACGCAAAGCGCATTCGGCAGGATCTTCGTCCGCCACATCCAATTTACCCGCCGGCAATTCCAAAGTCGCCTGATCGGCGGCATAACGCCATTGGCGCACCAAAACAACTTTACCGTCTTCCGTTTCAGCCAATACACACGCAGCACCCGGATGGCGGATCACAACCCGTTGGCTTTCGTTGCCGTTGGACAGGCGCACCCGATCGCGGCTGATGGTAACAAAAGAACCTTCATAGATTGGCTCACTGCTTAATTTAGTTTCTTTCAAATCCATTTTTTTACCTCATTTCCAAATTATTAAATATTAAAGGCTGTCTGAAATTTTACAGAAATAAACTCAGAGGATGCCTTTTCTAATGTTACCGCTGATGTCGTTGTTGCAAACGCTCCGTATGTGTTCGCAGCTTTTCACTATTTGCTTGGTAGTCACTTGAAGACAATACAGCAACTATTGCCTCTACCTCATGAGGAAGCAATAAGGCCGTCTGAAAATTCTTAATATAAGCCGCCGCCTGCCTAATACGGCAAACATTTGGTGGCATTTTCGATTTCAACTCACAATCACCTAAGAAAACTACCATTGAATGAAACTTTTCCTCAGGAAATTGCAATAGTTCTGACAATGCTTTGATATGAGCATAATTCTGACGCAACGGGTTTTGAAAATAATGTTTCTGTTTATAGATTATTTGCGTCCATTTAGATTGCTTTTCACTACCAAAAATCCAACCTGTGTAATTTTTAGTTTCTATCACAAATATCCCAAAAATTGAGACATAAATATGATCAATTTGTGTCGTACCATCTCGAGATGGAATAATTAAATCGTGAAACTCAGAATAAGTTTTCTCATCTAAATTTTTTCCAATTGCAGAACGAACTGCTATTTCCCCCAGGCTTCCCTTTATTTTAGGATTTTTCAGCAGTGCTTTTAATAAAAGCAAAGGAATAATGATCAGAAAAATCCAAAATATACCTGACATACTTCCCAATATTTGTTCAATCATGACGTTTTCTTTTTTATTTAAAACTAAAAATTTATATATTTATGGTTTATTCCCGAGCGCGTTCAATTTCAATACCGACCTGCGCCACATCAGCCAAGATACCGGGTTTCACAATACGTACGCGCACTTTGGCCGCACCAAAATCATTTAAAATCAATTGGGTGATATGTTCTGCTAAAGTTTCCAACAGTAAAAAATCCTGTTCGGCAAGGCTGCGGCGTACGACTTCGCATACTTCGCCATAATGAATGGTGTCGCCGATATCGTCGCTCGTGCCGGTACGCTCGGGAATACTGATTTCCAAATCCAAAATCAAAGTCTGTTTACGCTCGCGTTCCCAATCATATACGCCGATTAAAGTATCGGCCTTCATGCCGTACAAAAAGATTTTATCCATTTGCCTGTCCGTTTTTTTGATAGAATAACCGTTCCCATTTTAAGTAAAGCACCCAAAATGTTCAATGTACTCGCCATTATTGCCGCCTATCTTATCGGCTCCCTGTCTTTTGCCGTCATCGTATCAAAATATTACGGCATGGACGATCCGCGCACTTACGGCTCCGGCAACCCCGGTGCCACCAACGTCTTGCGCAGCGGTAAGAAAAAAGCGGCCGCACTGACCTTGCTCGGCGATGCAGTAAAAGGCTTGGTTGCCGTCATCTTGGCACGCTGTCTGCAAGATGCTTTAAATTTGTCTGATGCAACGATAGCACTGGTTGCCATCGCCGCATTGGTCGGCCATATGTGGCCAATATTTTTCAATTTTAAAGGCGGCAAAGGCGTAGCCACCGCATTGGGCGTCTTGCTCGCCCTCTCCCCTGCAACCGCCCTGCTCTGCACCTTGGTTTGGCTGGTCATGGCGTTCGGTTTCAAAGTGTCCTCCCTCGCCGCACTGGTCGCCACCGTCTGCGCACCCATCTTCGCCTTCTTCATGATGCCGTACGCCTCTTGGGCATGGGCAACCGTATTCATTGCTGCATTGGTGTTATACCGCCATAAAAGCAATATTCAAAACCTGATTCAAGGCAAAGAAAGCAAAATCGGAGATAAAGCCGGAAAATCTTAAAAACGTAGATACAATCAATCAAAGGACGTCTGAAAGTATATTTTTCAGACGGCCTTTTGTAGTTCACTTGCTTTATTCACGCATAATCAGTCAACCTTAATATATTCCACCGACAGAATCTCTATAATCTCGCGTCCTTCCGGTGTATCCAAGACAACTTCATCGCCTTCGCGTGCTTTAATCAGGCTGCGTGCCAAAGGGGAAATCCATGAGATTTTGTTTTTAGAGGTATCGATTTCATCTACGCCGACGATTTTGACGGTTTGTTCACGACCGTCTCCGCGCAATAAACCAACGGTGGCGCTGAAAAAAATCTGGTCCGTGGCTTCGCGCGCTTCTGGATCGACAACGACGGCGGCTTCCAAGCGTTTGGTTAGGAAGCGGATACGGCGATCGATTTCGCGCATACGGCGTTTGCCGTAAAGATAGTCACCATTTTCGCTGCGGTCTCCATTGCTTGCCGCCCAGTTAACGATTTGGACGATTTCCGGGCGTTCTTTGTTGACCAGGTGATAAAGTTCGTCTTTCAATGCCTGCCAACCGGTAGGCGTGATGTAATTTTTGGTTTCGGTACTCATGATGTGTCTAAAACATAATTAAAGGCCGTCTGAACGTTAATTTTCAGACGGCCTTTATTGTAAGTCAATTTACTTTACTCTTCATCATCACTATCGCTATCGCTGATACTGATGCTGTGTTCCATTTTACTTGGATGTACCTTCAAGCCACCACAACCTGATTTTTCGGTAGAGAGACGGTTCAGATATGCTTCGTCAATATCGCCGGTTTGATAAACACCGTTAAAGCATGAAGAATCAAAGGATTCGATTTTTGGATTGAGTGCTTTGACTACTGCTTCCAAATCTTCTAAGTTTTGGAAGACGATGCCGTCTGCGCCAATCTCGGTTGCTATTTCTGCTGCGCTGCGGCCGTTTGCAATCAGTTCTTCACGGGTCGGCATATCGATGCCGTACACATTCGGATAGCGTACTTCAGGAGCGGCAGAAGCAATGTAGACTTTGCGTGCACCTGCCGCGCGTACCATTTCGACGATTTCACGGCTGGTCGTACCGCGTACAATGGAATCATCCACCAATAAAACGCTTTTGCCGTTAAACTCGGTTTCCATCGGGCTGAGTTTTTGGCGTACTGATTTTTTGCGTGTTGCTTGGCCGGGCATAATAAAGGTGCGGCCGATGTAGCGGTTTTTAATCAGACCTTCGCGGTAAGGTTTTTCGAGATGAACAGCAAGCTCCATCGCGCTGGGTCGGCTGGTATCGGGAATCGGCATCACGACATCGATATCATCGACAGGCAGCTCGCGTTTGATTTTTTCTGCCAAAGATACGCCCATATCCATACGGGACTGATAAACGGAAACGCCATCGATGACGGAGTCTGGGCGGGCAAAATAAACATATTCAAAAAGACAAGGGCTTAATTTGGCTTTATCGCTGCATTGACGGGAAATAATCGTGCCGTCAAAACCAATAAATACGGCTTCGCCCGGCTGGATATCGCGTTCCAAATCATAGGCAAGTGCATTAAAGGCAACGGATTCGGAGGCAACGGCATAAGATTTTTTGCCGGATTCGTCAATTTGCGAACCCAAAACCAACGGACGGATACCGAAAGGGTCCCGGAAAGCCAGCATGCCGTATCCGGCAATCATGGCTACGACACCGTATGCGCCGCGCACCAAGCGGTGTACTTCGGAAACGGCGTTGAAAATATTGTCGATGGTAAGTTGATAAGGGGCTGTATTTTTAGAGACTTCGCGGCGTAATTCGTGCGCGAATACATTGAGTAGGACTTCAGAATCGGAGCTGGTATTAACGTGGCGCAGGTGTTTGTTGCAAACGTTTTCATACAGCTCTTCAGTATTGGTCAGATTACCGTTGTGTGCCAAAACAATGCCGAATGGAGAGCTGACGTAAAACGGCTGAGCCTCTGCACTACTGCCCGCATTGCCTGCAGTCGGATAGCGGACATGTGCAATGCCTGCATTACCGACCAAGTCGCGCATATTGCGGGTACGAAACACTTCGCGCACCATGCCTTTGCCCTTGTGCATATGAAATATATTGCCTTCGGCAGTAACAATGCCTGCTGCGTCCTGACCACGGTGTTGCAACATCTGCAAACCATCATACAACATCTGATTGACCGGCTCATGACTAACCAAACCTAATACACCACACATATCGTGCTTCTCCGAGTTTGAAGATTAAATGGGTAAGCTGTCATTATAAAATAATTTAGATGAGTTTGCTCAAATTGTTGACAATATGATATCAAATTTATGCAAATAAAAACGGATTCAGATGACCCATAGGCCGTCTGAATCCGTCAAACTTAATCATCCAACTCTTCAACTTCAGCTGCTTTACCCGAAAGATGCGGCATTGCGGTATCTTTCCCTGGCAGATAAGGCATCGCAGCATCGGCAAGTGATTCAAAATATGGAATTGTGTGCGAACTTTGCCACTCTTCCGTTTTCGGCAAATCAGTGTGTGAAAAAACCATCACTGCCAGTGTCACCAAAATCACACCTTTCACTGCACCAAATACGCCGCCAAGCAAACGGTTGATGCTTCCCAAACCAACGGCAGACATCAAACTGCTCAACAGCGATCGTGCCAGTTTCTGCAACAGCCATGCCAGAAAAAACACAGCAGCAAAACCCATCGCAACCGCCAAGGAATGCGGCTCAACCGATTTAAAGACCACATCGGCAAACGGCACGGCGAGCGTTCTGGCTGCAATAAACGATACCACCCAGGCCACCATCGCCCCTGCTTCAGCAATAATACCCCGTGTCAACGAGATAATGATGCAGATGACGATGACGGCGGCAGCCAACAAATCGGCAACAGGCAGATTACTCACTGGTCACCTGACCGGCAATGCCATGTACACGCAATTTGTTCAAATCGCGCTCTGCATCGCGTGCATTTTTATAACTGGCTGATTTCACGCGATACACCTTACCTTTATCGGTCATCACTTCAGTAATGGTCGAATCGATACCTGCGGCTTTCATTTTACGTTGCAGGCTCTGCGCACGTTCTTTTTCAGCATAACCAGCCTGAATAGCGGCTTTTTTAGCAGGCTTGGCTTCTGCTGTTTCTTTTTCAGCTTTAGGTTTGGCTTTTTCAGACGGCTTCTCGGCAGTTTTTACCTTATCGGCCTTTTCTGCTTTGGCCGTTTCTGGTTTAGCCTTTTCATTTTTTGGTTTTTCAACTTTGGCTTCTGCTTTCTTAGCAGATTCTGCCTTGTCTTTTACGCTGTCTTTGCTGTCTTTGCTATTTTTGGCAGATTTACGCTCGGCAATGGCTTTCTCTGCTTTTTCCAATTGTGCCAATTTATTGCGTTCGGCAGCCGCTTCACGCTCTGCTTTTTCAGCACGCGCTTGAAGTGCACGTTTTTTAGCTGCCAATGCGTTTTCTTTCTCAGCAGCTTCCTGTTGGGCTTGTGTTTTACGGGCCGCAGCAGCACGTTGCTCAGCCTGACGTTGGCGGCGTTCTTCGGCTCGGCGCTCCGCGGCTTCGCGTTTGGCGGCCTCAGCGCGTTGAATACGTTCGGACTCTTCCAAGCCTTTAATATTACCGTCATCCAAAGTATCGTTGATCAAAACCAACGGCTCACCGACATCTTCGGGAGCAGATTCACGGTTTGGCTTCAATACTTCAACCGGTGCATTGTCTTCTTCGTCGCCTGCATTTTGAGGTTTGCTTTGCGCTTCGGCATCCGCATGGCGGGCTGCTTCTTCAGCCATCGCAACATCCTCTTTATTCGGCTCTAGGACAACAGCCTTGCTGGGCTCATCAGCCGTTTTGACTTGGCTCTGACCGACAGGTGCTTCCTTAAACGGTGAATTTTTATCGTCGCCGGAAGTCAGTGCCAGACCGAACAGCATACCCGATGCCACCACCAAGCCAGAGGCCAAAACCAAGCGGCGGCGGTTGCGGCGTTTGAGTTGTTCGTAACCGTCTAAATCGTATCCGTTTGGAGTTTCTTTTTGTTTATTGTCGGACATGATAATTTCCTCGTTAGTGTTCTTTCAAAACAGCCATTACATCGGCAACAGTATGGAATGAGCCGAAAACAACGATTCTATCATTTTCGGTTGCTTTCGCCAAAGCAGCGCGGTAGGCAGCAGCGACGGTTTCAAAAACATTTACATTGTCGATACCGTGTTCAGCCAATTTGGCCTGCAAAGCCTCTACCGTCATGCCGCGCGGCACATCTAAAGGCGCGATATTCCACTCGTCAAACTGATCTTTAACGATTTCCAGCACGCCATCAATATCTTTGTCGGACAACATACTGAATACGGCGGTACGTTTTTGGGCAAAGGCAAGATTAATCAGGCTGCGGCGCAAAGCACGGGCTGCGTGCGGATTGTGGCCGACATCCAAAACCACCAGCGGACGGCCGGGCAAAACTTGGAAACGTCCAGGATTCTCAACCAACAGCAAACCGCGTTTAATCGCGCCGATATCAACCGGCAATTGTTCGTTCAAACATTCCAACACCGTCAATGCACACGCGGCATTGGACAACTGATAGGCACCGCGCAAAGCAGGAAACGGCAAGGAATTGCGGTTACGGCTTTGGCCGTCTGAAGATTGCGGATGGAAGCGGTAGTTCCACTGTACGCTTTCCATTGACGCAAAATCAAAATCTCGCTGAACCATCAACAGTTTTGCACCAATTTCTTCTGCGTGTTTGAGCAATGATTCAGGCGCAGGATTCTGACCGCATACGGCTGGTTTGCCACTACGGAACACTCCGGCTTTCTCAAAACCGACCTGCTCGACAGTATCGCCCAAAAATGCCTGATGGTCCAAATCCACGCTGGTAACAACCGAGCAGTCGCCGTCAAATACATTCACAGCATCCAACCGTCCGCCCAAACCGACTTCCAAAATCATTACATCCACATTTTCATGCATGAAAATATCAACGGCAGCCAAAGCATTAAACTCAAAATACGTCAGCGAAATTTCGCCGCGCGCCGCTTCGATACGCTCAAATGAGGAAACAATCAATTCATCTGAAACCGGCTGAGTGTTGATGGCGATTCGTTCGTTGTAACGCAGAAGATGAGGACTGGTCAGCGTACCAACTTTAAAACCGGCTTCTTTATAAATATGCGACAAATAAGCGCATACAGAGCCTTTGCCATTGGTGCCCGCCACCACAACGACAGGACACTGCGGCACCAAATTCATGCGTTTTTTTACTTCTCCCACGCGTTCCAAACCCATATCGATAAGGCCGGAACTATGGGCAGTCTCCAAATGAGACAGCCAGTCTTGTAATGTTTTCATTGTATTTATCGCTTCAAAAGGCCGTCTGAAACAGCCGTTTAATCCATATCTGCCGCAAGTTCTGCTTTGTCTTCTTTTTCACGACACCAGCGCGCCCACACTTTCAGACGGCGGTAGGCACCGCGGTCGGCCATATCGGGCAAGATGCAGTGTTTGACTATTTTTCCGTCAATATTCCATTGCAAAAACAAAGCATAAACCGTCAACATACTGCTGTCTTGCAAAACCGCGCTTCTTCCCTCTTCTTTGCCATTCAAGTAAACCGTCGCACGGTATTGGCGGTCGATGATGATTTTTCTGACCGCATTTTGAGTCTGAAAATTAACGCTGCGCCAAGCATAGGCAAAACTGCCGGCCAATGCCGCCAAACCCAGCCACATCATCCAACCGTAAAACTCGGCAAGGCATAAGGCCAACGCCGAAAGGTGTAAGAAGACAATCAGAATTTTCAAAGAACGCGAGGGCTTTAAGGCCGTCTGAAAACTTCGCACGGCTTTACATCATATTGTCGAAAACAGACGTAATGTTCAATTCCGCCTCTTCCATATCCAAAACCATATCGTGGATTTCGGTATCGAAAAATTCCCAAAAAGCCTTCAAACTCATGTCTTGCGGCCATTTGCTTTTATCGATGTCCCAGCCTGCCAATTCGGCTTCAAAAATCTGCTGGTAGCGTTCGTCAAAATAAGAAATGACGGATTCGGGTTCGTCAAATTGCGGCACAAGGAATACAGAACAGTTGGTGCGCAATTGCTCGACGGTCAGGTCGGGCATATTTTCATCGGCGGATTTCAGCCATTCCAAAAAACGGGCGGTCGGCTTCAGCACAACAGCAGTACGGTCAACAAAATACATTATTTTCAACTTTCAAAATCATTCAAACCGATCATGCCGTCTGAAATTCCAGACGGCCCGAGTTTAATGTGTCATCACCTGTTGCAGGAATTGTTTGGCACGCTCGTGTTTCGGATTGGTAAAAAATTCTTCCGGCGTTTCATCTTCCAGAATCTGGCCTTTATCGACAAAAATCACACGGTCGGCGACTTCGCGCGCAAAACCCATCTCATGGGTCACACACATCATGGTCATGCCGCTTTCCGCCAAGTCTTTCATCACTTTCAATACTTCGCCGACCATTTCAGGATCAAGTGCGGAAGTCGGCTCGTCAAACAACATCACGCGCGGCTCCATCGCCAAACCGCGTGCAATCGCCACACGCTGTTGCTGACCGCCGGAAAGCTGGCCGGGCAGCGCGTCTTTTTTATGCGCCAAGCCGACACGTTCCAAAAGCTCCATCGCTTTCTTTTCCGCCTCTTCACGGCTTTGGTTTTTCACTTTCATCGGAGAAAGAATAATATTTTCCAAGACAGTCAAATGCGGATACAGATTGAACCCTTGGAACACAAAGCCCACTTCTTCGCGCACTTTGTTCAAATCGGTTTTCGGATCGGCAACATTGATGCCGTCCACCCAAATCTCGCCGCTTTCAATGCGCTCGAGTTGGTTTACCGTACGAATCAGCGTCGATTTGCCACTGCCCGAAGGACCGCATACAACGACCACTTCGCCTTGTTTGACTTCCAGATTCACGCCGTTGATAACGTGCAAATCTTTAAAATGTTTATGTACATTTTTGAATTTAATCATTATTTCTTTCCAAACTGCCAAAATTTTCGGGGCTTGAGTTGCGCTTGCCGCTGCCAAAGCAAAGGAATGGCCGTTTCCAGCCAAAAGCGGCAATTGACTATGCCGCCGGAGATTCCGCCTTTATTGTACCGATTGACTTTAAATTGCTCTTCCCTATCGAGACGATGCCCGGTCAATACCCAAACTGCGCCGATAATTACCGCTTCAAAACGGTGCCGATCAGGCGGCATGTCCTTACCGGAAAAATACGCCAACTCGCGCCACAAATATGAATCACCCAGAAACCCTCATTGAATAGGAGGTTGCTTAAAAATTGCCATCACTGTTTCAGACGGCCTTTTGAACCAGATAATTGCTCAATTCCACATATTTCTCAGCGGCGATGTGCTCTGCCCTGTCCTGCGGATTGATGCCGACTGCCTGCAAATCATCATCGCCGGCAAGTTCTTTCAGATTATTGCGTATGGTTTTGCGGCGTTGATGGAAAGCCAGTTTCACCAGTTTGGCAAAATGTTCAAAATCTTCCGCTTTACCGATACGGTGTTTCACCGGAATCATGCGCACCACGGCCGAATCCACTTTCGGCGCAGGATCAAAGGACTCGGGCGGTACTTCAATCAACATTTCCATATCGAAGAAATATTGCAGCATGACGCCCAGACGGCCATAGTCGTTGGTTTTCGGCTGCGCCACCATGCGTTCGACCACTTCTTTTTGCAGCATAAAGTGCATATCGATCACATCGTCTGCCACTTCGCTCAATCGAAACAAAAGCGGCGTGGAAATATTGTATGGCAGATTGCCGACAATTTTTTTCTTGCCTTCAATGCTGTTGAAATCAAACTGCAATACATCGCCTTCGTGTATCACCAATTTATCTGCAAACGGCAAGGTTTTCAGACGGCGTACGATGTCGCGGTCGATTTCGCAAACATGCAGGCAGTTGAGTTTTTTCGCCAAAGGCTCGGTAATGGCTGCCAAGCCCGGGCCGATTTCAATCACGATATCATCGGGCTGCGGTCTGACCGCGTTGACAATATCGCTAATAATCCGTGTATCCTGCAAAAAATTCTGCCCGAAGCGTTTCCGGGCCTTATGTTCTTTCATATCTTTCTTCAAGCAAGCTGTTTAAGGCAGTATTGTAACTGAAACAAGCGTTTTTGTCGGCACGCTTTCAGACGGCATTTGCCTAATTTTAAGCAAACGGCGGCGCTTCCAAACCCAAGGATTTCAGTAGTTGCGCGGTCTCATAAACCGGCAAACCCATCACGCCGGTAAAACTGCCCTGCAAATGCTCGACAAATACGCCGCCCAAGCCCTGAATCCCATACGCACCGGCTTTATCCATCGGCTCGCCGCTGGCAACATAGGCTGCAATCTCCTCAGCCGTCAACGTTTTAAAGCGCACTTCACTCGTCTGCACCACATCATGGCGCACGCCCTGCCAATAAACGCATACAGCCGTCAGCACTTGATGCGTCCGTCCGGATAAACGTTCCAGCATATCGACTGCATCCGCCTCGGACTCCGGTTTACCCAAAATAGCCTCACCATCCGCCACCGTCGTATCCGCCGTCAATACAGCAAACTCAGGCTCTTCGTCATGAGCAGCAAACCATTGCGCCACCGCAGCCTGATTTTTCTCGCAGGCCATACGGCGTACATACTCTACTGCGGCTTCGCCTTCTTTAGGGGTTTCATCAATATCCGCAGGAAGGCGGCGTACCGTGAAACCCAAATTCTCCAAAATCTCACGACGGCGCGGACTGCCCGAAGCCAGATAAATTGCGTTCATTGTATTGGTTTTCCTTATTTTGAAATTTTATGCTGACCGGACAGGCGGACATAATGCGCGGACGAATACGTCAAAAATTCCTTTTCCTCATCAGTCAGCGGACGCACTTGTTTCACAGGCGAGCCGACGTATAAAAAACCGCTTTCCAAACGCTTGCGCGGCGGCACCAAACTGCCCGCGCCTATCATCACATCATCTTCGACAACCGTATCATCCAAAATAATCGAACCCATGCCCACCAACACACGATTCCCAATTCGGCAGCCATGCAGCATGACCTTATGCCCAATCGTCACATCATCGCCGATAATCAAAGGCGAACCGTCAGGCTTTGCCGTATTCTTATGCGACACATGCAAAACACTGCCATCCTGCACATTGCTGCGCTTACCGATGGAAATACTGTTCACATCGCCGCGCAATACAGCATAAGGCCAAATTGATACATCTTCCGCCAGCGACACTTCGCCAATCACTACCGAAGTCTCATCTACAAAACAAGACTCATTAACCGACGGCACATAATCCAAAAACGCACGAATAGGGTTTGCCATTTCCAATAATCCTTTTCTCAAAACCAAAACTGATCAGGCCGTCTGAAAATACGGCGTAAAACGATTTTATACTACAACAATACAAAATCAAGCCAGAAAATCATCAAAAGGCCGTCTGAAACAGTTTTCAGACGGCCTTTCATCATAAACCCTTTATCTTGGCTTACGACTATTTATCATTAGCGCCCCAGCTATCTTTTATGGAATAATCGCCTTCATTTGATTCTTGGAGAAGCCGATGAACACACGTTCGGGAAATTATGCAGCGCCCCTATTGGTCGTCGGCTGCATCGTCTTCGGCTTGGGCAGCTTGATCGTCAAATTTGTCGATGTCGGCTCTTACGCCATCGCATTCTGGCGCTTGCTGATCGCCGCTCCTATATTCTTCCTGCTCGGGCGTTTTTTCAGACAAAAAATGCCCACAAAAAGAAAAACGGTTGGCTACGCAATCTTATCCGGCGTTTTCCTCGCATTCGACCTCGCCCTTTGGCACGAAAGCATCCATGCCGTAGGCCCCGGCATTTCCACCTTGCTCAACAGTCTGCAGATTTTCTTTTTAGCCGCCATTGGCTTCTTCTTTTATTCAGAACGTCTAAGCACCCTGCAAATTTTAAGTTTGATATTGGCCACCATAGGCGTAGCCTTGATCGGCAGTCCAGAGTTCGGTCATAACAACAATGCCGCATGGGGATTTATCAGCGGCGTAGTGTCCGGTGCCATGCTGGCCCTGTCTATGGTCTTTGTACGCAAAACCCATGATCAGGAAAAAGTCGGTTTGTTTCCGCTGATGATGATTTTAAGCTTCGGCGGCGCAATAGCGCTGGTTATCCCATCGCTGCTATTCGATGCCGCCCATCTTTACCCCAAAACTTTAAACGATGTGATTCTAGTCTCCATCTACGGCATCGTTATGCAATGTTTTGCTTGGGCATTGATTGCTTACGCCATCCCGCTTTTATCCTTGTCACTGACCGGCCTACTACTACTCTCCGAACCAGTCGCCGCCATGTTGATCGATTATTTCTGGCTGGATAAACCGATTAATATCGTCCAATGGAGTGGCGCCGCTTTGACTTTATTGGCGATTTATTTAGGTTCGTTAAAAGACAAAAAATAGATACAAAAAAGGCCGTCTGAAAAATTTCAGACGGCCTTTTCATCTGTTATTGCTTATTTGATACTGGTACCGATACGGCTGAGTTCACCAAAGTTCATCCAAACGAAGAAGGCTTTACCGACGATCAGTTTGTCATCGACAAATCCCCAATAACGGGAATCGGCGCTGTTGTCGCGGTTGTCGCCCATCGCGAAATAACGGCCTTCAGGAACTTTACAGATAAAGCCATTACCGTCTTCTGCGTATTCGCAATTTTCCAAACCGCTTGTTTCAAGCGAGTAATTGCTTTCAGGCATCACTTCGGAAGTATATTTGTTCAATACGGCAATAGATACGGAAGGCTGACCGGCCTCTTTGATAACGTCAAAATTTTTGCCGTTTAAGGCCGTCTGAAAACGCTCAAGCGTATGAATCATAGACGGATCAGTATCATCTGCGTATTGATAATTGCCATTTGGTTTTTCGGAAATAATTTCTCCGTTAACAGTCAAAACCTTATCACGGTATTCCACAACGTCGCCCGGAATACCGACGATACGTTTGATGTAATTCATCTCAGGCTGAAGTGGGTAATTGAACACCACGACATCGCCTCGGGCAATGTTGCCGACAGGGATAATGACCTTATTCAAAATCGGCAGGCGGATCCCGTAAGAAAATTTGTTCACCAAGATAAAATCGCCTTTGACCAAGCCCGGACGCATGGAGCTGGACGGAATTTGGAACGGTTCGGCAATAAAGCTGCGCAACACAAAGATAACCAAGATGATGGGGAAAAAGCCGCCCATATAGTCGGTAAAATGCGCATTGTCTTCGCCGGTCTCGCTTTTTTTCAGACGGCCTTTATGGATTGCCCAAACAATACCGGTGAACACGACAAACACCAGTAATACGGCGGTAAAGCTCATAAATTCGGACAAAATGCCGAATACGCCGACCATGCACAAGAGATAACTCCATTGCAGGCCAGAGCTCCATTCTCCGTTTTCCTGACGCTCTTTGCTGCTTTTGAAGTTGAGGACCAAGCCGGCCAGCAGTACAACGATTGCGCCTAAAGTCAGATTTATACTCATTATTTATCACTCACTTGCAGAATCGCCAAGAACGCGCTTTGCGGGATTTCCACATTGCCCACTTGTTTCATGCGGCGCTTACCTGCTTTTTGTTTTTCAAGAAGTTTTTTCTTACGCGTAATATCGCCGCCGTAACATTTCGCCAAAACGTTTTTACGCAGGGCTTTAACGTTTTCACGGGCGATAATCTGACTGCCTATGGCGGCCTGTACAGCAATATCAAACATCTGGCGTGGAATCAGTTCGCGCATTTTTGCTGCCAGCTCACGACCGCGGTGAACGGCACTTTGACGGTGGACAATCAGGCTTAGGGCATCGACTTTTTCGCCATTGACCATAATGTCGAGCTTAATCAAATCAGACGGTTGGAATTCTTTGAAATGGTAGTCCAACGAAGCATAACCGCGCGAAGTCGATTTAAGTTTGTCGAAGAAATCCATTACGACTTCGTTCATCGGCAAATTATAAGTCAGCATGACTTGACGGCCCATGTATTGCATATTGACCTGAACGCCGCGCTTTTGGTTACACAAAGTCATGACGTTGCCGACATATTCCTGCGGCACAAGAATGGTCGCAGTGATAATCGGCTCAAGAATGGTTTCGATAGTGCTGATTTCAGGCAGTTTGGACGGATTTTCAACTTCGATTTTCTCGCCGTTTTTCAACACAACTTCATAAACCACCGTTGGCGCAGTGGTAATCAAGTCCATGTCGAACTCGCGCTCCAAACGTTCCTGCACGATTTCCAAATGCAACAGGCCCAAGAAGCCACAGCGGAAGCCAAAGCCCAATGCTTGGGAAACCTCAGGCTCAAATTTCAACGAAGCATCGTTCAGCTGCAATTTTTCCAACGCATCGCGCAAGGCTTCGTAGTCGTGGCTTTCCACGGGATAGAGACCGGCAAATACTTGGCTTTGTACTTCTTGGAAACCGGGCAACGGCTCAGAGGCAGGGTTGGCAACCAAAGTAACTGTATCGCCGACTTTAGCCTGACCCAATTCTTTTACGCCGGTAATCAAAAAGCCTACTTCGCCGGCTTTGAGTTCTTGTTTTTGGACTGATTTCGGCGTGAATACGCCCAGCTGCTCAACCTGTGTTTCCGCCTTAGTACTCATAAAGCGCACTTTGTCTTTCAGCTTGATGGTACCGTTTTTCACACGAATCAGCATGACTACGCCGACATAGTTGTCAAACCACGAATCGACAATCACCGCTTGCAACGGCGCATTTTCATCGCCGGTCGGCGCAGGGATTTTGGCAATGATTTCTTCCAAAACATCTTCCACACCAATGCCGCTTTTTGCAGAACATTGCACCGCACCAACGGCATCAATGCCGATAATGTCTTCAATTTCCTGCTCCACGCGATCGGGTTCTGCGGCAGGCAAGTCGATTTTGTTCAAAACGGGCACAACTTCCACGCCCAAATCAATCGCGGTATAGCAGTTCGCCACGGTTTGCGCTTCTACACCTTGGGACGCATCGACCACCAAAAGCGCGCCTTCGCAAGCTGACAGCGAACGGGAAACTTCATAAGAGAAGTCAACGTGTCCCGGAGTATCAATCAGGTTGAGCTGATACACCTGCCCGTCGCGTGCTTTATAGTTGAGCGCGGCGGTTTGCGCTTTAATGGTAATACCGCGCTCTTTTTCGATGTCCATGGAGTCGAGCACCTGCGTACTCATTTCGCGCAAATCCAAACCGCCGCAGTATTGGATAAAACGGTCGGCAAGCGTCGATTTACCGTGGTCGATGTGGGCAATAATGGAGAAATTCCGTATGTTTTTCATATTGTTATTAAGATAAATGCAATTAAAGTCGGAAAGGCCGTCTGAAAAAACAGGGATTCGGTTTTCAGACGGCCTTAGAATAAGGTTGAATCGTTCCGTATTCTAACGGAAATTCAACGTTTCTGCATGATTTTATAGCGATTTGACAATCTCGGTTACCATCTTCGCCGAGCTGACAGCCGCCGTTTTCAAAAACTCTTCAAAGCTGATGTCCGCTTTCTCATCTGCCGAATCGGATACCGCGCGAATAATCACAAACGGCACTTCCAACTGGTAACAAGTCTGCGCAATCGCCGCAGCTTCCATTTCCACTGCTTTTACTTCTGGGAAATGGCTGCGGATTTCCGCGACACCTTCGCTGCTGTGCACAAAACGGTCGCCACTGACAATCAGGCCTTGCGTGACAGCCGCTCCGTCAAACACTTGCGCCGCCTTTTCTGCTTGGCGAATCAAGTTTGAATCCGATGCAAACACGGCAGGAAGTTGCGGTACTTGTCCCCAAACATAACCAAAAGCCGTTACGTCAACATCATGATGCGCCACAGTTTCGCCGATGACCACATCACCGACCTTCAGGCCCTTGCCCAAACCGCCTGCACTGCCGGTATTGATGACGCAATCCGGTGCAAACTGATGAATGACCCAAGAAGTCGAAACCGCCGCATTGACTTTACCGATACCGCTCAAAACCAATACCATGCGTTTTCCGGCCAATTCGCCTTCATACGCTGAGAATTTACCGAAAGACACATGCTTGACATTGGCCATGCTTTCACGCAAAAGCTCAATTTCCTGTTCCATTGCGCCGACCACAGCAATTGTTTGTACTGACATCTCATTACCTTTCCATTCACTAATCGGGCAACATTATAACAGCAGAATTTAAAATCACAGGGATGCTGAAAAATCTGCTATATTCCCAGCACGACACTCAATTTAAAACAGATAGCCACTCTAGCTGGCAAAACAGCAAATAATGATTGCTTCTGTTATAATTATTCTCAATAAAATAACTCTATTTTAAATACCTAAATTCTTATGTTTAACGAAAATACTCCGGACGCAAAAGAAGAATTGTTCGCTTGGCTACGCCATATGAACAAATACAAAGGCTCCGACCTTTTCATTACCACCAATTTCCCGCCGGCCATGAAAGTGGACGGCAAAATCACGCGACTGAGCGATGAGCCGCTGAGTGCTGAAAAATGTATGGAAATCGCTTTTTCGATTATGTCTTCCAAACAAATCGAAGAATTTTCTTCCACCAACGAATGCAACTTCGCCATCAGCCTGCCCGATACCAGCCGCTTCCGTGTCAATGCTATGGTTCAACGCGGTGCAACTGCTTTAGTGTTCCGCTCCATTACCAGCAATATTCCAAAATTTGAAACGCTCAATCTGCCCCCTATTCTGAAAGACATTGCCCTCAGAAAACGCGGCCTGATTATTTTTGTCGGCGGTACAGGTTCGGGCAAGTCCACTTCCCTCGCCTCTCTTATCGACTATCGAAACGAAAACAGCTTCGACCACATTATCACCATCGAAGACCCGATTGAGTTTATCCACCAACACAAAAACTGCATCATCACCCAACGCGAAATCGGCGTAGATACCGAAAATTGGCCGATTGCATTGAAAAATACCCTGCGCCAAGCACCGGATGTCATTCTGATTGGCGAAATCCGCGACCGCGAGACCATGGATTACGCCATTTCCTTCGCGGAAACCGGCCATTTGTGTATGGCGACACTGCACGCCAACAGTACCAACCAAGCGCTCGACCGCATCATCAACTTCTTCCCCGAAGAGCGCCGTACCCAGTTGCTGACCGACTTATCGCTCAACCTGCAAGCCTTTATTTCACAACGACTTATTCCCCGTGAAAGCGGACGGGGTCGTGTGGCGGCGGTTGAAGTTTTGCTCAATTCGCCGATTATTGCCGACTTGATTCAAAAAGGCGAAGTTCACAACATCAAAGAAATGATGAAAAAATCAACCGGCATGGGCATGATCACTTTTGACCAAGCCTTGTATGATTTGTATGAAAACGGCGATATCAGCTATCAAGATGCTATTAAAAATGCCGACTCCGCCCATGATTTGCGCTTAGATATTCAATTACGAAGCCGTCGTGCGCAAAATGCCGGTCCGGATTTAGAATTGATTTAACAGCTTCAAAGCATAAAAAAAGGCCGTCTGAAACCTCACCACGAGTTTCAGACGGCCTTTATTCCATCAAATAATCAAGCCTGTTTCAATTTTGCATCGGCATCACGCAATGCAGTACGCAGACCTTCCTCGATAACCGGATGGTAGAACGGCATATCCAGCATTTGCGGAATCGTCATCTTCATTTGATGCGCCCAAGCCATCAAGTGTGCTAAATGTTCGGCAGCAGGGCCGACAACTTCCGCACCAATGAAACGGCCGGTTGCTTTCTCAGCATACAAACGCATATGGCCTTTGTTTACCAACATAACACGGCTGCGGCCTTGGTTTCGGAAGGAAACTTCTCCGATGACAAACTCATCAGGCTGATATTTCGCCGCAACTTGCGCGTATTTCAAACCGATAGTGGCAATTTGCGGACTGGTGAATACCACGCCGATTACGCTACGGCGCAAACCACCCTCAATATTCGGGAAAATAGCGGCATTGTGACCGGCAATTTTGCCTTGGTCGGAAGCCTCATGCAGCAGAGGCAATTGATTGGACGCATCGCCTGCGATAAAGATATGCGGAATGCTGGTTTGCATGGTCAGCGGATCGGCAACAGGCACGCCACGCGCATCTTTTTCGATATTCAGGTTTTCCAAACCGATATTGTCCACGTTCGGACGGCGACCGGCGGCAGCCAAAGCATATTCGGCATGGAACACACCTTTTTCGCCATCTTGTTCCCAGTGAACTTCAACATTGCCTTCTGCGTCCAATTTGACTTCGGTTTTAGCATCCAAATGCAAAGTCAACTCTTCACCAAAAACGGTTTTGGCTTCTTCAGCGACAACAGGATCGGAAATACCGCCAATAGCACCGGCCACGCCAAAAATTTCAACCTTCACGCCCAAACGATGCAAAGCCTGACCCAACTCTAAGCCGATTACGCCAGGGCCGAATACGGCCACACTCTTAGGTAGGGTATCCCAAGAGAAAACATCATCGTTCACAATCAAGCGATCGCCCAAAACTTCCCACTGTGGGAAAATCACAGGGCGCGAACCTGTGGCAATTACAAAACTTTTTGCAGTGATTTGAGTATGGTCATCAATTTGGACGGTGTGTTCGTCAACAAATTTTGCCGTACCCATAATGCGCTTGTCGGCAGGCCACTCTTCTACATCGCTGACCACAAAACCGACAAAACGGTCGCGTTCGGACTTCACGCGGTGCATGACTTCTTCGCCGTTTACCGTTACGCTGTCTTTATCCAAATGCACACCAAACGGATCAGTATGCAGAGCATGATGGCGAGCTTCCGCAGCCGCAATCAGCAATTTGGACGGCATACAGCCGACACGTGCACAAGTTGTTCCGAATACATTGTTTTCAATCAGGTAAACATTGTCTGTATGAAGTCGGGCATTACGAAATGCGCCCATACCGGCTGTACCGCCACCCAGTACTACCACATCTGCTTGAATCTTTTTCATATTTTATCCTTACTGTCTATATCCAAACCGATATTGCCATCAGGTTATCCGTTTTTAGACGGCCTAAACTTCATAAACTATCAAAATTTAAAAATTAATAGCCAATACCTAAATATCGATTTAAAACAATAATCTCAAATTCTACTTGTAAATATAGAGTTATTCAGAACGCCGATTTGCAAACGTCGTCTGAATAACTCTATATTTGGTCTTTCAGACGGCCTTTTCAAGCCGTCTCAAGCATACAGGCAATTAGTTTTTAGCCAAGTAAGCTTCCAAGTCTTCGCTGCCGCCGATATATTTGCCGCCGATGAATACTTGAGGAGCAGTCATCTTGCCGGTAATAGCGCGTACGGAAGTAACAGTTGCATCTTTGCCCAATACGATTTCTTCGTAAGACAAGCCTTTGTCTTGCAGCGCTTTTTTAGCTTTAGCGCAGAATTGGCAGCCAGGTTTGGTGAAGATGGCAACAGACTCTTGAGCTTTCCAGTCAGGAGCAATGTATTTCAACATAGTGTCAGCGTCAGACACTTTGAAAGGATCGCCTGGTTCTTCAGGTTCGATAAACATTTTTTCAACCACGCCGTCGTTAACCAGCATGGAGTAACGCCAAGAGCGTTTACCGAAGCCCAAGTCTTCTTTGTCAACCAACATGCCCATGCCTTCAGTGAATTCACCGTTGCCATCAGGGATCATGTAGATGTTGTCGGCTTCTTCTTCAGCAGCCCAAGCGTTCATTACGAAAGTGTCGTTTACAGATACGCAGTAGATTGCGTCAACACCGTTTTCTTTGAACGCACCAAACAATTCGTTGTAGCGTGGCAGGTGAGAAGAAGAGCAAGTTGGAGTAAATGCGCCAGGCAGAGAGAACACGACTACTTTTTTGCCTTTGAACAAATCATCAGTAGAAACATCTTTCCAAGTGTCGCCAACGCGAGTGTGGAATACTACGGAAGGTACTTTTTGACCGGTACGATCTTGCAAAGCCATTTTTAAGCTCCTTAAAAATTCAGGTTTGAGAAATGAATCAATGCTTGCATTTTAATGCAGGCTTATCGATTTGTATAATTTATAGTTCAAATAATATTAATTACATCAAACTATCAATTCAATTAAACCGAAAACAGCTATTCTTCTAAATGAAGGCTATCTGAAATAAAACAAGTACCTGACTGAAATTATTTTTTAGGTAAGGGCTGAACGGGCGAATCCGAAGCCACAATTTCGCCGATGGCTGTTTCCGCAATATCCTTCAAAGCATAGCGGTCTTTATCCGGCATATCTGTCGGTTTGTATTGAGGCGAGAAATCCAAGCGGATACGGATTTTCTTCATCGAAACAATGCGCCATAAAGATTGAAACAGGTTTACCTCCGCATAAGATGGCAAGTCCGTCCGTTGTCCTTCGCCATCATAATAGCGCAAAGTTACCGCCTGAATCGGCGCTTTCGCATCAATAGCCGATTGGAACAAGGCAGCTTTAAACGGCAAAATACCCAAGCCGGAAGAAGTGCGCGCCTCTGGGAAAAAACTTACATTATGCCCTGCTTTCAATGCCGCACAAATCGCCTGATTAATCGGCTCGATATCTCGGCGGGAATTGCGGTTGATAAACACCGTGCCGGCATTTTTACCCATTTTTCCCAAAACCGGCCAACCGCTGATTTCCTGCTTGGCAATAAAACTGCTCGGATAAACGGCGCTCATGGCAAAAATATCCAACCAAGACACATGGTTGGCCACTACCAATGTACCGCTCACATTTCCTTGAGGCGGTACGCCGATTTCCAATTCGATATCCAAAGCATCCAATGCGCCTTTTCCCAAAACAACCACCGCATGATTGCGTTCCTCTGCATTATTGCCATCGATGGCACGCAAATTCCGACCAGTTCGGAACAACCAAGCTGCCAAACGGCAAAGCCTGCCCAGTCGTTTAAAAAAAGGAGCTTTTTGTTTAGACATAAAATTTCTTCTGTATGGTATTCATTATTTTCAGACGGCCTCTGACATTTAAGGCCGTCTGAAACTATTTCTGGCAATTTGGACAATAAAATGTTCCACGCTGCCCCAAAGTTTCTTTAAAAATCAACCCGCCACACTGAACGCAAGGCTCGTTATGACGGCCATAGACCGTATATTCCTGCTGGAAATAGCCGCTTTTTCCATCGCTATTAACGAAGTCTCGCAGCGTACTGCCGCCGGTTTCAATCGCCCTTTGCAGAACCGCTTTAACGGTTTCCACCAATAATGCACATTCTTTTTTGGTCAACTTATTCGCCGGACGCAATGGCGAAATACCTGCCTTAAACAGACTTTCATTCGCATAAATATTGCCAACGCCAACCACCACCGCATTATCCATCAGCGCTAATTTAACTGCACGCTTTTGGGTTTTCAATTTCTGATACAGGTAATTTGCATCAAAATCACCCGAGAGCGGCTCCGGCCCCAACTTTTCCAACAGCGGATGATGTTCGGCAATACCCTCATACCACAATACCGCACCAAATTTACGCGGATCGTGATAACGCAATACGGTACCGTCATTAAATACAAAATCCAAATGATCATGTTTATCCGGCGTGGCGATACGCTCATCATCGGCGGTAAAAATCCGCAAACTGCCGGACATACCTAAATGAATAAGTAAAATACCCGTTTCAAAAGTAATAATCAAATACTTCGCACGCCGACTGCATGCCAAAACTTTGCGCCCGGCCAAAATTTGCGCCAAGTTTGGATGAATAAGCCATCTCAATTTAAACTGGCGAATAATGACTTTTTCTATCTTCTTGCCATCAATATGAGGCGCGATTCCGCGTAAAGTCGTTTCCACTTCAGGTAATTCAGGCATCGTTCTTCTCCAAATTCATCATTAATATACAGGCCGTCTGAAAACTATTCGGCCAAACGTGCCGTACTTAAAGCAACCGTATTACCATCAAATGCAGATTCCAATTCAGGCAAAGGATGGACACCAATCAAATGTTTCGTTAACACCATCCCATAAACCGCTGCACACTGCGGCCACCACCTATCCCCTGCCTTTTCCATAAACTGCCAAAACTTCAAAGCAGAAGGCGAATTCACAGCAGGCAGATAATCCATAAACTGCCCATATTCTATTTCAAAACCAATATCTGCAATTTTTCGTTTCAACTCAGCCAGAGCCAAGCATTGAGATTTCAAAGGCAGCTTTTCCCCATCAAACCAAGAGCTCAACCCCCACAAAGATTTAGGGTTGAACCCCGTCAAAATCAACCTGCCTTCAGGTTTTAATATCCTAAACGCCTCTTGCAACACCAAATCTGCAGATGAAACTTCCAAAAGATGGGGCATCAATAACACATCCACGGAATGCGTTTCAAATGCCAACATTTCAGCATCCATCCGCACATCGCGAGGCACTACAATCATGTTTTCAGACGGCCTCTGCCATACACCGCCCAATTGAACCGCCACCTGCCTATTCAAATACTGCAAATGCCGTCTGAAAAAATCCGCCTCTTTTTGAGCAAGATATTGCCCCATTGGCGTTTGCATAAAAAAAACTTCCACTAAAGGCTCCCCTATGCATCCCGACTTGTGTGACAGAATTTTAACACCACGGCCACATCACACAAGCAAATTCCCTGCTCGACTTGACGTTTAAATGCTGAAACGATACTATCAAAAAGACGAAATTTTATTATATATTTGATAACTTTATTTACTATGGCAAAACTAAAAACCATCGCTCTGACCGTTTCAAGCCTGTCGGCGGTTTCCGCCACAGCCTATGCGCAAAACGCTACGCCCAACCAAGTCGGCATGGCCATGATGCGCCTCAACTCCGCCCTGCTCGATCAAGCCAAAGCACAAACCTTCGGCTCCGGCAGCTTATGGGCATCGTTGCGTAAAGACTTCCGCATCAACGAAGTCAACACAGAACTGGTTCGCCGCCATGAAAACAAATTTGCTGCAAACAGCGCATATTTCGACCGCACCATCTCCCGCAGCAAACCTTATATGTACCATATTGCCAATGAAGTTAAAAAACGCAATATGCCCGCCGAAATTGCTTTGCTGCCTTTCATTGAAAGCGCATTCGTAACCAAAGCCAAATCACACGTCGGCGCATCCGGCCTGTGGCAATTTATGCCGGCTACCGGCCGCCACTTCGGCTTGGAAAAAACACCTTTGTATGACGGCCGCCACGATATTTACGCTGCTACCGATGCCGCATTGAACTACCTGCAATACCTGCACGGTATGTTCGGCGACTGGTCTTTGGCCCTTGCCGCTTACAACTGGGGCGAAGGTAATGTCGGTCGCGCTGTCAACCGCGCTCGCGCGCAAGGTTTGGAACCGACATACGAAAATCTGCGTATGCCGAACGAAACACGCAACTACGTCCCCAAACTTTTAGCCGTACGTAATATCGTTGCCAATCCGCAAACTTTTGGCATGAATATCAGCGAAATCAGCAATCAGCCGTATTTCAAATCTGTCAGCATCGACAAACCTATTGATAACAGCACAATCGCTCGTTTTGCAAACATCAGCGAAAGCGAACTGTTGGCACTCAACCCAGGTTTCAATGCTCCGGTATTTATCCCTAAAAACAATCGTCGTCTGTTGTTGCCGGTTTCTGCGGTTTCCGCATTTGAGAAGAACTACCGCAATGCCAATCCAGATACTCTGATGTCTTGGGATATCTATACTTCTTTGGGCAACAAAAAACTTAATGCCATTGCCAACGATACCGGCATGAGCGTAGCCGAACTCAAACGCCTCAATGGCCTGAGCGGTAGCGCCATTTCTGAAGGCCGCAGCATTTTGGTGGCTAAAAACTCAGCTACCCAAAGTCAAGACATTATTAACTTTATCGACAAAGACAATACGCCGGATACTTACCAATCCAATATGCCGGCTATGTCTCCAATTATTGCTTCCAGCGTAGCAGAACCGGTTAAAGTTGCTCAAAATACCGTGACCAATATTGTTGCGCCTGTTGTACCACAGTCCAGCAAACCGGTTGACTTTATTGCACGTAGCAAAGCTGAAAACGTTACTTCTGTAGCAGTAACAGAAACCAAAGCACAGCCTCAAGTTGCAAATGCGGAAGTAGCCGCCCCTGTTGTAGCCATGCCCCCCTATACTACTGCTGAGCCTGCTGCCATAAATGTTGCAGAAGCACCAAAAGCAGCCATCCCTGCCGACTTGACTGCGCCGACTGTTGCCGCAAACGATGTAGCCCCTACTCCTGCAGTTGAATCTGTTGCTGTTGCTCCGGTTCAAGAAGAGCATGATGACCTGATGGCCTTGGTACAAAGCCGACCTGCAGAGGAACCTGCAGCGACTATTGCTGAAGCGACTCCTGAAGCCAAACAAATTCAAACTGTTGTTACTGCTGAAAGCGCTCGTGCCGCACGTATCGCAGCCAATACTGTTAAACAACAACAACGCATCAATGCACGTCTTGCACGTGTAAATGGACAACAAAACACACAAACTGCAGCACTTGCAGCAGGCACACACCGCGTAGAAGATGGCGATACGCTGTTTAACATCTCCAAACGTTACAACTTGAGCGTAGCTGATTTGATTATTGCCAACAACATCAAAGGTAACAATATCAAAAAAGGCCAAATCCTCCGTGTTACAGCTGCTCCGGCAAAAGTCCGCAGCAACCCGATTCAAAACGTTTCCTACACTGTACGTAAAGGTGATACTTTGAACACCATTGCCAACCGTTTCAATGTTGATGTTAATGAGATCCGCCGTTGGAACCGCAATACCCGTACCGTGACCCCTGGTCAACGTTTGAAACTGATCGGTAGCTAATACTTGCTTCAAAACAAAGGCCGTCTGAAATATTCAGACGGCCTGAGACCTTTACAAAATTCCCCAAAATCCCCTAAATTCCCACCAAGACATTTAGGGGATTTTCCATGAGCACCTTCTTCCAGCAAACAGCCCAAGCCATGATTGCCAAACACATCGACCGTTTCCCACTATTAAAGTTGGATCAGGTGATTGATTGGCAATCGATCGAACAATACCTGAATCGTCAAAAAAACCGTTACCTTCGAGACCACCGCGGTCGTCCCGCCTATCCTCTGTTGTCCATGTTCAAAGCCGTCCTGCTCGGACAATGGCATAGCCTCTCCGATCCCGAACTCGAACACAGCCTCACCACCCGCATCGATTTCAACCTGTTTTGCCGTTTTGACGAACTGAGCATCCCCGATTACAGCACCTTATGCCGCTACCGCAACTGGCTGGCGCAAGACGACACACTGTCCGAACTGCTAAAACTGATTAACTGCCAACTGGCCGAAAAAGGCCTAAAAGTAGAGAAAGTATACGCCGCCGTCATTGACACCACCATTATTCAGACCCCCGGCAGCAAACAGCGCCAGGCCATAGAAGTCGATGAAGAAGGACAAGTCAGCGGCCAAACCACACCGAGTAAAGACAGCGATGCCCGTTGGATAAAGAAAAACGGTTTATACAGACTCGGTTACAAACAGCATACCCGTACCGATGCGGAAGGCTATATCGAGAAACTGCATATTACCCCCGCCAATGCCCATGAGTGCAAACACCTGTCGCCTTTGTTGGAAGGACTGCCCATTGGAAGGACTGCCCAAAGGTACGACCGTCTATGCCGATAAAGGCTATGACAGTGAGGAAAACCGGCAACATCTGGAAGAGCATCGGCTGCAGGATGGCATTATGCGCAAAGCCCATCGTAAACATCCGCTGTCGGAAGCGCAAACCAAACGCAACCGATATTTGTCGAAAACCCGTTATGTGGTCGAACAAAGCTTCGGTACGCTGCACCGTAAATTCCGCTATGCCCGGGCAGCCTATTTCGGGCTGCTCAAAGTGAGTGCGCAAAGCCATCTGAAGGCGATGTGTTTGAACCTGTTGAAAGCCGCCAACAGGCTAAGTGTGTCTGTTGCCGCCTAAAAGGCGGCCCGGATGCCTGATTATCGGGTGTCCGGGGAGGATTAAGGGGGTATTTGAATAGAATCAGTGGATATTTGAAACAAAAACAGCCGAAAATCTTTATTTAGATTTCGGCTGTTGGGAGAAAAGGAATTTTGCAAAGGTCTCGGCCTTTTTCTTTATGATAAATAATAAATTCAATTTTGATAACAAAATAGTTATTCAAGCCATAAATATCTGTTCAATAACTGCGACATAGAAAAAAGAGTGTACAAAAACACACTCTTTTTCAAACAGATTGCCATCAAATTCTACTCTTAACACCTGCATTCAAATATATAAATTCTGTATAAACATCATTATGCCGGTGAAAAAGCATCACAAAGGAAAGCATCTTCCGGTAAAGCGCAATTTTGAGTCAGCAAACTTTGCGCATTCTCCGTCATGGCTGGTGACCCACAAGCATAAACTTCATATTGCCCCATATCAGGATAATTTTGTGCGGCAACATTTTGCACGTATCCATTCTCCCCTTTCCAATCGGAATTAGGCTTAGAAAGAACAGGCGAAAATTTTGCATTTTTCAGACGGCCTATTAATGCTTCTGCTTCTTCCAATGCGTACAAATCCTCCTGCTGACGTGCTCCCCAGTAAAAATGAACCTGACGTTCGCTATTCTGATGAATCAAATCAAGCAAGATGCTGCGGATAGGTGCGTAACCTGTACCCGTTGCCAACAAAACAATCGGTTTATTGCTGTCCTGTTGCAAAGTGAATGTACCTAATGGCCCTTTAACGCGGACAATGCCTTTTTCTTTGATTTTAGGCTCGGCACCAAAAACCATTTCTGAGCATACGCCGTTTTCACGTTTGCGGATATGCAGGTCCAAAACACCTTCTTGGTCAGGAGAATTGGCAATTGAATAGCTGCGGCTGATATTGCCGGGAAGCAGCAAATCAATATATTGTCCGGCATAAAATGCAAATGACGGCGCTTTAGGCAAAGCCAATCGCAACAAAGCAACATCATGTTTGATTTCAATCGTTTCAATGCGTACAGGCAAAGTGCGCACCGGCAAAGCATTTTGATTAAAACCCGGCACATTGATTTTGAGGTCGCTCTTTGCAGTGGTACAGCACAATAACACTTTACCTTGTGCTTTTTCTTCTTCACTGATGGCTTTATCAATATGTTTGCCCATTTCAAATTCGCCACTAATCAACTCAGCCTTACACTGCCCGCAGGCACCACTTTTGCAAGAATGAGGCAAATTTAAATTCTGACGGGTTGCGGCAGCAAGAACAGTTTCGTCCTCATTCGCCGTAAATGTAGTTTGATCTGGTAAGGTAATGGTATGTGTCATGGTATTTAGAATAAATTTATTATCAAAAACAAAGGCCGTCTGAAAATAAAACCTGTTTTCAGACGGCCTGTCCTATCTATCAAGCCAATTTGGTTTTAATCAACTCTTGAACTTGAGCCGGATTGGCCTTGCCTTTACTTGCTTTCATCACTTGACCGACAATCGCATTCAAGGCTTTTTCATTGCCGGAACGGAATTGCTCAATGGCTTTCGCATTGTTTGCCAACACTTCGTCCACCATCGCTTCAATTGCACCAGTATCAGTAATTTGTTGCAAACCATGTTTCTCGATAATTTCGGCAATACCTGCTTCAGGCTCGGCCCACATTGCTTCAAAAGCTTTTTTCGCCAATTTGCTGCTTAATGTTCCGTCTGCAACTTTAGCAACCAACTCAGCAAGGCGTGGAGCTGTAATCGGGCTTTCAGCCAATTCCAAACCTTCTTTGTTCAAAGTAGCTGCAAGCTCGCCGTTCATCCAGTTCGCCGTTAATTTACCTTGGCCGCAGGCTTTGGCTGCTTCTTCAAAGTAGGCAGCTTGAGCGCGGCTGGCAGTCAACAGGCGCGCATCATAGTCAGACACGCCGTAATCGGCAACAAAACGCGCCGCCATTTCGTGCGGCAATTCAGGCATTTGCTCTTTGGCTTTTTGCAATTGGCCGTCTGAAATAATGACCGGCAGCAAATCCGGATCCGGGAAATAGCGGTAATCGTGTGCATCTTCTTTCAAACGCATCACACGGGTTTCACCTTTTTCAGGGTCAAACAACATGGTTGCCTGCTGTACTTTACCGCCGTCTTCCAAGATTTCGATTTGCGCTTCCACTTCATAATTAATGGCTTGTTCCAAGAAACGGAAAGAGTTGAGGTTTTTAATTTCACGGCGTGTGCCGAACTCTGCCTGACCTTTTGGACGTACAGACACATTGGCATCAACACGGAACGAGCCTTCCGCCATATTGCCGTCACAAATATCCAGCCAAGTCACCAAACCGTGCAACGCTTTAGCGTATGCCACGGCTTCAGCTGCAGATCGCATTTCAGGCTCGGAGACAACTTCCAACAAAGGCGTACCGGCGCGGTTTAAGTCGATACCGGTAGCACCATTCAAACCTTCGTGTACGGATTTACCCGCATCCTCTTCCATGTGCGCACGAGTAACATTGATGGTTTTAACCTCATCGCCCACTACGATTTCCAGCTTGCCGTGTTCAACAATCGGCAAATCCAACTGACTAATTTGATAGCCTTTCGGCAAATCAGGATAAAAATAGTTTTTACGATCGAACACGTTTTTCTGATTGATTTTCGCATCCAAAGCCAAACCGAGTTTGATGGCTTTTTCGACGACTTCACGGTTCATTACCGGCAATACGCCCGGCAACGCACACTCAACCACGCTGGCGTGGGCATTAGGCTCGGCACCGAATGCAGTGGATGCTCCGCTGAAGATTTTGGATTGGGTGTTGAGTTGGACGTGGATTTCCAGTCCGATTACGGTTTCCCAAGTCATAAGGGTCTTTCTGTCGAAAAAAAGTTAATCGGTTAAATGAGTGATTCGTTTTTCAGACGGCCTGAATAAAAAACCATAACAGGCCGTCTGTAAGATAAGTTTATTTCCTGCGGCGTTGGAAACCGGGCAGTTGCCAATGGAAACGGTATGCAGTCAAGCGAAACAACAATCCGCCGGCAAAGAGCAGGTTTAACGTAAAAATATTAATCCAGCCCAAATGCCCGAACAGATAAATCAGCCCGCCAATCAAAATAGCCACGCTGCCGTAAAGGTCGGTGCGCAAAATCATCGGCACATCATTGACCAAAATATCGCGCGCAATACCGCCGCCAACGGCTGTCACAAAAGCCAAAGAAATAACGCCGAACAGATTGAGCTGCAAGGCCATACCGATTTGTGCGCCGGTAATGCTGAACGCTGCCAAACCGATGGCATCGGCAATAATAAAAGCAGCGGCCAAATAGGTGCTGCGATAACGTTGCACCCTTATCAACCATGCGATGGCAAGCGTGGCAAATACGACTATCAGCGCATCGGTTTGCAAAAACACCTGCGGAATCCGGCCGACCAAGCCATCGCGTATCATGCCGCCGCCGACAGCCGTCAGTAACGCAGTAATGACGACACCGAGTACATCCAAACGCTTGTTGTAGCCGACCAAATAGCCGGAAATGGCAAACGCGGCTGTCCCAATGATTTGAATGAAGTCGGTTGTATTCATATATATGTTTTATTCATCAAATGATAGTTTATTTTATAGGCGCTAAACCATTTCTTATTTGCTCTTCTATTTCATCTAACATCTGATAACGCTTACGATACATAGACCGTTTTTTGCTTTCAATTTCCTCAAAATCTTTACGTACCGGCTCTTTTGGAAGATGCCATAATCCATCAACACCTTTTTGAGCACCATGCTCCTGCCAAAATTGGTCATAGTTCATTTTGACACGTTTCTTCAAGCGCCAACGTAGCTTAACTTGCCTATCTTGTGTGATACCAATCACACCATCCAGCTTTAATGCAATAGCAAAATATTGCAGTGCATGCACCATCAATTGCTGAGGACGCAATCCATGTAGCTTCTTAGTTAAACCTCGTACAGTACCTTTCGCTTCTTCTCCTGCCGGCCCCTGAAGGGAGGCTGCAAGCAGCATATTATTTACAAAAGCGAATGTTGTCATATACAGACGTCTTCCATTGCTTTCTCGTAAAGAAAGAGACCACATTCCCTCATCGACGCAATTGTCATTTCGGTTAAGCCAAATCTCAAGGCCATCTGAAGGTTTTGCCAAAACAATATGAAAGGAACGGGTTTTCATACCCATTACTCTTTCTTTTCCAAACAGCTTTTCTGCAGCCTCAAAATCTGACTGCATAATTTTTAACCTATCTTGACCACTAAATTTCTTATCAACAAACTCATGTATCAAAGGATAAGCATCTTGGGGCATTTGACTAAAAAAACCTTGGCATATTTCTGAAGCATTTACAAACTGCTCAAATGCCTTAATTTCTTTACGATACCACAATGTCCGCAATGTAAATTTTAAATGTTGCGTTTTAAACTTTGGCGCATTCTGATAAACAGTTTTAAATTCCGGAAAAGAAAACTTTTCAGGCATATAGACTCCCTACCTTATTTCGGAGCTTTAGTGTGCCAATCGCTGTTCAGCTGAACTTGATGTGCGGCACCCAAAATTTTGGCTTCGGAGAAATAGTTGCCGACAAATTGCACACCAACCGGCAGGCCGTTTGCGCTGAAACCGGCAGGCAGAGTCAGTGCAGGCAAACCGGCAAGATTCACGGCGATGGTGTAAATATCGGACAAGTACATTTGGACAGGGTCGTGGATGTCGCTGCCAAGTTTTGGCGCGGCAGTCGGTGCAGTCGGCGCCAAAATGAAATCACATTGACCAAAGGCCGTCTGAAAATCATTGGCAACCAGACGGCGCAATTTTTGCGCTTTCAGGTAATACGCATCGTAGTAACCATGGCTCAATACATAAGTACCGATCATGATACGGCGTTTGACCTCACTGCCGAAACCTTCGGCACGGGTGTTGCTGTACATTTCTTCCAAATCGCCAAATTGCGCCGCACGATGACCATAACGTACGCCGTCGAAACGGGATAAGTTGGTACTTGCTTCAGCAGAGGCGAGAACGTAATAAGCAGGAATCGACAATGATGTTTGAGGCAGGGAAACTTCAACAGTCTCCGCACCTTGGACTTTGAGCAAATTGATAACACTTTGCAAGGCCGTCTGAACATCGGCATCAGCGCCTTCGCCGAAATATTCTTTAGGCAAACCGATTTTCAAACCTTTGAGCGGCTTGTCCAAATCACGTGTGTAGTCTTCTTGGTCGCGTTCCAAGCTGGTGGAATCACGCTCGTCAAAGCTGGCCATGGTGTTCAACAAAATCGCACAGTCTTCGGCCGTTTGCGCCATAGGGCCGGCTTGGTCAAAGCTGGAAGCATAAGCAACCATACCGAATCGTGAAACCGTACCGTAAGTCGGCTTGATGCCGGTAATGCCGCAATGCGATGCAGGCTGACGGATAGAACCGCCGGTATCCGAACCCAAGGAAGCAGGCGCCAAACGCGCTGCAATCACGGCAGCCGAACCTCCTGACGAACCGCCGGGAACATGTTCAAGATTCCACGGGTTTTTGGTTGCGCCGTAGAATGAAGTCTCATTGGTCGAACCCATGGCGAATTCGTCCATATTGGTACGGCCAAGGGTCACCATGCCGGCATCCAACAGGTTTTGCACCACAGTGGCAGTATAAGGAGAAACAAAGTTATCCAACATTTTGGAGCTGCATGCACTGCGCCAACCTGTTTGGCAGAAAATATCTTTGTAAGCAACCGGCACACCGGTCAAAGCCGTTGCATTACCGGCCGCGATACGCGCATCGGCTGCTTTAGCTTCAGCAAGGGTTTTATCTTGATCGATGGTAACGTAGCCATTGATGGCAGGATTTTTCGCAGCAATAGCGGCCAAATATTCGGTCGCCAATTCGACTGCGGAAATTTGTTTGGATTGCAGCAGGCTGCTGGCTTGTTTGAGCGTGTAAGCGGTCATTGTGCCGTACTTTCTATAAAACAGTTTTTGCTTTCAAAACAGATATTGAAAACATCCGTTTAAATCAATAAATCGGGCCGTCTGAACAAAGTATCCTTTCAGACGGCCTTGCAATAGGGGCTTGCCGATAAGCAAAGGCCGTATGAAACCTTATTCTTCAATTACTTGAGGAACGATATACAGGCGGTTGCGCACTTCGGGGGCAACAGCCTGATATTCTGCAGCGTGGTCGGTTTCAGTCACTTTATCTTCGCGCAGGCGCAAAGCGGCTTCGTGCGGATGCGCCATGGGTTCAATGCCGTCGGTATTGACGCTTTGCATGTTTTCAACCATGGCGAAAATGTCGTTCAACTCGGCAAGCGTTTTGTTTTTTTCTTCGTCCGTTAAAGTGAGGCGCGAGAGTTTTGCGATTTTTTCCACATCATTTAAGCTTAAAGCCATAAAAAATCCTTGTCTGATAGCAATGCCTCTTAGGTTTGGGGTATCATTGCATTTCGTCTTCTATGAAGCGAAGAATTATAACCGAAAACCAAACAGGTTGGCATGGTGTTTTAATTCAGATGGCCTTTTAAGGGGGCATTTATCCGTCTTAAACCGTGTACCTGTTTTTCTTATTTTAAATAATGCTAAACACATCCGGGCTGGGCCGGAATTTCAGGAATCCTATGTTTCGTCTGTTATCTCGTTTCCTCTCCAATGATATTGCCATCGACTTGGGCACGGCCAACACGCTGATTTTTGTACGCGGCAAAGGGATTGTTTTGGATGAGCCGTCTATGGTTGCGATTCAATCCGGCGCAGGCAATAAAAGTAAAATTATGGCAGTGGGCACGGAAGCCAAAAAAATGCAGGGCCGTGCGCCGCGCAATATTGAAATCGTCCGTCCGATGAGGGACGGCGTGATTGCCGATTTTGTGATTACCGAGCGTATGCTGGGTATGTTGATTAAAAAAGCCACCGAAGGACGGTCTTTGGTTCCGCCCCGTGTGGTTATCTGTGTTCCGGGCGGCTCTACCCAAGTGGAACGTAAAGCGATTTTGGATTCTGCATTTGCCGCCGGTGCGGCAAGCGTGCATTTGATTGAAGAACCGATGGCCGCCGCTTTGGGCGCAGGCTTGCCGATTGAAGATGCGGCAGGTTCGATGATTGTCGATATTGGCGGCGGTACGACCGAAATCGGTATTCTTTCACTAGGCGGCATGGCCTATTCTGCTTCTGTCCGCGCAGCCGGCGATGAATTCGATAAAAGCATCATCCATTACCTGCGCCGCCATCGCGGTGTCTTAATTGGCGAAGCGACGGCAGAAGAATTGAAGAAACAAATCGGCTCTGCATCGGGCTTTGAAACAGAAACAGCCATGCGCATTAAAGGCCGCGATCTGGCCGAAGGTACGCCTAAATCCTTGGCGGTTACTTCAAATGAAATCCGTGAAGCATTGAGTGAAACGGTAAATCAAATCATCCGTGCCGTTCGTCTGGCTTTGGAACAGGCTCCGCCCGAATTGGCCGGCGACATCGCCGACCGCGGTATTATGCTGACAGGCGGTGGCGCGCTTCTGCACGGTATCGATACCGTCTTGGCCGATGCAACCGGCCTGCCCGTCGGTATTGCCGACCAGCCTCTAAATTGCGTCGCCTATGGTGCTGGTAAGGCTTTGGACTATATCGGCAAATGGGATACCGTGTTTACGGAAAACCCATAAGGTAGATGGTTATGGAACGCTCTTCTTTGCGCTTTGACGAGGCAAAAGGCCCTAAGCTGTTGCCTCGTTTTGTCGTTTATATCACGCTGGCTGCCGGCCTGATGGTGGCCGATTACCGCTTTTCATTGATGCAGCCTGTACGTGCGGCAGTAATGCCCATGCTCTATCCTGTTCAATGGCTGGCGAATCAACCTGTTCAACTTTATCAATATTTTGCCGACCTCTCCCAGTCCAAATCCGAGCTCTTGGAACAAAACCGCCAGCTTATGGAAGAAAATGGCCGTCTGAAAATCGATTTGCAGCGAGATAAAGTCAATACCAATGAATTGCGTGAATTAAAAAAACTGTACGGTTTGCAACAAAAAGGCATTCACAACGTTATCGGTGCGGAAGTCATTTCCAATGGCAAAGATCCGCTTTCCGAAAGACTGATTATCGGCAAGGGCAGCCAAGATGGCTTGAAAGTTGGCGATGCGGTCATCGATCAAAGCGGTTTGATTGGCCTGTTGACACAAGTTCACACACAAAGTGCGGAAATTGGGCTGATTTCAGGCGGACAAAGCATTGTTCCCATAGCCGTCAGCCGTACCGGCGAACGCAACTTGGCATACGGTAATGGCAGCGGTTTAGATTTGCGCTATTTCCCAACCGGCTCGGACTTGAAACCCGGCGATGTTCTACTGACTTCCGGTTTGGATGGTACTTATCCTGCGGGGATTCCCGTTGCAACCGTCAGCAAGGTTGTCCGCGCATCGGGAACGCCTTATTACGATACGCAACTGACGCCTTTGGCTGCTTTACGCAGCAGCCGTTTTGTCTTGGTACTTTCTTCCGCCCCTTCTTCCCTACGCTGATTTCATGACCGATTTTGACGATTCTTACCGTGCAGTACCGCTGCACATCATGGCAGCCAGTCTCATTGTGATGATGATACTGGACTTTATGCCGTTTTCCTTTGACGGATTCTTTTGGCTGCCTGAAATGACGGCACTGATGTTGCTATATTGGACATTGCACCAGCCGCAACGTGCAGGTATGGGACTGGCTTTTGCCATCGGTCTGATTGTCGATGCAGCAACCGCCGCGACTTTGGGCTTGCACGCCCTGTCTTACGTCGTGATGACTTATTTCATCTTAAACCGCCGCCGCCAGATTATGCTTTACGGCCACATTATGCAATTGGCTGCTGTCTTGGCTGCGCTGCTTCTCAACCAGGCCGTCTTAACTGTTGCCCGTTTGTTCCTTAATCATCAGGTCATCACTTTGCAAGGCTTTGTTGCCCCATTTGTCGGCGCACTACTTTGGCCGATACTCAGCCAGTTGATGCTGATTGTGACCCGTATTTACCGCTCCCACTGAAAAGATGAAACCGATTCTTCCACGCCGTCTTTCCGGTGGTCAACATACCAAAAAACCTTCCGCTCAGGCAGCACAAGCCGACGCTTTGTTGCGCCTGCTCGTTGCTTTTATCCTGATCGTCATCTTCTTTTCCATCTTGCTGGCGCGGTTCTTCTACCTGCAAGTGACTCAACACAACGAGTTTTCCGGTCAGGCATCGAGCAACCGCATTACCCTGATTCCAACGCCGCCCGTACGCGGCGAAATCGTCGACATTAACGGCGTTCCTTTGGCCAAAAACTATCCAGTCTTTTCTCTCGAAGTTATTCCCAGCCGCATTGAAGGCAAGATGGAAGATGTCATTGAAGCATTAAAAAAATACGTTGATATCACGCCGACAGATTTAAAACGCTTCAAAAAATACCGTGAAAGCTATCGAAAATTTGAAAATATCCCGCTAAAGCTCAGGCTGACCGATGAAGAGGCAGCCCGTTTGTCCGTGCATCTGCGCGAATTCAAAGGTGTAGAGGTCAACTCACGCACATTCCGCGAATATCCTTACGGCAAACTGACCTCCCATTTCTTAGGCTATATCGGCCGTATTAGCGATAAAGACAAAGAAATGCTGGAAGAAGAAGGCCTGACCGCCCTCTACCGCGGCAGTACGCATATCGGCAAATCCGGCTTGGAAAAATATTACGAACACCAGCTTCATGGTGTTCCAGGCTATCAAGAAGTCGAAAAAGACGCTTACGGCAATATCGTCCGCGTATTGAAAAATGTCCCGTCCAAAATGGGGCAAACCTTGCGCCTAGGCATGGATATCCGTATGCAGCAGGAAGCCGACCGCATCTTGGACGACCGTCGTGGCGCATTGGTGGCCATCAATCCGCAAGACGGTACTGTTTTGGCATTTGTTTCTAAACCTTCCTTCGATCCCAACCTCTTTATTGATGGCATCGACAGCGACACTTGGAAAATGCTGAATGACGATTGGAAAAAACCTTTGATCAACCGCGTTACCCAAGGCCTTTATCCGCCGGGTTCTACATTCAAACCCTTTATGGGCATGGCCTTGTTGGAAAGCGGCAAAATCACTCAAAACACCATCGTCCCCGCTCCCGGCGCATGGAGCATACCCGGCAGCCGCCATATCTTCCGCGACTCCGTCCGCAGCGGTCACGGCTCGGCCAACTTGAGCAAAGCCATTCAAGTATCCTCAGATACCTTCTTCTACCGTTTGGGTTACGAAATGGGTATCGATAAAGCCTCTCCGTATCTGGCGCAATTCGGTTTCGGCCAGAAAACCGGCATTGACCTGCCTAGTGAATATGTAGGCGTTTTGCCCAGCCGCGAATGGAAAGCCAAACGCTTTGCCAAATCTTCCGACCCGACTGCCAAAGAATGGCGCGCCGGCGAAATGGTTTCCGTCAGCATCGGCCAAGGCTACAACGCCTACACGCCTTTGCAAATGGCACATGCGACAGCATCTCTGGCCAATAACGGTGTCGTTCATCAGCCACATTTGGTCAAAGAAGTATTGGATTTCGGCGCACGCAAAATTACCCGCATCAACCCCAATCCCGAGCGTCAAATTCCGTTCAAAGCCGACAACTTCGAATACGTCAAACGCGCAATGGAAAAGGTATTGAAACCGGGCGGTACGGCACACCGTATCGGTGGCGGACTCGCTTATACGATGGGCGGTAAAACCGGTACGGCCCAAGTCGTACAAATTAAACAAGGCGGCCGCTATAATGCCGCAGCCCTGCGCGAACAACACCGCGACCACGCATGGTTTATCTCGTTTGCGCCATTGGAAAAACCTGAAATCGCCATTGCCGTTATTTTGGAAAACGGCGGTTGGGGTGCGTATGCCGCGCCATTGGCTCGTGAAATGACTGATTTTTATATGCTTCACGTCAAGCCGCAACAGTTTTCAGACGGACTTGAATCAGATTTTACCCAAACTGAAAAAACTGATAAACATCAGCCTATTACCAGTATTTTCCAATCCGCCTACGGACTGACGCCGACAAGCCCTGCCTCACAGCCGGAGGTTCATCATGAATAACACATCAGCGTGGAAAAATTTAAAATCCACCATTGCAGCCCCAATTGACCCTTGGCTGTTTTTTGCCATGCTCGCCATCTATATCATGAGCCTGTTCCTGCTCTATTCTGCGGACGGGCAAGAGTTCGGCCAATTGGAAAACAAAACCATCCATACCGTTTTAGGCTTTGCCCTTTTATGGATTATCGCCGTATTCAAGCCGCAAACGGCTGCCAAAGTTGCCCTGCCTGTTTACATTGTCGGCGTATTACTGCTGATTGGCGTTGAAGTCGCTGGCGTTACCGTCAACGGCTCAACCCGTTGGCTGAGTCTCGGCTTTACCCGTATCCAACCTTCCGAAATCATGAAAATCGGCATTCCCATGACTGTCGCGTGGTATTTCCAACGCTATGAAGGCCGTCTGAAATGGATACATTATATTGTCGCCCTCGTGCTGATTCTTGTTCCTGTCGCCCTGATTTTGAAACAGCCCGACCTCGGTACGGCCGCGCTGATTATGGCTTCGGGTATTTTTGTCATCTTCTTTGCCGGATTACCTTGGAAGGCTATTTTTGCCGCCATTATTGCCTTTGTGGCCGCTTTGCCGCTCTTGTGGAATTACGGCATGCACGACTATCAGAAAACCCGCGTCCTCACCCTGCTCGACCCAACCAAAGATCCGTTAGGAGCAGGCTACCACATCATCCAATCCATGATTGCCATCGGCTCGGGCGGTGTATGGGGTAAAGGCTGGCTCAACGGTACGCAAACCCATTTGGACTATATTCCCGAATCAACGACTGACTTTATTTTCGCAGTATTCGGCGAAGAATTCGGCCTGATTGGCAATATCCTTTTACTGCTGGTTTACCTTATCATTCTGGCACGCGGATTGTGGATTGCCGCGCAAGCGCAATCCCTTTACAGCCGTACTTTGGCAGGCGCGTTGACCATGACTTTTTTCTGCTATGCCTTTGTAAACATGGGCATGGTCAGCGGTATTTTGCCCGTTGTCGGCGTCCCCCTCCCCTTGGTCAGCTACGGCGGTACGGCTACACTTTCCATCATGGTGGTGCTCGCCCTGTTAATGGGTATTGCCAATGAACACAAAAACCTCCGCCGCCGTAATGCGGATAACGATGACCTAACTGAAAGCGAGGAATAATATGGAACTGGGTGTAGAAATTGGCAAGCTGCTTGTGGCATTTCTCGTGCTGATTAATCCTTTCAGCGCGCTCTCGATTTATCTTGATCTGACACAGAACCACAGCACCAAAGAAAAACGCAGAATCGCGCGTACTGCCGCATTGGCTGTTTTCATCGTGATTGTCGTCTTTGCACTGGGCGGCGGTATCTTGTTGAAAGTACTCGGTATCAGCGTCGGCTCCTTCCAAGTCGGCGGCGGTATTCTGGTTTTGCTGATTGCCATCTCCTTAATGAACGGCAACGATAATCCTGCCAAGCCCAAAATCGACCCCAATTCAGAAGAGCATCACCATGAGCAACAAGTCCGCCGCAATGAAAAAGCCATTGCCGTCGTACCCATTGCCATTCCGATTACCATCGGCCCCGGCGGTATCTCTACTGTCATCATTTACTCCTCTGCCGCCAAAAATTACAGCGATATTGCCCTAATTATCATCTCCGGCTTTCTGGTCAGCCTGATTTGCTATCTCATCCTGATCGTTGCCGGACGCATCAGCAAACGCTTGGGCACGACCGGCCTGACCATCCTCAACCGCATTATGGGCATGATGCTTGCCGCCATTTCCGTAGAGATTATTGTTGCCGGCTTAAAATCTATTTTTCCCCAACTGGTCGCTTGAAGTACAATTATTACAATAAAAGGCCGTCTGAAACATTTTCAGACGGCCTCATAAAAACATAAAAACAAAGGAGCCAACCATGTTTCACAGCACCCATGTCTTCACCGGAGAAACCATTTACCGCCGACCGGCGCAAAGCTATACCGAGTTCACCGACGAATTAAACCGCCTCCAAACCCTTCAGCAAACCTTCGCGCAATCAAGCATTACCGAGCGCACCGCCCTCTTACAGCAATTTGCTGACAGCCTCGCCCAAAACCAAGAACGCCTCGCCGAAATGGTTTGCGAAGAAGTCGGACGCTGCCTGCACGAATGCCGTGCAGAAATCAGCAAATCCATCGAGCTTATCCGCTACTACGTCCGCCTTGCCCCCGAGCTGCTTGCCCATAAAACCATCGCCACCCAAGCCAGCCTCAGCCAGGTCCACTTCGAGCCTTTAGGCGTTGTTTTGGCGGTCATGCCGTGGAACTATCCTGTTTGGCAGATTTTACGATTTGCCATCCCAGCCCTGTGCGCCGGCAATGCCTGCGCGGTCAAACCTGCACCCAGTGTTGCCCGCGTCAGCGAAACCCTCTTCAGCCTCGTCCCCAAAGATTTGCCGCTTATCGGCGCATGGTTAAACCATGAAGACACGCTTAAAGCCATTGAAGATACCGATGCCATGGCATTTACCGGTTCGACCCATACCGGCCGCTTGCTGGCCACACATGCAGGAAGACATCTGAAAAAAAACGTCCTTGAATTGGGCGGCAGCAATCCGTTTATCATCCTGCCCGACGCCGATCTGCAACGCGCAGCCATCGATGCCTGCTATTCGCGCTTTCGCGATGCCGGACAATCCTGCAATGCCGCTAAACGCATCGTTGTTACCCAAGATATTGCCGAACAATTTATCTCACTCTTCCTTGCCGAGTGCGCCAAACTGCAAACCGGCAATCCCAAAGATCCGAACACCACCCTTGCCCCGCTTCACCGTGAAGACTTGCGTCAAACCGTACACGAGCAGGTTCAAGATGCGGTTGCACACGGTGCAGAATGCTTGAGCGGCGGCTATATCCCTGATGGAGAAAGCTGGTTTTACCCTGCTACCGTCTTGGATCGAGTCAACCCCAACTGCCGCGTTTGGCACGAAGAAGTCTTCGGCCCGGTTGCCATGATCTTACGCGCCGACAATCCGGATCACGCCGTCGCGCTTGCCAATGACACACCTTTCGGCCTCGGCGCCTGCATTTACACCGCGGACACGGCAAACGCATGGCAATACGCCGAAAAAATCCAAGCAGGCTCTGTCTTTATCAATCGCCACACCAGCAGCGACCTGCGCCTCCCCTTTGGCGGCGTCAAAGCTTCAGGCTATGGACGCGAGCTATCAGAATTCGGACTGTACGAGTTCGTCAACATCAAAACCTATTGGCAAAAATAAACCGTTTCATCAACTCAGGCCGTCTAAAAACCCGATTTCAGACGGCCTGATATTGTTTAAAAAAGCTGGCAAAAATATTGTATTTAATTCCGTACAAACCCTGCAAAGTCAAAGCCGCTCAAAAATAAGAAACCTATCTTAGAAAGCAATCCATATGCCCACGTCGGTTTTGAATCAACAGATTATCATGTTCTTCATTCCGATTGCTGCATTAAACCGTTTCTAAAATACCCAATAAACAAAAAGGCCGTCTGAAATACAACTTCAGACGGCCTTTTCAATCAAGCACTATTTACTGAATTACAGTTTCCATTCAGCCAATTTAGCAGCGTACGCATCCAAGTCGGCGATTGGACGGGTAGCCACGCCGCTTTCCATAGCTGCTTTAGCGGTAGCAGAAGCAACGCGCGGCAACAGGCGGGAGTCGAATGGGGTAGGAATCAGGTATTCCGCACCGAATTCAAATTTCTTACCGTAAGCGGCAACCACTTCTTCAGTTACCTCTTCCATCGCCAAATCAGCCAAAGCATACACGCAGGCGCGTTTCATTTCTTCGTTGATGGTGGTCGCGCCGACATCCAATGCGCCACGGAAGATGAATGGGAAGCACAATACGTTGTTCACTTGGTTCGGGAAGTCTGAACGGCCGGTACCGATGACCACATCCGGACGGGTTTCTTTTGCCAATGGAGGCAGGATTTCCGGATTCGGGTTTGCCATGGCGAACACGATTGGTTTTTCGTTCATGGTGTTCAGCATTTCAGGCATCAGCAGGTTTGCGCCGGACAGACCCAAGAAGATATCTTTACCTTTAACGGCATCGGCCAATACGCGTTGGCCGTTATCTTCAATGGCGTAGAACTGTTTGGACTCGTCCATACGGTCTTTATCTTCGCGTGTTTTATAAATCACGCCTTTGGAGTCGCAGACAGTTACGTTTTCACGTTTCAGACCCAAATCCAGCAATTGGTTCAAGCAGGCAATCGCTGCAGCACCTGCGCCGGAGCACACCAAAGTCGCTTCCTCAATTTTGCGGCCGGTATAACGCAAAGCGTTCAGTACAGCAGCAGCGGTAATGATGGCGGTACCGTGTTGGTCGTCGTGGAATACAGGGATTTTGCAACGTTTGCGCAATTCGCGTTCGATGTAGAAGCACTCAGGCGCTTTGATGTCTTCGAGGTTGATACCGCCGAAAGTCGGTTCCAAAGAAGCGATGATGTCCACCAGTTTTTGAGGGTCTTTTTCATCGATTTCGATATCGAATACGTCAACACCGGCGAATTTTTTGAACAATACGCCTTTACCTTCCATTACAGGTTTACCGGCCAATGCGCCGATGTTGCCCAAACCCAACACTGCTGTACCGTTGGAAATCACGGCAACCAAATTGCCTTTGGCAGTGTATTTGTAGGCAGTTTGCGGATCGGCATGGATTTCCATACAAGGAGCAGCTACGCCCGGAGAGTACGCCAACGCCAAGTCTTTAGACGTGGCCAGAGATTTGGTTGGGGTAACGGAGATTTTGCCCGGCACGGGGAATTCGTGGAACTGCAGGGCGGCTTCTTTTAATGAATTTTCCATTTATCGATCCTGTTTGCGAGAGAGATTTTACAGCGAACAAGTCTGAAACAGGCTGTTTCAGACGTTTAAAATTTCTAAAGTCGGGTTGTTAACAGACCGGCTTTGTAAGGGACCGTAATTTTATCATGTTCTTTTGGTGGCGCATACCGATATTTATTACATTTGTTTTGATATTTCGTTTTATTTGGTTTTATGTCTAAAAACTTCTGTAATAATATTTCTTCGCCACACTACCCTTCTTTCAGACGGCATTTTATTTAAACTTAAACATTCAATCCAAAATGACTGTCTAGCGCGGTTTCAATCTGATTTTTTACCGCGTCCAGACTTTGGCTGCTGTCGATGACGGCATAGCGTTCCGGCTGTTCGTTAGCACGTTGCAGATATACTTCGCGTACCCGATTGAAAAACTCGGCTTCTTCTTGTTCAAAGCGATCTTTCTCACGCGTTTGGTTGATGCGCGCCATTGACACTTCCAAAGGCACATCCAACAGTAAGGTTAAATCTGGGCGGAAATCGCCCTGTACCCAATGCTCAAGCGTATCAATATCTTGCAGGGGAACGCCGCGTCCGCCGCCTTGATAGGCAAACGTTGCATCGGTAAAGCGGTCTGAAACCACATGCGTGCCGTTTTTCAGGGCAGGCAGAATGACTGTTTCCAAGTGTTGCTGTCTGGCTGCAAACATCAGCAGGGTTTCGGTACGCAGGCTGACTTGGGTGGCAGGATTGAGCAGGATTTCACGCAATGCTTCTCCGGCCGGAGTACCTCCCGGTTCTCGCGTAAACAATACGGGCAGTTTGTGTTTCTCAAACCATGCTTTCATTACGGCGAGGTTGGTGGATTTGCCTGCGCCGTCTATGCCGTCAAGGGTAATAAATCTGGGTTTCATATGGATATCATCAATTTAAAGGCCGTCTGAAACAGGGATTATAAATGTTTCAGACGGCCTATTCGGTTTATTTCTTCAAAATATATTTACGTACGGCAGCGTTGTGTTCAGAAAGATTGTGGCTGAACTCGCTCAAGCCCGTACCATCCATTTTTGAAACGAAATACAGATATTTTTCATCAGACGGATGACCCGCCGCTTCAAGCGCAGCCTTGCCGGGAAGCGCAATCGGCGTCGGCGTCAAACCGCTGCGCGTATAGGTATTGTAAGGCGTATCGCGTTGCAGGTCGGCTTTACGGATTCTGCCCTTATACGCATCGCCCATGCCATAGATGACAGTCGGGTCGGTTTGCAGGCGCATGCCGATATTCAGGCGGTTGACGAATACTGCTGCCACATGGGCGCGGTCGTCTTCGTGTGCGGTTTCTTTTTCAATCAGACTCGCCATAATCAGCATTTCGTACGGATTTTTATAAGGCAGGCCGCTTTGACGGTCGTCCCATGCTTCTTGCAGGTTTTCTCGCATTTTACGGTAGGCGATTTTGTAAATTTGAAGATCGCTGCCACCGGCATCAATTTCGTAACTATCCGGGAAAAACTGTCCTTCAGGATTGCTGCTCAAGGCATCGGGTGCCACTTCGGCCATCAGTTTTTCATCACTCCAACCGCGCGTATCATGGGAAATGTCGGCAGTGTTGTCGATAATACGGCGCATTTGGGCAAAACGCGCGCCTTCCAAAATTTGCACGCTGACCGAATCAGGACGGCCTTTTTTAATGCGTTTTAAAATGTCCCAAGCCGATACTTTGGCAGACAGGCGGTAAGAACCGGCATTAAGTTGGTTGTGTACGCCCATCACATATGCGGCGGCTACCAGCACATAACGGTTATAAACGATGCCGTCTTGAGCCAGTTTGCGGCTGACGGAAGAGATACCTTGGTTTTTGGTAATGGTAATACGATATGGTTTGCCGTTGTCTTTCGGAACAAACAACAATGCGGCAACCACGGCGGCAAATGCCGTCAAAAATACGGCCAGCCATTTCAACAATTTTTTCAGCATGGTAGGATTCTTGGTTTGTGAACGTGTCTGGCGACAGTATAACCGAAAACAAGCGCACCACGCCTGCCACCTTCCCCAACGTATGTTTTCCTATCCTGAAAGGCCGTCTGAAACCATGAATTCCCCTTCAAAAAACACTTGGCAAAACGGCCGTTGGCTGAATGCACGTCAAACTCATTCGCCTAATTTCAGCCCGCGCGAGCCGGATGAAAACGTCTCATTGGTTGTCCTCCACAATATTTCCCTCCCTCCTTTTGAGTACAACACAGGGGCAGTGGAAAAATTGTTTACCAACCAAATCAACCCTGACGAGCATCCTTTTTTCAGCATCATCCATACCTTGCGCGTTTCCAGCCATTTTTTCATCAGCCGTAAAGGTGAAACCGTCCAATTCGTTTCCTGCGACGACATGGCCTATCATGCCGGCGTATCGTCATTTCAAGGCAGAGAAAAATGCAATGCTTTCTCCATCGGTATCGAATTGGAAGGCTGCGATTTCGAGCCTTTTACCGAAGCACAATACACCAGCCTGCAAGCCTTGCTGACCGCTATTTCCGAACATTACCCGATTCAGGCCGTTACCGGTCATCAGGACATCGCGCCGGACAGGAAAACCGATCCCGGACATTTCTTCGATTGGCCTCGCCTTCAAAAAGCAGGTTTCCCCATCCGGCGCGGATAACTTTCAGACGGCCTGAAATGATTGGCAGACATAATGCTGTCACAACCGTTTATTTTCGTTATAATTCAGCTATTCATTCGGACGCATAAAGTCCGGCTCCAACGAACTTCCCACGCAGCAAGATTCCGCACCCTGAAAAAGACGGAATGCTGCCTTTTTAAAAAGTGATTACTCCATGATTTTCATCGTCTTAGCCCTCGCCGCTCTTTTGGCGGTCATCGGTTACAACATGTACCAGGAAAACCAATACCGCAAACAAGTGCGCGAACAATTCGGCCATTCCGATAAAGACGCACTTTTGACTAGTAAAACCAAACACGTCCGCGACAGCAAAGAAACCGGCGGCCAAGGTTTGTTTATCAAGAAAAACAAAAAAAACGAAGAGGCATTGCGCAACCTGCAAGAGCAAGATGAAATCTACGCGGCAAAAGCCAAACTGGCCCACCCTGCCCAACTTAAAACCGATGTCGAGCTGACTATGGAAGACGACTTTTCCGCAGAAGAAAAAGTTCAACACACCGTTATCGGCTTGAACAACGAAATTACCGTAAGCCCAGCCGAAGCCGCTTCTGCTCCGGTTGAAACCACAGCCGAGCCTGTGGCACAAGTACCATTGATCAGCTTGGATGAATTGTCTCAAGTCGAGCTGCCTTGGTTTGACCCGCGCTTCGACTACATGGCCTACATCTCCCTGAAACAAGCCCAAGAATTGCACGCCCTGCCGCGCCTTTCCGGCACTCACCGCTTCCAAATCATCGGTTGCACCATGGACGACCATTTCCGCGTTGCCGAGCCGATTCCGGGTGTTTACTACCAAGGCTTCGTCATGGGCCTGCAAGCTGTCAGCCGCAACGGTTTGGCCGCGCGTGAAGAGTTGCAACAATTCGACCAACAGGTTAATGCTTTTTCCCAACTGATGGACGGTAAAGTTTTGCATACCGACTTGGACGCGTTCACCGAAGTTGCGCAAGCCCTCGACCAATTCTGTGCGCGTGTTGACCAAACCATCGCCATTCACTTGGTTTCCCATTCCAATATCAGCGGCGTAGAATTGCGTGCCGCCGTGGAAGATACAGGCTTCAAACTCGGTGAAGACGGCGCGTTCCACTTCGGCGACAACAACAATCCTCAATTGTTCTCCATCCATACTTTGGACAACAAACCGTTTACCAATCCACTGTTGGACAACCAAGCCTACCGCGGTTTCAGCATGCTTCTGGATATTCCGCATGTTCCTGCCGGCGAAAAAACTTTCGACAAATTCATGGACTTGGCAGTCAAACTTTCCGGCCAACTCAGCTTGGATTTGGTTAACGACCAAATGGAAGAAGTTTCCACCCAATGGCTCAAAGACGTACGCAACTACGTTTTGGCCCGTCAGGAAGAAATGCTTAAAGTCGGCATCAAACCTGGCAGCAAACAAGCCCTGCGCCTGTTCTCTTAAACTTCCCCAATCAAAAAGCGGATATGCAATGACGGCATATCCGCTTTTTTCAGGTAAAATCCCTTCATCTTCAATATTCATCGATTTTCAGACGGCCTCTCTATCATCAGGCCGTCTGAAAACTCTATTTCGATTACTCATGAATCCGACCGCACAACGTATCAAATACCTGACCGACCTCCTCAACCGCTACGCCTACGAATACTACACCCTAGATGCGCCCAGCGTACCCGACGCCGAATACGACAAATTATTCCGCGAGCTCGAGGCATTGGAGCGAAACTACCCCGAGTTCAAACTGCCCGACAGCCCGACACAGCGTGTCGGTGGCGAGCCTTTGGCAGGCTTTGATGAAGTGCGTCATGAAGTGCCTATGTTGTCACTGACCAATGCCTTCTCGCCACAAGATGAAAACGGCGTGTTTGACCATGCCGAAATGTACGCTTTTGATGAGCGCGTTCGTGGCGGATTAAACGGAGAAAAACCGGAATACGTTATCGAACCTAAATTTGACGGTCTGGCCATCAGCCTGCTGTACCGCGACGGCGTATTGACTCAAGCGGCAACCCGTGGTGACGGCACAACTGGCGAAGACGTTACCCAAAACGTCAAAACCGTATCCAACATTCCCCTGCGCCTGCATGGAGAAAATATTCCCGAGCTTATCGAAATACGCGGCGAAGTACTGATGCTCAAAGCCGATTTTGCCGCTTTAAACGCACGACAAGCTGAAAACGGACAAAAACCTTTCGCCAATCCGCGCAATGCCGCCGCCGGCAGTCTGCGTCAACTCGATTCGCGCATTACGGCACAGCGCAAACTGCATTTCTTCCCCTATTCCATCGCCCGACAACAAGGCGGTTTTGTCGCGGAAGAACACCTGCAAGAGCTGAGCTACTGTAAAGAACTCGGCTTCAGCCTGCCTGACGGTAATTTCTGCTGTTTCAAAAATATCGACGAAGTATTGGCGTTTTACGAGCAAATGCAGCAAAAACGCCCTACTTTACCTTATGAAATCGACGGCATGGTGGTCAAAGTCAACAGCTTGGCGCAACAGCGCGAACTCGGCTTCATCTCACGCGCACCGCGCTGGGCCATTGCCCACAAATTCCCTGCCGAAGAAGCATTGACCATTGTCGAAGCCATTGATGTACAAATCGGGCGCACCGGCGCAGTAACCCCCGTCGCCCGCCTGCAACCTGTATTCGTCGGCGGCGTTACCGTTACCAACGCCACACTGCACAATCAGGACGAAGTATCGCGCAAAGACGTACGCGTTGGCGATACAGTTGTCGTGCGCCGCGCCGGAGACGTGATTCCCGAGGTAGTGCGCGTGATTTTTGAACGCCGCCCAATGCAGGAGACCAACATTGCTGTTTCAGACGGCCTGCAAGATGATTTATTCGCCGAAACACCTTCTGAAACCCGAGCCGAACCGCTTCACAAACCCTACCGCCTGCCCACCCATTGCCCTATCTGCCGCAGCGAAATCGAACGTGAAGAAGGCGAAGCGGTTGCCCGATGCAGCGGCGGTATGCTTTGCCAAGCACAACGTGCGCAAGGTTTAATCCACTTTGCCTCACGCAAAGCCATGGATATCGACGGACTTGGTCAAAAACAAATCGAGCAGCTGGTCGCACAAGATTTGGTTCGTCATTTCGCCGACCTCTACCGCCTCGATATTCCAACCCTACAAAAAATGAAGGAAACAGCGGATAAAGCGTCAGCTAATGAGGGAGAACAATTAAACGATAAGATTGAAAACTTTGAAGGCGAGACCGACAATACTCTGCTTGCCAAAAACAATAAAAAACAACCGACCAAATGGGCGGAAAACATCCTTGCAGGCATAGAAGCCAGCAAAACGCCTGAACTTGCCCGCTTCCTTTTTGCCCTCGGCATCCGTCACGTTGGCGAACGCACCGCCAAAACGCTGGCACAGGCATTCGGTACACTGAAACACGTCCGCCATGCACCTGAACCCATCCTCGCCTGCCTGCCCGATATCGGTACGGTGGTTGCCCGCTCCATCGCCCACTTTTTTGCCCAAGAAGCGCAACAGGCGATGATAGACGAGCTGCTGACTGTAGGTGTTGCCCCGCAAAGCCAGGCTGTCACTATCCCGCCGTTACGCCATGCCGAGCCGCAACGCTGGATTGCCCGCTTACCCGATTTTAAAATCAGCGAAACTAAAGCACTGGCCTTGTGGGAGCTTGCCGGACAAAGCATAGAAGGTTTGCAAAGCGATAAAGCATTGCCTGCCGATTGGCAGACATGGCGCAGTAAACCGCAAAACGCAGCCCTGCTTGAAAATATGAAAACTTTCTTTGCTCAAACGCTGTCTAATCTTCAAGATGAAACTATTTCAGACGGCATTAACGAGGCCATAGCAGGTAAAACCTTTGTATTAACAGGGGCTTTACCCACACTCAAACGCGACCAAGCCCAAGCTATGATTGAGGCTGCAGGCGGTAAAGTTTCCGGCAGCGTATCCAAAAAAACCGACTACGTTGTCGCCGGAGAAGCCGCAGGCAGTAAATTGGAAAAAGCCCAAGCTTTGGGCGTGGCCGTATTGAGCGAAGAAGAATTACTGTCGTTGCTGAGATAAGACAGTATCTACAAGCAATCCGCCTTTTCAAGCCAACTGCTTCCTTATCATGTGGTATCATCGCTACATGTGACTACATCTTTACACTTTTTGGGTATAAACCCACAGTTAAAATAGGATAATAATATGAAACCCATTAAAAAATGCGTCTTTCCCGTTGCCGGTATGGGCACCCGTTTCTTGCCTGCGACCAAAGCCAGCCCCAAAGAAATGCTGCCTATCGTGGACAAACCTCTGATTCAATATGCAGTTGAAGAAGCGGTTGAAGCCGGCTGTACTGAAATGGTGTTCATCACCGGCCGTAACAAACGCAGTATCGAAGACCACTTCGACAAAGCATACGAGTTAGAAACCGAATTGGAATTGCGTCAAAAAGACAAACTGTTGGCGCACGTTCGCGATATCCTGCCTTCCAACATTACCTGCATGTACATCCGTCAAACTGAAGCATTGGGTTTGGGTCACGCCGTATTGTGCGCACAGGCTGCCGTTGGTAATGAACCTTTTGCCGTTATTTTGGCAGACGATTTGATTGATGCACCTAAAGGTGCATTGAAACAGATGGTTGATGTGTACAACCAAAGCGGTAACAGCGTTTTGGGCGTTGAAACCGTTGATCCTTCCCAAACAGGCTCTTACGGTATCGTTGAAGTTGAAAAACTGAAAAGCTATCAACGTGTAGTCAATATTGTTGAAAAACCCAAACCGGAAGAAGCACCTTCCAATCTTGCTGTTGTCGGCCGCTACATCCTGACCCCGCGTATTTTTGACTTGTTGTCCAACCTGCCCCGCGGTGCCGGCGGCGAAATTCAACTGACAGACGGTATCGCCCGCCTGCTTGATCATGAGTTTGTCTTGGCTCATGCATTTGAAGGTAAACGCTACGACTGCGGCAGCAAATTGGGTTACCTTGAAGCGACTGTGGCTTACGGTCTGAAACACCCTGAAACCGGCGAACAATTTAAAGAATTGCTCAAGCAATACGCTTAAGTTCAGCTATTTATAAAAAGGCCGTCTGAAATTTCAGACGGCTTTTTTCTACACTTATTTCTTCCAATATGCCGGAGTAAACAAAATTAAAACGGTAAAAATCTCCAAACGTCCCAACAACATCACAGCCGTACACAGCCACTTCTGTACATCGCTCAGCGCGGCGTAATTATGCGACGGACCAACTGCACCCAAACCCGGCCCTGCATTGGTAATACAGGCAATGACTGCCGTAAAGGCGGATAAAAAGTCCAAGCCTGCCGCCATCAGTAAAAAGCTGAATACGATAACCGTCATAAAGTAAATAAAGATGAACGACATGACGGTCAGCGCCATGCGATCCGGAATGGAGCGATTGTTGACCTTTACCGTACGAACCGCACGCGGATGCAGCAAAATCAACATTTCGCGCAAGCTGAATTTAAACAATACCAACGCACGCACGTTTTTAATACCGCCACCCATAGAGCCTGAACTTGCCAACACGTTCGACAGGAAAAACATCCACAGCGACACAATCAGCGGCCATTGGGCAAAGTCAGCATTGGAGAAACCGCTGGCCAATCCTATGGACACAAAGTTGAAGCTGACAAAGCGCAAAGCTTCACCAAGGCTTTGGTACACGTCCTGCTGCCACAGATACAATGCCGAAATCAAAATACTGCCCGACAAAACCAGCAGCATGGTGCGGCATTCTTCATCTTTCCAATACACCTGCAAAGAGCGGTTGCCCAGCGCAGTAAAGTGGCTGGCAAAATTGATACCACCCCAGACGGTAAAAAACATCAACGTCCATTCGACTGCCACAGAATCAAAATAGGCAACGCTGTCATCATGTGTCGAAAAACCGCCCAAGGCCACTGCCGACATCGCATGGCACAAGGCATCAAACCAACCCATACCGGCAATATGTAAGGATACAAAAGCCGCAGCAGTTGTCAGCGCATAGGCAAACCATAGCCGTTTGGCCACTTGCGAAATGCGGGGCGCCATCTTACTTTCTTTATCCATACCCGGAATTTCCGCTTTGAAGAGCTGCGTCCCCCCCACGCCCAACATCGGCAAAATTGCCACAGCCAGCACGATAATACCCATACCGCCAAGCCAGTTAAGCATGTGCCGCCAAAAGTTTACAGACGGCGCCAGCGTATCCAAGCCGGAAATCACTGTCGCACCTGTCGTCGTCAACCCCGACATCGCCTCAAAAAATGCATCGGTAAAACTCATGGACGGCATATAGAAATAAATCGGCATCGCCGCCACAACGGCAAAGGCCAGCCACAGCATCAATACCAGGGTAAATCCATCACGCGGCCGCAATTCACGGTTGAAACGCAGCGTCAAAACCCAAGTTACGCACGACACCAGCAATACGGTCAAAGCCGTATAGGCAAACACGAGAAACGCGCTGTCGTGATAAAAATACGACATCAGTGTCGGCACGGCCAACAGCAATGAAAACAACAGCCCCAGCTTGGACAATACATGGACAATCGGCATCACCTTGCTTACCGCACTGCCCAATCTGAAACCCTTATGTAGATACATCATATTCCTATCATCAGAAAACAAAATGTTTCAGACGGCCTCATAAAAAAGGCCGTCTGAAACCGCATATTTTATCAAAATGCCGCAATCCCGTGATAAAGAAAAACAAAAAAACACTTGCCTGCTCTTTTTCTAGGAGTATAATGTTATACCATAACATTTACTGGAGAAAGAAATGAAACCTGATATTCACCCAGACAACTATCGTACCGTCCTGTTTTACGACAGCGGCGCAGACCAAGGATGGCTCATCCGTTCATGCGCCAATACCCACGGAAAAACCATGGTTTGGAAGGACGGAGTAGAGTATCCCCTCTTTTCGCTTGATACTTCTTCCGCGTCCCACCCGGTGTACACAGGAAAACAACGCAATGTCAATATCGAAGGCCGCGCCAGCAAGTTCAACCAACGTTACCAATCCATGATGTCTTCCTTCAGAAAGGATAAATGATGCAAGTCCTCTCATCCCTAAAAACTGCAAAAAAACGACACCGCGACTGCCAAATTGTCCGTCGAAAAGGCAAAGTGTACGTTATTTGCAAGAGCAACCCCCGCTTTAAAGCACGCCAGCGTTAAGCGGCCCAACCCATATTTCAATGTAACTCTCTGAATTTTCCGCACTTTCGTTTACCTCTAGCGCAAGTGCGGCTTTTTTTCAAACGGCATTAATCATTCATATCAAAACTACAAAAAATCCTGCCATACTCCCAAAAACAGGAAGAAAAAGTAAATAATGGTTATCCCTATTGTGAAGCCATAAAGATATTTATAACATGCCGCTACATTCTTCCTTCAACACTGACCATAGGAGTCAAAAATGAAAGTAAAAGCCCTGCTTGCAATTGCCGCTGCCATGAGCCTCGCTGCCTGTGCCGCACCTGAAGCCCATCGCCATGACCATGGTCAACGTCATGAACACAATCATGCACACGAACATGGCCACCAACATCATGACATGCACAGCCATGGCCGTGTTCAATCATTCAGCTGCGAAAACGGCCTGTCTGTTCAAGTCCGCAACCTGAGCACCAACCAAGTCGAACTGCGTCTGGACGACAAAGTTGCCACCCTGTCTTCTGCCGTTGCAGGTTCAGGCGAACGCTATGTTGCCAATCAAGGCCTGTTCGGCAAAGGCGCTGAATGGCATCAAAAAGGCAGCGAAGCATTCTTCGGCTTCACTGACCCATACGGCAACAAAGTAGAAACTTCTTGCTCTGCCCACTAATTTTTACTTAGCAATAGAATAGCTGAAGGCCGTCTGAAAACCTATTACCAAAGTTTTCAGACGGCCTTTATCTTAGACCAAACAATTAAGCGTAATGTCTGTCTTCGCCTTTACCGTCAACGTTGTCGGCACAACGTTTACAGATGGTTTCATGGCCTGCAACTGCACCTACATCGTGGGTGTAGTGCCAGCAGCGTTCGCATTTTTCACCATCGCTGGCTTTAGCGGTTACAGCAAGTTCATTACCTACTTTCACTTCAGCTTTAGACACCAGCAAAGCAAAACGCAATTCTTCGCCCAAAGTGTTCAGATAGTCGGCAATTTCTTCCGGAGCCGTAATTTCGGTTTCGGCTTGCAATGAAGAACCGACGGTTTTATCCGTACGTAAAGGCTCGATGGCAGCAGTTACCGCTTCGCGTGCTTCGCGGATTGCCGTCCATTTTTTCACCAATTCAGCTTCGGCTTTTTCATTGATAGATGGGAATTCATGCCATGTGTGGAAGAGGACGCTGTCTTCTTCTCCACCACCGATGATGTCCCATGCTTCCTCTCCGGTAAAGCACAAAATCGGCGCAATCAGCAGAACCAAACTGCGTGTGATGTGATACAGGGCAGTTTGCGCACTGCGGCGTGCATGGCTGTCGGCTTTGGTGGTATAGAGGCGGTCTTTCAGGATGTCGAGATAGAACGCGCCCAAATCTTCCGAGCAGAAAGAAACAATGTCTTTTACAGCAAAGTGGAAGGCATAGCGAGGATAGAAGTCGCCAGCCAGACGCTCTTGCAGCTGACGTGCCAATACTAAAGCATAGCGGTCGATTTCCACCATGTCTGCCTGTTGCACGGCATCTTCAATAGGATTGAAGTCGCTGAGGTTGGCAAACAGGAAGCTCAAAGTATTGCGGATACGGCGGTAGCTTTCGGTAACGCGTTTGAGGATTTCTTTGGAAATCGCCAATTCGCCGCTGTAATCGGTAGATGCCGCCCACAGGCGCAGGATATCTGCGCCGAATTCGTTGTAAACTTCTTGCGGTGCAACAACGTTGCCGATGGATTTCGACATTTTGCGGCCGTTTTGGTCAACCACAAAACCGTGGGTCAACAGCTGTTTGTATGGTGCACGACCCATTGATGAGGCGCAACCGGTCAACATGGAGGATTGGAACCAGCCGCGGTGTTGGTCGCTGCCTTCGAGGTACAAGTCAGCCGGCCATTCCAATTCTTCGCGTTGTTTCAAGACGGAATAATGGGTCGAGCCTGAGTCGAACCACACGTCCATCGTGTCGGAAAGTTTGTCGTAATTTTCGCAATCTTCCGCGCTCAAGAGTTCGCTCTTATCAAGAGAGAACCACGCTTCGATGCCTTTTTCTTCGATTTTTTGGGCAACTTTTTCCAACAACTCGGCAGAGTTCGGATGTAATTCACCGGTCTCTTTGTGAACAAAGAAAGTCATCGGCGTGCCCCAATAGCGTTGGCGTGAAACCACCCAGTCAGGACGGCCTTCAATCATGGCTTCTAAACGCGCACGACCCCATGATGGGAAGAATTCGGTGTCATCAACGGCTTTGATGGCTTTGTCGCGCAGGGTTTTACCATCTGCACCTGCTTTGTCCATACCGACAAACCATTGACCTGTCGCGCGGTAAATCAACGGCGTTTTGTGACGCCAGCAGTGTGCGTAGCTGTGTTCGATTTTGCTGCTTGCCAAAAGGTTGCCGGTTTCTTCCAACCATTGCAGGATGACGGGATTGGCTTCCCAAACGCTCATGCCGGCAACACGCGGGGTTTCACTGATGTATTTGCCTTCGGCGTTGACAGGGTTGTAAAGCTCGATGCCGTATTTGTTGCAGACAGCGTAGTCTTCCAAACCATGAGCAGGCGCAGTATGCACCAAGCCGGTACCGGCATCGGTGGTCACATGGTCGCCGTTGAGCATGGGAATATCGCGCTCGAGGAACGGATGATTCATGTGCAGGTTTTCCAGCTTGTCGCCTGTGGTTTCTGCCAATACTTTCAGGTCGTCTGAAGCGAAGCCGTAGCGTTTGAGCGCGTCTTCTGCCAAATCTTTGGCCAATACCAATTTGCCTTTAGGCGTATCAATCAATTGATACACCACGTCTGCGCCAGCTGAAACAGCTTGGCTCGCAGGCAAAGTCCAAGGCGTGGTTGTCCAGATGACGGCAAACGCTTTGCCTTCGATACCGGACAAACCGAATGCGGCGGCAAGCGCGGCGGTGTCTTTAAACGGATAGGCAACGTCAATCGCAGGCGATACTTTGTCTTTATATTCCACTTCGGCTTCGGCCAATGAAGAGCCGCAGTCCAAGCAGAATTGAACAGGTTTCGCGCCACGGTAGAGATAGCCGGATTTGTAGATTTCGCCGAGCATACGAACGGTATCGGCTTCGGTTTTGAAATCCATGGTCAGGTAAGGATTGTCCCAGTCGCCCAGCACGCCCAAGCGGATAAAATCTTTTTTCTGACGTGCAATCTGTTCGGCAGCGTATTCGCGGCACAATTCGCGGAAACGGGCTTTAGGCATGTCTTTGCCGTGCAGTTTTTCCACCATCACTTCGATAGGCAAACCGTGGCAGTCCCAACCCGGTACATAAGGCGCGTCAAAACCGGCTTGGGTTTTGCTGCGGATAATGATGTCTTTGAGAATTTTATTGACGGCATGACCGATGTGGATGTCGCCGTTGGCATACGGAGGGCCGTCGTGCAGAATAAATTTCGGACGGCCTTTGGCGATTTCGCGCAGTTTTTGGTAGCGTTTTTGCTCGTACCAGCTTTTCAGCCATGCAGGCTCGCGCTTGGCGAGATTGCCGCGCATTGGAAATGGGCTCTCGAGCAGGTTTACGGTTTTACTGTAATCGGTCATTTTTTGATCTCTATTGTTGCGGTATTTCGGTTTCAGACGGCCTGATTGCTCATTTTGAAAAGAACAGGCCGTCTGAAAAAATTCAAAGGACTTATTGTAGCCCAATTGTCTTGATTTTATAAGCTTCTAGAAGCGTTTCTATGCTTCCCAAACCCTCGCATCTTCCATATCTTGCAAAATTTGGGTTTTCAATGCCTCGATACTCTCAAATTTTTTCTCATCACGCAGTTTGTGCAGGAAGCGGACGAAGATGCGTTGTCCGTACAAATCGCCGTTGAAATCGAACAGGTGGACTTCCAACTTTTGCGAACGATTGTTGCTGACAGTGGGGTTAAAACCAAAGCTGGCCACGCCTCGGCGCGTACCGAATGTGCCGTCTGCTTCAACGACAAATACGCCGCTTAGCGCATAATGATACGGGGGAAGCTGGACATTGGCGGTAGGCGCGTTGATGGTGCGGCCGAGTTTTTGTCCATGTTTGACCTTTCCGCTTAAAACGTAATCATGGCCCAACAGTCTTTTGGCGTATTCCAACTTGCCGTCTGAAAGGGCTTGGCGGACGGCGGTACTGCTGGTGCGGATGTCTTCAACGATAACAGACGGCGTGCGCTCGGTTTGCATATCGGGCTGTTGAGCCAAGAGTTCAAAACAGCCTTCACGGCCGGCACCGAAACGGAAATCGTCGCCAATCAACAAATAACGCGTGTTGAGCGTTTGGCGCAAAAGCTGGTCGATAAACGCTTGTGCGCTCATATCGGAGAAAGCTTGGTTGAAACGCAAGACCCAAACGGCATCCACACAGCCGGTTTCACGCAAAAGGCGCAATTTGGTACGCAGCGGGCTGATGCGGTAAGGCAGCTTTTTCCCGGCTTTGCGCGCAAAAAATTCTTTGGGCTGAGGCTCAAAAACAACAACGACAACAGGCAGACCGCGCTGGTCTGCCTCTCGTTTGAGTTTTTGTAGAATGTGTTTGTGCCCGAGGTGTACGCCATCGAAGTTGCCGATGGTTACGGCGGCTCCTTGCGGAAATTTGGGCGCGTGTCGCTGTCCAAGCCAGATGTTCATGGGTGGTAGGTATTGTGTTTGAATAGGCGGCTATTGTAAACGTTATTGCCGTTTCAATAAACCTTAGGCCGTCTGAAACCAATAAATATATGCTTTCAGACGGCCCTAAAATTTGTTAATACCTTACCACCACCAAGGATAACGGCCAAACGGATAGCCCCAATCATCGTAATAGCGATAGTAGCGGGCTTCGCGCAGCTGTTCTTGGGAAATATAGTTTTGCCATGCCATTTTGTAGCAGGCCTGGAACATCGGATCGGAAACTTTGTCGATATATTTGAGGCGGAAGGCTTTTTGTTCCGCAGTTGCGGCACCGGGTTTGCCTTCTTCGTCAAATTTGCGGCGGATCAGCGCGGCAGTTTCCTGATCGCATTGGGCGGCAAGATGTACTTGAAGATCCTGCTCATAGCGTTTCTGCGCTTGGGCGCGTGCGGTTTTTTGCTCAGGCGTAGTGGCACAGGCGGCAAGCAATGCGGCAGCACTAATCAATAAGGTCAGGCGGATAGGATTCATCGGATGTTTCCTTATACTCATATATGGCTATTAATGTACGCCTTCATCTTGTAATGGGCAAGTGTGGCAACTTGGGGACACTTTATATTATTTGTTCTTGGCAACAGGCAGTTGCATATAAAATACACCCAGTATAAATGCTCGCCCCTATCCTCAAATCAATGAACGACGACAAACGGCCCCACTCTTACCGACCGCGCCACCATAGGCAACACACGCCGCCGTTTTGGCAGGCAGACCGTCCGTACCTGCATGAACACAATATTTCCGATGCCCGTTTCAGACGGCTGGGCTACATCATGGCCTTTCTTGCCGGAGCGATTAATGCCGGCGGTTACTTCGCATTCTCACGTTATACCTCCCACGTTACCGGCTCAATGTCGCTGTTGGCAGATGTTTTGTATCTTCAAGAGTGGAGTGTGGCCATTATTGCCACAATCAGCGTGTTATGTTTTGTTGCTGGAGCCGCGCATTCGGGCTGGGTGATTTTGTGGACGCAGCAAATGCGTTTCCGTGGCAGCTTTGGATTTTCCATGTGGCTGGAAGCAGTTTATCTGTTGATATTCGGTTGGTTCGGTATTGCCGCGATGGAATGGGATTTTGGCGGCTCTAATTTTATTATGCCGTCTTTGGCATTGTTTTTATTGTGTTTTATTATGGGTATGCACAATACTGTTATCACGCTTCTTTCCGGCGGCGCCATCCGCTCCACCCACATGACCGGTACGGCGACCGACTTGGGCATTGAAATCTCACGCGCGCTTTATTACTCCAAACAACATCATCCGCGCCTGCCGCACGTCCGCGTCAACAAACCGAAAATGTGGCTTTTAAGCGGCTTGATGCTGTCGTTTTTGCTGGGCGGCGTGGTTGGCGCATGGGGTTATCATCTGGTTGGCCATCATTTCGCCCTGCCTGTTTCCGCCGTTTTGTTCATACTGGGCGCAGGCTCAGTGGGATACGATGTTAAAGTCAGACTGAAATGGGCATTTGTCAGCTGGTATCGCCGTAAAAAGAAAAAACGGAAGAAACTGTAAAAAAACTTTGCTTGTTATTTCGCGGTAAAATGACCAAACTGTCGGAGAAATGCAGAAATGCTTCAGAATTATGTTAACTGGCAAATATTTTCGTAATATCGAGTTAAACCCATTCTTTTGCGTTTCGGATATTGGGTATCATAAATCCGTAATGACCCACGCGGTTTTTATTCATTTTTTTCAGACGGCCCGAGCCGTCATCTAAAAAGAGGATACGACATGAAATTCTTGAAACCCCTGACCGTTATTGCTACTGCAATTCCTTTGGCACTCACCGGCTGTGTGACCGATCCTGCTACCGGCCAACAATCTGCCAGCAAAACCGCTATGTATGGTTTGGGCGGTGCGGCTGTTTGCGGCATCGTTGGTGCGCTGACCCATGGTGGTAAAGGCGCGCGTAACTCCGCATTGGCTTGTGGTGCAGTAGGTGCCGGTATCGGCGGTTACATGGACTACCAAGAGAAAAAACTGCGTCAAAGCCTGGCCAACACCAACATCGAAGTTGAACGTCAAGGCAACCAAATCAAACTGGTTATGCCTGAAAACGTAACCTTCGCTACCGGCAGCGCTGCCTTGAGCGGCCATGCTCAAAGCGCCTTGTCTGCCGCTGCGCAAACTTTGGTTCAATATCCTGACACGACTTTGACCATCAACGGCCACACCGACAACACCGGTAACGACGCCATTAACGAGCCATTGTCTCGCAACCGCGCCGAATCTGTTGCTACCTTCCTGCAATCCCGTGGCGTAAGCAGCACCCGTTTGAGCACTTTCGGTTACGGCTCCCGTCAACCCATCGCTTCCAACGCTACTGTTGAAGGCCGCGCACAAAACCGCCGCGTTGAAATCTTGATCAACCCTGACCAACGCGCCATTGATGCCGCTAAAAAACAAATGTAATCCGACATCTGTCCGATTCCCATACTTAAGGCCGTCTGAAATTTCAGACGGCCTTTTTCTTTATAGATTTTGTTTGCAATTTCTCCTCCTCAATCCAATCCATCATAAAATTTATTCCTTTATTAACAAGACTTTTCAATTTTTCCTTCAAAAAAACTGTATTAATACTCTAATTTTTACACTAACTTAGAGTATAATTCCTAAAATTTTAAAAATACGCCTCATGCCGTCTGAAAAACGGCGGCGAAAAACACACTTATTTATATACACATCAGTCCGTTATCCAATCCATTTCATAGGATTTCAGACGGCACCATCCAGAATCTATGAAGGAGCATCCATGCAAAACAACTTTGACCCATTGATTATCCGTGGCAAATCACTGATTCCCGTTGTACAAGGCGGTATGGGTGTAGGCGTTTCCGCATCAAAACTCTCCAGCGCGGTTGCGCGCGAAAACGGCGTAGGTACCATCGCCAGCGTCGATTTGCGCCACTTGCACGAAGATTTGCTGGCCGAATCAAAAATCGACTCCAGCGAAGAAAAATACACCCGCCTCAACTGCATCGCGCTTGACCGTGAAATCAAAAAAGCCAAAGCCGATTCAGAAGGCAAAGGCATGATTGCCGTCAACGTCATGAAAGCCGTAAAAGACCATGCCGCCTACGTCCGTCAAGCCTGCGAATCCGGCGCAGACGCGATTGTGATGGGCGCAGGCTTGCCTTTGGATCTGCCGGAAATGGCCGAGGGCTACCACAAAGATGTCGCCCTTTTCCCTATCTTGTCCGAATCACGCGGCATCAACATCGTTTTGAAACGTTGGATGAAAAAAGGCATTTTGCCCGATGCCATCGTTATCGAACACCCAGCCCACGCAGCCGGCCACTTGGGTGCGGCAACTGTTGACGGCGTGAACGATGCCAAATTCGAGTTCAAACGCGTTATTGAAGAAACGTTTGAAGTATTCAAAAACTTGGGCTTGGAAAGCGAAAAAATCCCGTTGGTACTCGCCGGCGGCATGGCAAACTTTGAAAAAGTCAAAACAGCCTTGAAAAACTGGGGCGCATCCGCCGTTCAAATCGGTACCGCATTTGCCGTAACCGAAGAAGGCGATGCCCACATCAACTTCAAGAAAACGCTGGCCGGTGCGGAAACCGAAAAAGTGGTTGAATTCATGTCTGTTGCCGGTTTGCCTGCACGCGGCGTGCGCACCAAATTCCTCGACAACTACATCAAACGCGAGGCCAAATTGCAAGCCAATGCCAAAAACGATCCGCGCCGTTGCACACAAGGCCTGAACTGCCTGACCAGCTGCGGTTTGCGCGACGGTTTGGCCAAAGCCGGTCAATTCTGTATCGACATCCAACTTTCCGCGGCATTCCGCGGCGAAGTCGATAAAGGCCTGTTTTTCCGTGGTAAAGACCCGCTGCCTTTTGGCAACGCCATCCGTACGGTTCAAGAAACCATTCATTATCTCTTGAACGGTTCCCTGCCCGTCATCCCTGCCAAATAAACACATCAATATTCAAAAGGCCGTCTGAAAAACATTTAAACCCTGTTTTCAGACGGCCTTTTTGTCCAAATTCATCTAAAAAATGCTAAGATTATTGCCTTAATTTATCGGCAGAAACATCATGAACCCATTATTAAACCATCTCAAACCCTATCCTTTCGCCCGCCTGCGTGAAGCCATGCAAGGCATTGATGCACCCGAGGGCGTAACGCCCATTCATCTGCAAATCGGCGAGCCGAAACATCCGACACCCAAAGTCATCACCGACGCACTGACCGCCTCCCTGCACGAACTGGAAAAATATCCGCTGACCGCAGGCCTGCCCGAACTGCGCCAAGCCTGCGCCGAATGGGTTGCCCGCCGTTATGATGGTTTGAGCCTCAATCCCGACAATGAAATCCTGCCCGTATTGGGCAGCCGGGAAGCTTTGTTCTCTTTTATCCAAACCGTTTTAAATCCAGCTTCAGACGGCCCTAAACCAGTCGTTATCAGCCCCAATCCTTTCTATCAAATTTACGAAGGCGCGACTATTTTGGGCGGCGGCGAAATCCATTTTGCCAACTGCCCTGCACCCAGCTTCAACCCCAATTGGAGCAGTCTGCCCGAAGACGTATGGCAACGCACCAAAGTCCTGATTGTCTGCTCGCCAAACAACCCGAGCGGCAGCGTCCTGCAATTAGAAGACTGGAAAGAAATTTTTGATTTGCAAGACAAATACGGCTTCGTTATTGCCTCTGACGAATGCTATTCCGAAATCTATTTTGACGGCAACAAGCCGATCGGCGGCCTGCAGGCTGCGGCGCAATTAGGACGCGGCACGCGCAACATTATTATGTTCACCAGCCTGTCCAAACGCTCCAACGTCCCCGGTTTGCGTTCCGGCTTTGTCGCAGGCGATGCCGAGTTGCTCAAAAACTTCCTGCTCTACCGCACCTACCACGGCAGCGCGATGAGCATTCCCGTCCAACGCGCCAGCATTGCCGCTTGGAACGATGAAGAACACGTCATTGCCAACCGCCGCCTCTACCAAGAAAAATTCGACCGCGTCATTCCGATTTTGCAACAGGCATTCGATGTCAAACTGCCTGACGCGTCGTTCTACATTTGGCTGAAAGTTCCCGATGGCGACGACTTGGCATTTACGCGCAACCTGTGGCAGAAAGCCGCTATCCAAGTGTTGCCCGGCCGCTTCCTCGCCCGCGATACCGAGCAAGGCAATCCGGGCGAAGGCTACGTCCGCATCGCTTTGGTTGCCGATGTAAAAAGCTGTGTTAAAGCGGCTGAAACCATGGTTGCTTTATACCGCCGATAAAACAAAGGCCGTCTGAAATTTCAGACGGCCTTTTTATTAAATAATCGGGTAATTTATATGGTGAAGTCCAGAAGGTAGAAATCTTCTTTACCTACGCCGCATTCAGGGCATTTCCAGTCGTCGGGGATGTCTTCGAACTTGGTACCTGCCGGCAGGCCGTGTTCGGGGTCGCCGACATCTTCATCGTAAATCCAGCCGCAAGGGCCGCACATATATTGAGCCATTTTGTGTTCCTTCTATTTTAAAAGGCCGTCTGAAACCGTATTTTCAGACGGCCTTTCGTGTGTTTTATTGTTGATATTTTGAATTTATTGCGCTGCTTCCAAAGCGGCGATTTCTTTGCGTAGGTGTTTGATGGCCGGTGTTACGATGGCGACAAACATGGCCTCGCGGACGCGGCGTTGCGCCGGACTGCGCATCAGATAACCTTTCGCGCCTGCATGCAATGCGGCAGATTGAGTGGCGTTCAATGCCAATACGGCAGCCGCTTCACGCAGTTTCAAGGTTGCCAGCGTATCAGGTTTGTTGTTCCACGCCTCATCGGCAAGACGTTCGGTTTCCACCCATGCGTCGTCCAACGCAGCTTTCAAATCATCGTAGCTGTGGTCGAGGTAAGCGTTCACTTCAGCGTTTACCACGTTGGCCATGCGGATAATGCCGAGCGCACCGTCAATCACACCGGCGCCGATACCCACTTGCAGCAAGATGAAACCGGCTTTAATGGTCGGAATATAAGACTGGAACTGCTCAGGCGAAGCAATCACATCTTCATCGGGAATAAACACGTCTTTAAAATTCAGGCTGTAAGTGCGCGTGCCTTCCAAACCGCAAAACTCAGGGCAATCTTGCAGGGTAACGCCTTCCCATTGACCGCCGGTGATAAACATCACATAGCTGTCGCCGACTTGGGCGGTATTCGCCCAAATGTGGTCTTCGCCGATATTGGATACCCAAGGCAAAGCGCCGTTGACTTTGTAGCCGCCTTCAACGCGCTCGGCTTGCAGATTGTGTTTTTCAATACCGGCAAGGTGTTTGACGGTATTGGACATGCCCGTACCAGCCAAGACTTTGCCCTGCAGAATATCGGCTAAGTATTTGTCTTTGACCGCTTGGTTGGGCGATTGATGCAGATACCACGCGCAAGCCGCCTGACACCATGCGCTGAACGAAGTCGCACCGCATTCTTTACCGATTTCGCGCAATACGGCGATTTGCGTTGCCAAACCCAAACCGTTACCGCCTTCTTCAACCGTACCGGTTGCGGCAAAACCGCCGATTTTGCCCAATTCCAGCATAAATTCTTTCGGGTACAGACCTTTGCGGTCGATGTCGTCCACCAATGGTTTTAATTTGTTTTTAACAAGTTCGGCAACATTGTTCAGTAAAGCTTCGCGTGTCATGATTTTTTCCTCTGAATAAGGTTTGAAGCGTAGATGGTTCTACTCATGAATTATTCTTGGCAACAAGGATATCCTTGCTTTTTACTAAAAGGCCGTCTGAATTTTCAGACGGCCTTTGATGAGATTAGGCAAATGCCTGCAATTCAGGGTTGATTTCAGTTTTGGCAAGGTTGTTGACGTAGTTGCACAAGGTTGCCAAAGCAACGCCCATAACTACTTCAACGGCTTGCTGTTGGTTGTAACCGGCATCGAAGAATGCTTTCAGCTCGTCGTCGGATACCGCACCTTTTTTCGCCATAACGGCTTGGGTGAATGTCGCCAAAGCACTCAGTTTGGCATCGTCAAACTCACCCGCAGCCAACGCGCGTGCGGCTTTGATGGATTGTTCGGACAACAGTTTTTTCAGGGTAGCCAGTTTAGTGTGGCCGGCAACGCAGAAACCGCATTCGTTGGTACGGGCGGCGATAATTTGGACAACTTCGACTTCGCCGTCAGTCAGGCTGTTGGCCGCATTCAGCTTGCCAACTTCTTGATAAAACGCCAAAGCTTCAGGCGCATTGGCCAAAACGCCGATCAGGTTAGGAATAAAGCCGTTGTTTTTCAATACGGCTTCAATGCGTGGTTTAGCGGCTTCAGGAGCGGTTTCGACTGTGTGTATGGTCAAGCGGGACATGTGTATAACCTTCTTATCTGGTGAAATGAAGTGCACATCATAAGCCATCCGTCTCCATCAGAAAAAGACTTATTGGTTATTTACCGCGAACCAAAAGTTATAAGGCCGTTTGAACGGATTCAGACGGCCTTATCAAATGATTCAACTCATTATTTCATAAAGTTTTTCAGTAGCATAGAAGCGATGTCGTCCAAGCCGAAGCCATCCGCATCTTGAGCCGTGCCGTTAGGCGTCGCTTTATCGACCAAGTCTGGCAACACTTTTGCCAACAAATCGCCTGCTTGGCCGGCATCCACGCCGAATTTTTGCGCGATTTGGTTTACCGTATCGCTACCCAAAGCATTTTGCAGGTCGCTGCCGGACACAGGCAGGTTGCTGGATTGGTTGGAAATCCAGCTGCTCAGGGCATCGCCCAAACCGCCTTGTTGCAGTTGGTTGATCAGGTTGCCCACGCCGCCTTGCTGTTTCACCAAATCCATCGCCATATCGGTCAGAGAACCTTGTGCGCCGTTTTCGCTGTTGCCACCCAACATTTGAGTAGCCGCATTCAAAAGATTGTCCATGAGTGCCATAACTTTTTCCTTGTATTTGTGTCTAAAAAAGAAAACGGAGTGTAGCAAAATTTGTGCTGAAAAAATTAGGCTTAACCAAACTAAACCTCTTTTATCCCAAAGCCGTAACAAAACAAAGGCCGTCTGAAACCCATTTTCAGACGGCCTTTATGATAAATAACGCTATTCTTCGCGGCCATTGAAAAACTCGGCCGCGCCACCTTCAAAAAAGCCTTGCAAAATCGCCTGTGCGGCTACTTGGTCAAGCACGGATTTTTGTTTTCGACCAAAAACTTGGGCTTCAGCAAGCAGGCTTTCCGCGTATAGGGAAGACATCCTTTCGTCCACCCAATAAACCGGCAAATTAAAACGTCCGTGCAAACGGCGGCCAAACTTGCGGCTCAAACGGGTCAGCTCATGCTCCGTGCCGTCGGTATGCGTCGGCAGGCCGACCACAAAATACTTGGGTTGCCATTCTTTGACCAGCTTGGCAATGGCCTCGAATTTTTCATCATTGCTGTTGCCGGTTACCGTTGCCAGCGGATGGGTCATGCCCAACTCGGCATCGCCCTGCGCCACGCCGATACGCGCCTCGCCGAAGTCAAAGGCCAAAACCGTGCCTTTTGGTGCATCAGGCATGGCCGACTCCTGAAACCAAGGCGTTCGGATTAACGCCCAATTTTTCAAAAGCGGCGGCATAACGAAGTTCGTATGGCACATCAAAAAGAATATGCTCGTCCGCAGGGACGGTCAACCAAACATTTTCTGCCAGCTCGCGCTCCAACTGCCCTTTGCCCCATTTTGAATAACCAATACTGATCAAAGCCTTGTCCACCGCACCTTCTTTAGACAAGTTTTCAATTACATCGCGCGAAGAAGTCAACGCCACATTATCAGTTACCACCATGCTGTTTTGCCAGCGACCGATCGGCGTATGCACGACATAGCCGCGCTCAATCTGAACCGGCCCGCCCATCATCACGTTTTCATGTTGCAGGCGCAATGGGATATTGCGGTCGGCGGCGGCGAAAATCATGTCCATGGTAATCGGCGAAGGCTTGTTGATGACGATGCCCAGCGCACCTTCTTCATCGTGTTCGCATACATAAATGACCGTATCCGTAAAAAACGGATCGTCCATATGAGGCATGGCAATCAGGAAATGGTTGGCTAAATTCATATTCTTCTTAATCTATTAAGCTGATTTTATTATTTTTGTCCGTCGGCAACCGGCGCGTCCACCACGCACGCACCGTAAACCGCGCCGCCTGCCGGTACCGGCGTATCGGTTTTCGCATGGGCAAAACACGATACCGCGCTCAAAGAGTTTTTCGGCGAACCTTGAACGATTTTATCGCTGTATACCAAATAAGCAAAAGACTTACGTTTCGGATCGTAGTAGCGGATAATCTGTTGGCTCTTAAATGCTATGCTGGCACTGCGTTTGAACACTTGTCGCGGTTTCAAAACCGCAGCCTCGTTATAACGGATGACTTCCGCACTTTGTACACAGGAAACCGATGCGTCGCTGGCATCTTCTTCCAAATTGACCGTTTCTTTCAAACCGCCTTTTTTCGCATACGAAATATAGCAGGCAACCCCCTGCACATCAGGATCATCAAAACCTTCCACTTCAATACGGTCGTTTTTACCCAGCATATGAAACACCGTACTGGCGCGTCCGATTTTATCGGTATTGTCACCGCAAGCCGCCAAAACCATGGCACCCAACACTACTAATAAATATTTTTTCATAATATCCCGTCGATGCAGACTGTCAGTTTCCAGGCAGACTAAACCCCGTCCGCCTCCTCTATCGTTACTATATAAGACCGTTCGTCCATATTGCAACCCGATATTATTTTCAGACGGCCTGACAGACAGTATAATCCGTCCTATTGTTCCTACTTTGATAGCAAGATCGAACCATGCGTTACAAACCCCTCATTCTCGCCCTGTTGCTCAGTTTCTCCCTGCCAACCTATGCTGCCAAAGACGCGCCGAAAGAAAAAGCGGCCGCCGTCAAAAAGGCTGCGCCCGTGAAAAAAGAGAAAGAAGCCGCTAAGGCAGATGTAAAAAAAGAAACCTCAAAAAAACAAGCAGTAAAAGAAAAAGAGGAAGACAAAAAAGCAATTAAAGCCAAAGCCTCCAAAGAAAAGGAAACCGCCGACAAAAACGAACGCGCTTCAGCCAAAAACAAACCGGCTAAAGCTGCCGAGGCCTCAGCCGACAATAAAAAGGCCAACCGTAAAGCCGAAGAACCTAAAGAAACAGCAAAAGACAAAAAAGCCACAGCCGCAAAATCCGGCAAAGCCAAAGAACAAGACAAGAAACCTGTTGAAGATAAAAAAGACAGCAAAGCCAAAGAACCTGCTAAAAAAGCGGCCGAGGATAAAAAAGACGGCAAAAAAACCAAAGAGCCAGTAAAAAAAGCAGCCGAAGACAAAAAGACTGAAGCTAAAGAACCTGCCAAAAAAGCTGTTGACGACAAAAAAGACGCTAAAAAAGACACAAAAGCCAAAGAGCAAAACAAAAAAGCCGAGCCTAAAGTTGAGCCTAAAGCCGCTTCTGCAGCCGACAACGATTTCAAAGCAGCCGTAACTGCCGCCTCCAACGACATGGAAACCAAAAAATCCTTTGCCAAACGCAACGAGGGTTTCATTATCCATGTTAATGCCACGCTCAAACAGCTGCAACAAACACGCAACAACCTCTCCGGCATCAACCGCAAACAACGCGACGCATGGGAAAAATTCCAAAAACTCAATGCCGATGCCAACCAGTTGAAAGCAGAAGTTTCCAATACGCGCGCCCAAATTTCACGCTTTGTGTCCGGCAACTATAAAAACAGCCAGCCCAACGCGGTTGCCCTCTTCCTGAAAAACGCCGATGCCGGTCAAAAAACCCGCTTCCTGCGTTACACGCGTTATATCAACGACGCCAACGACCAAGTCATGAGAGACTTGGAAAAACAACAGAAAGAGCTGGCAGCGCAAGAGCAAAAAATCAACAATGAATTGGCTTACCTGAAAAAACTGCAAGGCAATATTCAAGCCTCGTTGCGTCAACAAGGCGTAACCAATACCGCCGAACAAGCCGAAAGCCGCCGTCAAAACGCGCAGATGGCCAAAGAAGCGCAAAAGAAAATCAACCACAGAGAAAACGAGCAGCGCCTCAACAATCTTTTGAAAGATTTGGAAAAACGCAAAGCCGAGCAACGCAAAGCCGAAGCCGAAGCGCGTAAAAAAGCCGCCGAAGCCCGTTTGGCTGCTGCCGAAAAAGCCCGCAAAGAGCAAGCTGCCGCCCAACAAAAAGCCGAAGCCGAAGCCGAACGCGCCGCCATGTCCACGCTGACTGACGAAGACATGAAACTGCAAGCCCCGAACACCCAAGGCTTTATCGTCAGCAACGCCAACAGCTTCAGCCGTATGCAAGGCCGTCTGAAAAAACCGGTTAACGGCACACTGGCGGGCCTGTTTGGTCAAGACCGCGGCGATGGCGAAGTTTGGAAAGGCGTGTTCTACAATACTGTTCCTGCTCCGGTCAGCAGCATTGCCTCAGGCACGGTTACTTTTGCCGGCGAACTTGAAGGCTACGGCAAAGTGGTCGTCCTCGACCACGGCGACGGCTATGTCAGCATTTACTCCGGCCTGAGCGAAATCGACATCGCCCAAAATTACGCCGTCAATGCCGGCAGTAAAATTGGCACCAGCGGCACTTTGCCGTCGGGCGAAACCGGCCTTTACCTTGAAGTCCGCTACAACGGACAAGTCATGAATCCGCTTTCATGGATTAACTGATGCTTCAGACGGCCTGAGTGAATTTTCACTCCAGGCCGTCTGAATTTTCATCATAAACTACAATAAAACACGATTTTCACGCCTGTTCAGCACATTAAACAACAAACTTTTACCTTAAACTTATTGTTCCAAGAGTTTAAATCACATAAAGTCAACGGGTTCAGAGAAAACAAAAACCACTTTGCTTACCGTACACAAAAAGAAAGTCAAACGAATGTCAACAAAATCCACTTTAAAAAAAGTTGCAATCTACACTCTCGGCGCATTTAGCGGCATCGCCCTCAGTCTGAGTGTACAAAGTTTTGCCGCCGAAAAAGACAAAAAAGACAACGAGGCCCTGCCCGTGCAAACCATCCGCACTATGGCAGAAGTGTACGGCCAAATCAAAGCCAACTATTACCAAGACAAACCCGATGCTGAGCTCTTCGAAGGCGCAATGAAAGGCATGGTGTCCGATCTCGATCCGCATTCCGAGTATATGGACAAAAAAGGCTATGCCGAAATGAAAGAATCCACCAGCGGCGAATTCGGCGGTCTGGGCATGGAAATCGGACAAGAAGACGGCTTCGTCAAAGTCGTTGCCCCGATTGAAGACACTCCGGCAGAACGTGCCGGCGTGAAAAGCGGCGACTTCATCGTCAAAATCGACAATACCTCTACGCGCGGCCTGACCGTCAGCGAAGCCGTCAAAAAAATGCGCGGCAAACCGGGTACCAAAATTACCCTGACCCTTTCACGCAAAAATGCCGACAAACCCATCGTCGTCAACCTGACCCGCGCCATCATCAAAGTCAAAAGCGTGCGCCATCACCTGCTTGAAAAAGACTACGGCTACATCCGCGTCTCCCAATTCCAAGAGCGCACCGTTGCCGCGCTCAACGAAGCCGCACAAGCCCTCGTCAAAGAAAACAAAGGCCCGCTCAAAGGCATCATCCTCGACTTGCGCGACGACCCAGGCGGCCTGCTCAACGGTGCAGTCGGCGTATCCGCAGCCTTCCTGCAACCTGACGTAACCGTTGTCAGCACCAAAGGCCGCAACAAAAAAGAAGGCATGGTTCTCAAAGCAACTGCCGAAGACTACATCACCACCAGCGGCAAAGACCCGTTGGCCGGATTGCCTGCCGAGCTGAAAACCATTCCTATGACCGTCCTGATTAACGCAGGATCGGCCTCTGCTTCCGAAATCGTTGCCGGTGCATTGCAAGACCATAAACGTGCCGTCGTCGTCGGCACACAAAGTTTCGGCAAAGGCTCAGTGCAAACCCTGATTCCGCTTTCCGGCGGCAGCGCAGTCAAACTGACCACCGCCCTTTACTACACGCCAAACGACCGCTCGATTCAAGCGCAAGGCATTGTTCCTGACGTTGAAGTCAAAGATAAAGACCGCGCCTTTGAAAGCCGCGAAGCCGATTTGGTCGGCCATATCGGCAATCCGTTGGGCGGCCAAGACGTCAACAGCAGCACTGAAACGCCTGCCAACGCCGAAACCAAAGCCGATAAAGACAAATCCAAAAAAGACAAAGACGAAGACATCTCCAGCCGCCGCATTCCAAATCCGGCCAAAGATGATCAGCTTCGCAAAGCCTTGGACTTGGTGAAAAATCCAGCCGAATGGCAAAAATCTTTGGGCTTGGCAGCGAAAAAACCTGCGCCGAAAAAAGATGCAGATAAAGACAGCAAAAAATAAAACTGTTATTTCTCAATAAAAAAGGTCGTCTGAAAACGATATGATTGTTTTCAGACGACCTTTTCACACATCAAATATTCCACAGGGAAAACACTATGGCAAAAGCCCCCAAAACCATCTACCAATGTACCGAATGCGGCGGCACTTCCCCGAAATGGCAAGGCAAATGTCCGCATTGCGGCGAGTGGAACACGCTTCAGGAAAGCCTTGCCGCGCCCGAACCGAAAAACGCCCGCTTCCAATCTTGGGCGGCGGATACCTCGACCGTCCAGTCCCTATCCGCCGTTACCGCCACCGAAGTGCCGCGCAATCCGACCGGCATGGGCGAACTTGACCGCGTATTGGGCGGCGGTTTGGTTGATGGCGCGGTCATCCTGCTCGGCGGCGACCCTGGCATCGGCAAATCCACATTACTGTTGCAAACCATCGCCAAAATGGCGCAAAACCGCAAAGTGCTGTACGTTTCCGGCGAGGAATCTGCCCAACAAGTTGCCCTGCGCGCGCAACGTTTGGATCTGCCCACCGAAGGCGTGAACCTGCTTGCCGAAATCCGCATGGAAGCGATTCAGACGGCCTTAAAACAGCATCAGCCCGAAGTCGTCGTCATTGATTCCATCCAAACCATGTATTCCGACCAAATCACTTCCGCCCCCGGCTCCGTGTCGCAGGTGCGCGAGTGTGCCGCCCAACTGACGCGTATGGCGAAACAGATGGGCATCGCCATGATACTGGTCGGACACGTGACCAAAGACGGCGCGATTGCCGGCCCGCGCGTGCTGGAGCATATGGTCGATACCGTGCTGTATTTCGAGGGCGACCAACACTCCAACTACCGCATGATACGCGCCATCAAAAACCGTTTTGGTGCGGCAAACGAATTGGGCGTATTCGCCATGACCGAAAATGGTTTGAAAGGCGTATCCAACCCGTCCGCCATCTTCCTTGCCAGCTACCGCGACGACACGCCCGGTTCGTGCGTTTTGGTCACACAGGAAGGCAGCCGCCCGCTTTTGGTCGAAATTCAGGCATTGGTCGATGATGCACACGGTTTTACCCCCAAACGACTCACCGTCGGCCTCGAACAAAACCGCCTCGCCATGCTGCTCGCTGTCCTCAACCGCCACGGCGGCATTGCCTGCTTCGACCAAGACGTGTTCCTCAACGCCGTCGGCGGCGTCAAAATCGGCGAACCTGCCGCCGACCTCGCCGTCATCCTCGCTATGCTCTCCAGCTTCCGCAACCGCCCGCTGCCCGAAAAAATGGTCGCATTCGGCGAAATCGGTTTGAGCGGCGAAGTCCGCCCCGTCGCACGCGGACAAGAACGGCTCAAAGAAGCGAAAAAACTCGGCTTCAAACGCGCCATCGTCCCCAAAGCTAATATGCCGCGCAATGCCAAAGAGTTTCCGAACCTGAAAATCTACGGCGTCAGCAGTTTGCAAGAAGCGATTGATGTTTGTCGTGACGGGGACTAAACCGTTTCGATAATCTGATTCAAAAAACAATCATCTAAAAGGCCGTCTAAAAGTTTTCAGACGGCCTCTCTTTAAATTTAAATAATTTTGTTATATTATAACGAACGACTTTATTCTATCTTTTCTACACATCGAAAATCGGAGAGAAATCATGAAAAAAACCGCTTTGCTTATCGCATCAGCCTTCCTATTCAGCACTGCCGCACACGCCCACCGCGTTTGGGTTGAAACCGCCCACACACATGGCGGCGAATACCTTGAAGCCGAATTGGGCTATGGCGAATTCCCGGAGCTTGAGCCCATCGCCAAAGACCGCCTGCACATTTTCAGCAAACCCATGCAACTGGTGACTGAAAAAGGCAAAGAAAACATGATTCAAAAAGGCACATACAATTACCAATACCGCAGCAAACTGCCAGTCAAAGACGGCAGCTACTTGGTAACCGCCGAATACCAACCGACTTTCTGGTCAAAAAACAGCGCGGGCTGGAAGCAGGCAAGCATCAAAGAAATGCCTGATGCAAGCTATTGCGAACAAACCCGTATGTTCGGCAAAAACATCGTCAATGTTGGCCACGAAAGCGCAGATACCGCCATCATTACCAAGCAAGTCGGCCAACATTTGGAAATCGTACCTTTGGACAACCCAGCCAACGTCCACGTCGGCGAACGCTTCAAAGTCCGCGTCCTCTTCAATGGCGAGCCGCTGCCTAACGCCACCGTTACCGCCACATTTGACGGCTTCGACACCAGCGACCGCAGTAAAACCCATAAAACCGAAGCCCAAGCCTTCTCCGACACCACCGATGACAAAGGCGAAGTCAGCATCATTCCATTGCGCCAAGGTTTCTGGAAAGCCAACGTAGAACACAAAGCCGATTTCCCCGATCAAAGCGTGTGCCAAAAACAGGCGAACTACACCACTTTGACCTTCCAAATCGGTCATTCACATCATTAATTTTTCCATAACGAAAGGCCGTCTGAATATTTCAGACGGCCTTTATTCATCCTATTTAAGGACGATGCGGCGCAAACTGCCATTGTCCCAATTCCAAATTCAAATCAAACAGATTCAGACGGCCTATTGCCACGCGAACCAAGCGCAAACATGGAAAGCCTGCTTTCGCCGTCATCCTTCGCACTTGACGGTTTTTCCCTTCCGAAATTTTGATTTCCACCCAAAAATCAGGCACGGATTTACGCACGCGAATCGGCGGCACGCGCGGCCATAAAACATCCGCTTCACCTTCTTCCAATACCCTGACCTCAGCCGGACGAGTGACAAAATCGCCCAAATCTACGCCACGGCGCAACAAATCCAATTTGGCTTCATCAGGAGAACCCTCCACCTGCGCCCAATAAGTTTTGACCTGCTTAAATTTCGGATCGGCAATCTGCGCCTGCAAACGGCCATTATTGGTCAGCAGCAGCAAACCCTCGCTGTCCGTATCCAAACGGCCGGCTGGATAAAATCCCGGTTTCTCGACAAAATCCTTAAGGCATTGATGTTTTTCATGTGCAGAAAACTGGCAAATCACGCCATAAGGCTTGTTTAGAATAATCAAATCGTTCATTTCACACTTTCAGACGGCCTTGGATTTCAAGCAATTCCGGATAATAAAAAAGACACCGTATAAAACGGTGTCTTTCATATTTGGCGGAGTAAGAGGGATTCGAACCCTCGATGCAGGTTGACCCCACATGCTTCCTTAGCAGGGAAGTGCCTTCAGCCTCTCAGCCATTACTCCTAAGGAAGATCGCAATATACACTTTCTGCCCTCCTTCGTCAAGCATTACCGCCTCAAACTTTCTTAACGCCATGAAATCATTTAAATAAAAATATAATATTTTTTACATCATCCTATTTTTATACTTCTTTCATATATGTTAAAATGATTCTGTTTTCTGTAAACCTTTTTTCACTCTTACTTACAAAGAAGTCCGTATATTACACTTTCACTTTGGTTGCTGTATCAGCCTTGATGCTTGCTACTTATTCACAATCCAGTAACTCCCAAACTTAACAAAGTAACCAAAGGCGGTAACGAATACGAATGCCACATCGCTACATTCAACAGCCGTGTGGTTTTGAAAGGCAGCTTCCACTAAGCAATGTCAAAAATGCCGGACTTCAACATGAAGTTTGGCATTTTTCTATTTTATGGATACGACACCCCTTCACTGCCTGCTGGCCGATCCGTCTTTTGCCGCCAGCTACGACCATGCGTCTCTAAACGCAGCCGATTCCCAACGTTTGGCTGCCACGCCGCAACTGGCGCAGCGTCAGGACTGGCAAGTCAGCCGAGCGTTAAAACAGCAAACCGATTTACCGACTGTATCGCTGAGCCACAGCAAAGGCTTTGCCGCTTTATTGTGTGCGCCTCATCCCTTAATAGCCGGTGTCGATATCGAATTTATCCGCCCGCGCGATTTCAAAGCGTTGTCGGCTTTGGTCTGCACTCAGGAAGAACAAGACTTTTTGGAAACGGAAAACTGGCCGTCTGAAACGTTTTACCGATTGTGGTGTTTCAAGGAAGCATTGATTAAAGCTGCGAATTTGGATTTTCCGTCGGATATGAAATCGGTCGGCTATGTTTTCGATTCAGGGCAACCCGTCGGTTTACGCGCTGGAAAGCAAACCGATTGGCACGGCACAAGCGCGATTTTAGCGGATACGATGGCACTTGCCTGCGTTTGGAAGGGAAAAGCCGTCGCTCTGCAATGGCAGTTTTTCGGTTCGCTCAAGCCCAATGATTTAACCGACCGGCAAACTATCTAACAACTGACAAAATAATAATAATCTGATTTAATTTACTGCACTTTTACTTATTCCACACACCAACAGCAGCATTTGCAAAAGGCCGTCTGAACGATGAATCTTCGCCTCCTAAACCGCCTCTATACTGCCCTTATTCTGTTTCTTACCCTGTTTTTGGTTTATGCCTTTGCTTCACAAGCGCGCATCCAAACCGATTTGACCGCATTGTTGCCAAGCGAGCAGCAACCCGATGCCTTACTGACGGCTGCAGATAAAGCCGCAGAAGCGCAGCTCAATTCGCAAGTCATTTTGCTTGCAGGCAGTACCGATGCCGAAACCGCTTTTCAGACGGCCTCACAAATTGCCGATGCATGGCGCAAAAGCGGCGTATTTGAACAAGTCGACAGCAGCATGACGCCGAATTTGGATAAAGTGCGGGCGGATATGCAGAAGCTGAGTTTGGCAGTTTTGCCGCAAGACGAAATACGCCTGCTGTTTGAGCAGCCGCAAGCCTATTTTCAGGCTCGGGCAGAAGCCGCGGCCAATCCGTTTGCCGCCCCCTCGCCTTTGTCTTTAGAACAAGACTGGCTGGGCTTCGGACGCTTTGTTGCCGACAAGGCCAATCCGCAAAGCCGTTTACAGTGGGACATGGACAACGGTATGTTGTTTGCCGAAGACAAAGGCAAAACTTGGGTATTCTTGCGCGGACGGCTCGCCGGCGGCGATCAATTTTCCGGCAACGATGCCCTCTTACCGCTGATGGCGCAAAGCCGTCAAATCGCTTCGGAAAACGGCGCGGAAACCTTAAGCGCAGGTGGCGCATTGTTTGCCGCCGTATCCAAAGCAGCCGCAGAAAAAGAAAGTCGGCTGATGAGCATGGTCGGACTTGGGCTGACCTTTGCGCTGCTGTTGTGGGTCTTCCGCAGCGGCCGAGTATTTTTGCTGTCCTTGCCGCTGGCCGCCGGTATGTTGACCGGATTGGCAGTTGCTTTATTGGTGTTCGGCGAAGTGCATATCCTGACCATCGTCATCGGCACCAGCTTGGTGGGTATGTTGGTGGATTTCCCGTTGCACTGGCTTGCTCCGTCGGTATTCGGGCCGTCTGAAAAGACCGTTTGGCAGGCTGAATCGGCAATGAAACATGTCTTGCCAAGTTTTGCCGTCAGCCTGACAATTACCGTCTTGGGCTATGCGCTGCTGTGGTTCACCCCTTTGCCTGTATTGCGCCAAACCGCGGTATTTTCAGGCTTCGCTTTATTTGGCGCGTTTGGTGCCACCGTTTTATGGCTGCCGCCGCTGTTTCGCCGCTACCGTGCCAAAACCGTGCCTTTTGCCGCATTAACCGAAAAGCTCTATTCCTTGTCAGGCCGTCTGAAAAACCGCCTACACAAACGCGGCTGGTTAATCGTGGGCGGAGTTTTGCTGGCAGTCGGACTGTGGCGCAGCGACTGGCGTGACGACATCCGTCAATGGGTCAATATGCCGACCGCGATGTTGACCGAAGTACAACAAATCGGCCAGTTGAGCGGCACGGATTTTGGCGGCAAATATTTGGTGGCCGAAGCACAAAGCGAAGATGCCTTGTTGAAGAAAACCGCCGAACTCGGCCGCGCCCTGCAGCCCTTAATCGCGCAAGGCAAACTGTCCGGCATCCAATCGCCCGACCAATTCATCCTGCCGACAACGGAACAACAAAAACTACAAAACCGCCTGCGCGAATTGACCAAATTACCTGATAGCTGGAAACCGCTCACAGAAATCGGTATTCCGCGCAAAACTGTGCGCGATGCCCTGCTTCAAGCTGCCGACACGCAACCATTGTCGCTTTCAGACGGCCTGAATACCGATTTGGCAGAAGCTTGGCGTTCCTTGTATTTGGGCGAAGTGGAACCAGGCCGTTTTGCTGCCGTCGTGCGTTTGAACGGCATGACCGATGAAGCCGCCGTACGCGCCGCGGCGCAACACGTCTCCGGCGTACATTGGGCAGACAAACGCGCCCACTTAAACGAGCTTTTCCACCACACGCGCAATCAGGCCGCATGGTTAAAACTGGCTTCCTATGCGTTGGCATGGCTGCTTTTGTGGAAAATGTTTGGTTTCAAACGCGGCAGCAAAATCCTTGCCGTGCCGCTGGCCGCCGCCATCTGCACCGTTGCCGTACTCGGTTTGGCAGGCATTCCCGTCAGCCTGTTTGCCATGTTCGGCCTGCTTTTAGTGTCCGCCATCGGCGTGGACTATGCCGTCTATGCCGCCACAGCACACCACAGCGCCCCGGCAAAATTAGGCGGTATGCTGCTTGCCGCAGCGACGACAGCCATTTCCTTTGCCCTGCTCGCCATCAGCAGCACGCCCGCTGTTGCCGCGTTCGGCATGACGGTTACCATCGGTGTGGCATTCAATATTTGGCTGGCAGGTACATTGTTGAAAAATTAGACAAAAGATGAAGACGATTGAAATCGAAGCCGCATTTGCCTGGTTGATGGCCAACCGCCAATACAATCCGGAAGGCAAACTTCCGCCGCAACAATGGAACAACATACCCGATTCCGAGCTGCCCAACATCGCTTTGACCGACGAAAACAGCCGCTGGCCGTCTGAAAAACGCATCGCCGCCAGCTCATCATTTGCCTTCGACGGCAGCAATGCTGTTTTGATTATCGGATAAGTCCTTATATTTAGGCTGTCTTTTCAGACGGCCTTTTTCTTTTCCGCAACTTAAAAAACAATAACATCAAAACAACAACCAAATCCGCCGAAATATGCCATAATAGGCTTAGCACGTTTCATCTCGCGATGTGCCCGAAAAGAAAAACTTAACCTACATAGAGAATAATCCCATGACTAAATCCACCATTATCTATACCTACACCGACGAAGCTCCTGCATTGGCCACTCAATCCCTGTTGCCAATCGTGCAGGCGTTTACCCGCCACGCTGATATTGATGTCAAAACCAGCGACATTTCTCTCTCCGGCCGTATTTTGGCGGCGTTTCCCGAATACCTGACCGAAGCGCAACGCGTACCTGATGCGCTTGCCGAATTGGGCGAACTGGTGAAACAACCCGATGCAAACGTGATCAAACTGCCGAACATCAGCGCATCCGTACCTCAACTGACTGCCGCGATTAAAGAATTGCAGTCTAAAGGCTTTGCCGTTCCCGACTATCCTGCTGACCCTCAAACCGATGAAGAAAAAGCCGTGCGCGAACGTTACGACCGCATCAAAGGCAGCGCGGTAAACCCTGTCCTGCGTGAAGGCAACTCCGACCGTCGCGCGCCTAAGGCAGTGAAAAACTTTGCGAAAAAACATCCGCACAGCATGGGCGCATGGACGAAAGACTCCAAAACCCACGTTGCCACCATGCAAAGCGGCGACTTTTTCCATAACGAACAATCCGTTACCGTACCTGAAGCAACTTCCGTATCCATCGTATTCACCGACAAACAAGGCAACAAAAAAGAGCTGCGCGAGCCTGTTGCCCTGAAAGCCGGCGAAATCATCGACGCGACCGTAATGAGCAAAAAAGCCCTGCTCGCCTTCCTTGCCGAACAAGTGAAAGACGCAAAAGCTAAAGGCGTATTGTTCTCGCTGCACATGAAAGCCACCATGATGAAAGTGTCCGACCCGATTATCTTCGGACACGCCGTCAAAGTATTCTTCGCGCCTGTATTTGAAAAATTCGGTGACAAACTGGCTGCCGCAGGCGTCAATGTCAACAACGGCTTCGGCAACCTGCTTGCCAATCTGGACAAACTGGATGCGGACACCCGCGCCGCCGTTGAAGCTGAAATCGCCGCCGTTTACGCAGCCAACCCTGATTTGGCCATGGTTGATTCCGACAAAGGCATCACCAACCTGCACGTTCCTAGTGATGTCATCGTCGATGCTTCTATGCCTGCGATGATTCGTAATTCCGGCCGTATGTGGGATAAAGACGGCAAAGCGCAAGACACCAAAGCCGTGATTCCTGACAGCAGCTACGCCGGTGTTTACCAAGCAACCATCGACTTCTGCCGCGAACACGGCGCATTTGACCCGACAACCATGGGTACCGTTCCTAACGTCGGCCTGATGGCGCAAGCAGCCGAAGAATACGGTTCGCACAACAAAACTTTTGAAATCGAAGCTGACGGCCAAGTTCAAGTCATTGATGCAGCAGGTAATGTCCTGATGCAACACGACGTTGAAGCCGGCGACATCTGGCGTATGTGCCAAACCAAAGACGCTCCGGTTAAAGACTGGGTACTACTCGCTGTTAACCGCGCTCGTCTGAGCAATACACCAGCCGTGTTCTGGCTCGATGAAAACCGTCCGCACGACAAGAGTCTGCTCGCCAAGGTTAAAGCTTACCTTGCCGAACTGGATACAAACGGCCTCGACATCCGCGTCCTCGCTCCTGAAGAAGCCGCTAAATTCAGCTTAGGCCGTCTGAAAAACGGTGAAGACACCATCTCTGTAACCGGTAACGTCCTGCGCGACTACCTGACCGACTTGTTCCCAATTTTGGAACTGGGTACCAGCGCGAAAATGCTGTCTATCGTTCCATTGATGAATGGCGGTGGTATGTTTGAAACCGGCGCGGGCGGCTCCGCACCGAAACATGTTCAACAATTTCTCGAAGAAAACCACTTACGTTGGGACTCTTTGGGCGAATTCCTCGCTCTTGCCGTATCGTTTGAACATCTGGCGCAAAAAACCGGTAATGCCAAAGCCCAAGTCCTCGCCGACACTTTGGATGCAGCCACCGAAAAACTGCTGTTGAACGACAAATCGCCTAAACGCAAAGCAGGCGAACTCGACAACCGCGGCAGCCATTTCTACCTCACCCTCTACTGGGCGCAAGAATTGGCGGCGCAAGACAAAGATGCCGAACTGAAAGCCGCATTTGCTCCATTGGCAGCCGCTTTGACTGCCGACGAAGCCAAAATCGTTGAAGAACTCTCTGCCGTACAAGGCAAAGCGGTCGACATCGGTGGCTACTACGCAGCCAATCCTGAAAAAGCTGCACAAGCGATGCGTCCAAGCGTAACCTTTAATCAGGCCTTGTCAGCCTTATAATTAAAGCAATAAAAGGCCGTCTGAACTTTCAGACGGCCTCAAACCTTATGGAAACACAATGAAAAAAACCATTCTTTCTCTTACTCTTCTCATCAGCTCTCCGGCTTTGTGGGCATTTTCCCCTGCCGAATTGGCACAAACCTTGCAAAAACCGCAAAACGTGCAAGGCAATTTTGTCCAACAACGCCAGCTCAAATCCCTCAGCAAACCCATGACCACCAGCGGCAGCTTTACCCTTGTCCCACAAAAAGGCCTGCTCTGGAAAATGCAAAAACCATTTGAAACCACCCTGCGCGTGCGTTCAGACGGTATCATGCAATGGAACGGCAGCCAATGGGTCAACCCAAATGCCAGCAAACTCAACGGCCAAAGCCGCCAAATCAAACTCTTCCTCGACCTTTTGGGAGGCAATACCCAAGGCTTGGAAAAACAATTTGATTTGAAATTAAACGGCAACGAGAAAAAATGGACGTTGACCCTGACTCCGAAAACCGCCATTACCCGCCAAATCTTCAACCGTATCGAAATCAACGGCGATACGCTGGTACGAAAAATCGAATTGGACGAAAAACAAGGCGACAAAACCATCATGCAGTTCAACCAAATCCAAACCGATAAAGCTCTGGACAGCTTCAGCCGTACCGCCCTCTAAATTGTCTATTCCAACAAAAGGCCGTCTGAAAATACATTTCAGACGGCCTTATATATTAATCGGCTGAAGGCTGCTGCCCTTTTCTTTCCGCCTTTCTGGCTTCGCGAATGGCTTTAAGTTCGGCCTCTTTCTGTCTGGCTTTTTTCAGCCAAGTTTCCCATTGATTTGGCGTTTCCAACGTGATTCTGCCAATTTTGCCTTCGCGAAAATCGGTCAGGATATTTTCAGCGGCCTTTTGATAGTTGATCCGTCCGCCGCTCAAAACCGCACCGCGTTTTTTGGCAATCCACTCCAGCCAAGAAGTATCGTCCCAATGACTGCTTGGATCTTTGTCGGCTTGATAGCGCTCTTGCAACAGGGCCAGATAATGGCGGCGGAGGTAATCCAAAAGCTCAAGTGCCACTTCTTCTTCATCCAGCGCGTTGCGTCCAACTGCACCGCCGGCCGCAAGGTTGTAGCCGCCTTCTTCGACGATAATTTTTGGCCACAACATACCGGGGGTATCGTAAAGCCAGAAATCGTCTGCAAGAAAAAGGCGCTGTTCGGCTTTGGTAATACCGGGTTCATTACCGGTTTTGGCAGATTTTTTGCCGATCATGCCGTTAATCAAGGTGGATTTGCCGACATTGGGAATACCGCAAATCAGAACACGCAACGGCTTCTCGATACCTTGACGATGAGGAATCATGGCACGGCAGGCTTGGGTAATTTTGCCATGAGCGCCGGTTTCGGAAGAATCAAGCGCAATGGCGCGGGTATCTTGGCGGCTATTGTAGTGTTCGAGCCAAACTTTGGTGCGCTCGGGATCGGCAAGGTCTTGTTTGTTTAAGATTTTCAATTTGGGCTTGCCTTTGGACAACTGGGCAAGCAAAGGGTTTTCGCTGGAAGCAGGCATACGCGCGTCCAACATCTCAATCACCATATCAACGCTTTTAATGCGTTCGGCAATGGCTTTTTTTGCCTTGTTCATGTGGCCGGGAAACCATTGGATAGCCATGTCTTTTTATTCTTTCTATTCGTATCTGAGGCCGTCTGAAAAATCATTGTTTTTCAGACGGCCTCGGTATTTGGATAATCGGTCAATCAGGATTTAGAGGTTGCCATGCTCGTAGCTGTAATAACCTGCTTCATCCATGCACTGCTCAAAAGTTTTGGATGTATTGCCACGTTTGGTTCCATTTTGAACTTGTGATTTGCAGGTATTGATTTGGCGAGAAACTTCAGCTTCGCTCGCGCCGGTACGATGCCAACGGTAAGCAGTGACAGGTTCTGTTGCACAGGCGGTTAAGATAAGCAGGGATAATGCAGTCAGACTGATTTTTTTCATGGTTTCTTCCTTTGAGGCCGTCTGAAACGGCAAGTTAGCGTCCTGCCAAGCTTTGTGCCTGACGATGGCGGACAAGGAGTTCGTAACGGCCTTTGAGGCGTTCGGCCAGTTTTTCCACAACATAAACGGAGCGGTGCTGACCGCCGGTACAACCGATGGCAATCGTTACATAACTGCGGCTCTCTTGTTGCAGGCGCGGCAACCAGCGGCTAATAAAATGGTCGATGTCATCAACCATTTCTTGAGCCAACGGCTGCTGGCCCAAATAATCTTGAATAGGCTTATCCATGCCGGTAAAGGGGCGCAATTCCGGATCGTAATACGGATTGGGCAGGCTGCGCATATCAAACATAAAGTCGGCATTGTTGGGAACGCCGTATTTGAAACCAAAGGATTCAAGAATAACCAGTAAGCCAATACGTTCAATGTTGAGCCATTGTTGAACGGCATAACGCAGCTGCTGTGCGTTCATTTTGGACGTATCGATGCAATATGCGATGTCTCTAAGCGGGAAGAGCCACTCGCGTTCTTTTTGCAGGCTTTCCAACAAAGTCAGATTATGGCCGGACAAAGGATGGCCGCGGCGGGTTTCCGAGAAGCGGCGTACCAACACGCCCTCTTCTGCTTCAATAAAGAGGACTTCTACTTGATGCCCTTCATGACGCAAATATTGGATTTGCTCTTGCGCTTCCTGAATATTGATACCGGAACGGATATCAACGCTGACACCGAGTTTGGTTTCATCGGCACGTTCGATGTGGAGTGAAACCAACGACGGAAGCATTTCCAAAGGAAGGTTATCGACACAGTAATAGCCCAAATCCTCAAGCTGCTTGAGGGCTACGGATTTTCCTGAGCCGGATAAGCCGCTAATCAGGACGATTTTCATGGTTTTGTTCGTTTTCTTTGAGTTGTGTTTGATGGCGTTCGAGGAATTCTTTGGTGCTGTCCTTACCGCGCAATTGAAGGATGTAATTGCGCACTGCAGCTTCAACCAATACTGCTAAGTTTCGACCGATTGCAACAGGCAGGGTAACGGAACGGATACTGACGTTGAGGATAGATTCAGTTTCGGTACGGATGCTCAATCGATCGAGTTGTTTCATGTATCCATCGTCGGCCGGAACCAAATTGATAATCAGCTGGAGGATTTTTTTCGGACGGATGGAGGTTTCACCAAAAATATGGCGGATATTGAGTATGCCCAAGCCGCGTACTTCGAGGAAATCACGCAGCATCGGCGGGCAACGGCCTTCCAGCATTTCTGGACCGGTACGGAAAAGTTCGACTGCATCATCGGCAATCAGGCTGTGGCCGCGCGAAATCAGCTCCAATGCCAATTCGCTCTTACCCAAGCCGGATTGCCCGGTAATGAGTACGCCCACTTCAAATACATCCAAAAATACGCCGTGCTTGATGGTGGAAGTCGCCAATGTACGTTGCAGATAAATCCGCAAAACGTCCATCAGGTGCGGACTTTCCTGTTTAGAAGTCAGTAAGGGGATACTGTTGGTATGGCAATAATCGCGCAATTTGGGCGAAACCGGCAAGCCGTTGGCGACGATAACCAAAGACATGGGGATGTCGAAAAGCTCGCCGAAATCATAGTTGAGTTCGCCCGATTCCAGACGGCGTAAATATTCGGCTTCGGCTACGCCGACAACTTGAATTTGGTTGGGATGGATAAAGTTTAAGTGGCCGACCAAGGCCAAGACGGGTTTATCGGCTTCGACACCGATACGGTTGTCCGCGCCGGAATTGCCGGCAGCCCAAGCAAGTTCGAGTTTGTGCTGATTGTCGGAAAACAGGCGGCGGACGGATATGCTGGGCATGAATTACTCTTCGGTCAGGAGTGTGCGTACTTCTTCGGCAGAAGTCGCAGCCATCAATGCTTCACGGACGGCCTTTTGAGAGAATCTGCCGGCCAGTTTGGACAAGACTTCCAAATGTTCGCCGGTAGCGTTTTCAGGCACAAGCAGGATGAAAATCAGGGAAACGGGTTTACCGTCAGGCGCATCAAAGGCAACCGGCTCTTTGGTGCGGATAAACGCACCGGTAGCTTTTTTCACGCATGCGTGACGACCGTGGGGAATCGCCACCCCCTGCCCCAAACCGGTCGAACCAAGTTTTTCACGGGCAAACAGGCAGTCGAACACGTTGGTATTCGGTAATTCTGCTTCATTCTCCAGCAGCTGTGCAGCCTCTTCAAACAGACGCTTTTTGCTGCTGACTTCCAAATCCAAAACGATATGGGACAAAGGTAAAATTTCGCCGATCAGGCTCATGTGTATCTCTTTTAAATGTCGCAAAACAATGGGATTGTACCGATTGTCGGTGCAAATCTCAATCCTGAAGGCGTAATTTACACTCGTCTCGCTAACATTTTCCATGTTGTTTTTGATATTTTTTAACGAGCTAAAAATAATCCAACTGCTTGCTTATATTGGATTTAAAGTAAAAATTCTATCATTAGCCAAACTATGATTCAAATGAAAAGGGGTATGTCCGGCATACCCCTTTTCCCTTCTTTTCAGACGGCCTCAACCTAGTTTTTTAAAACAGTTTGGAAACCAAAAACAACCAGAAATAATGGCAGACCAATCCGCAAAACCACGCCAAACCGATGCGGTTGTTGGCCAAAAACGTTTGGAAGCACAACTGGCGATTGCGCGTACGGATGACAACATATTGCTGATACTGCCAATAAACAGTTATCGGCAATATCAACCAATACGGCCAAGTTGCACCGATTTTAATACCCAACACCGCCATCAATACCGTAAACCAAAAATGGCAAAGCATAGAGGCAGTAATGTCGTGATGGCCAAATGTGATTGCCGAAGTTTTAATGCCGATTTTCAAATCGTCTTCTTTGTCCGCCATGGCATAAATTGTGTCGTAAGCCAACGTCCATAAGGCATTGGCGGTAAACATCAGCCACGCTTCGGGAGGCACTCGGCCTTGCACGGCGGCAAAGGCCATAGGAATGCCGAACGAAAATGCCAGTCCTAAATAAAACTGCGGCAACGGGAAAAAGCGTTTGGTAAAGGGATATGTAATGGCCAGAAATAAGGCAGGAAGGCTCATCAGCCAAGTAAAGCGGTTGAGCTGCACCAAGCATAAAGCTGCCATCATACACAGCATGACGGTCAAAAGCAGCGCTTCGGTTTTAGAAACCAAACCTTTGGCAAACGGGCGGTTTTTAGTGCGCTCTACTGCACCGTCAAAATTGCGGTCGGCAAAGTCATTTACCACGCAACCTGCGCTGCGCATCAAAAATGTGCCTGCACTAAAGGCAAGAAAAATATCGGAGTCAGGAACGCCTTTAGAGGCAATCCACAACGCCCAATAAGTCGGCCACAGCAAAAGCAGTGTGCCAATGGGTTTGTCGACGCGCATCAGTTTGGCGTATATTACCATCCGTCCGACAGCGTAACGCGGTAGAAATTGTAGAAAAAAGCGCCTTATGTTCATTGATGTAATGTGTCGTTGTTTATGTGTCGATTCGGAAGGAAAGGCTTTTTAGAGCCTTAGCTCTTATTATAATTTATTGCCGTCTGAAATCAAACAGATCTTAACAATTTAATTTATTGTATTATAACAGAATTATGACAAACATCGGTAATCTGTTTTATTTTCAGACAGCCTTAGCGGTATAAATCTATTAATTTCAATAAGAAATATTCTGTTAATTCCAATGTTTCGCCGTTCCAATCGAAATACGAACGGCGCGCGGTAACAGGCCGTCTGAAAGATGGATAGTCGGAATCTTCAAAACGAAGAAACTCAAAATCCGAACGTTTCAACGGCAATGTACCGTCAAACAGGCGCTCGCCCAAAGGCTGCGTTCCACAATCTAATAATTCTGTCCATAGACGGCTATCCGGCCGGCACGCGCTTCTGGCTTGTATCACTGTTTCGCCGTCCAGTTTGAGCAAAACATCGCGCACAAAGATTTCGTCTCCGTTTTCCGTACTCTTCGTCAAACCCAAATACACAGGCTCGACTGAAAAATCCTTACCGGAAGCACGTAAAGCAGCGGTTAGCGAAGAAACAGTCAGCAGATGTCCGACCTTAGACGACAAAAGACTTGAAGCTTCGGCATGTGAACAAAGCGTGCCACGCGGTATATCAAGCTCCATCTGACACCTCTATCTTGGACAATTCCTGCCATTTGGCTTCGGGAAACTCATCTTTCAGACGGCCTTTGAGATATTCCAAGGTATCGCCGGCAACGGTTTCATCTTTGCTGTCGTGAATATGGTTGAAAATCAGGCTGTGTAACCGGATGCCGTATTGTTTAAGCGCGGCGAAACTGAGCAGGGTGTGGTTGATGCTGCCGAGCCGTCCGCTGGTAACGAGAATGACGGGATAAGTCTGTTGCTGAATATAATCAATAGTCAACAAATCTTCCGTCAGCGGAACCATCAATCCGCCCGCGCCTTCGACCAAGACGATTTCGTATTGCGCCGCCAATTCTTGCGTGGCGGTACGGATTTTGTCCAAGTCCAAATCCCTGCCATCCAGACGGGCGGCAAGGTGGGGCGAGGCGGGATAGCTGAAGATTTCAGGCATAGTCAGACGCTGTTCATCGGCTTCCTGCATGGGTATGCCCATGATTTTGCGGTGGACGGCGATGTCTTCGGCGATGTTTTTGCAACCGGTTTGCACAGGCTTTTGCGTGATCACACTTTTGCCTTGCTGCAACAATTGTTTTGCCAACATACCGGTGGCGACAGTTTTGCCGATGTCCGTATCAATGCCACTGACGAAGTAAATGCCTTTCATTTGCTGTGTTCCTTCAAAATGTGCACGGTTTTATCGGCAAGTTCGGTCAAGAGGCCGTCTGAAATAATGTAAGGCGGCATCAAATACACCAGCCTGCCGAATGGGCGCACCCAAATGCCCTGCGCCACGCAATCCGCTTGAAAACGCGCCATATCCACGCCTTTTTCCAACTCGGTCACCCCGATGGCACCCAAAACGCGCACGTCTTTCACGCCGCGAATGTCCCATGCAGCTTTCAGACGGCCTTGCAGGATGCTTTCGATGCGGCGGATATTTGCCTGCCAATCTTGGGACAAAAGCAGTTTGACCGAAGCGCAGGCAACGGCACACGCCAGCGGGTTCGCCATAAATGTCGGCCCGTGCATGAACACGCCCGCTTCGCCGCGCGAAATCGTTTCGGTGACTTTTTGTGAAGTGATTGCTGCCGCCAGCGTCACATAGCCGCCGCTCAAGCCCTTGCCGATACACATAATATCCGGCACGACATCCGCGTGTTCGCAGGCAAACATCTTGCCCGTTCGCCCGAAGCCGGTGGCGATTTCATCAAAAATCAACACGATATCAAATTCGTCGCACAAATCACGCAAACCGTGAAGATACTGCGGATGATAAAAATACATGCCGCCCGCGCCCTGCACGACCGGTTCCAAAATAAAGGCGGCAATGTCCGCATGATGCGCTTCAAACAAGGCGCGGACAGGCTGCAAATCCGCCTCGTCCCACTCATCGTCGAAACGGCTTTTCGGATTATCGACAAAATAACGCTGCGGCAGAGCGCTGCCGAAAATATGGTGCATCCCCGTTTCCGGATCGCAGACGGACATCGCGTTCCAAGTATCGCCATGATATCCGCGCCGCACCGTCGCAATATTCTGTTTCGCCGTCAAACCCCGCGCCTGCTGGTATTGCACTGCCATCTTCAGCGCGACTTCCACCGAAACCGAACCTGAATCCGCATAAAAAATACGATCCAGACCCTGCGGCAAAATCCCGACCAACAACTTGCCCAGCGCCACCGCCGGCTCATGCGTCAAACCGCCAAACATCACATGCGACATTTGCTTAATCTGCGCCTCAACCGCCTGATTCAAAACGGGATGATTGTAGCCGTGTATCGCACACCACCAAGACGACATCCCGTCAATCAGCCGCGTGCCGTCCGCCAATTCGATATGCACACCCTCCGCTCGGCGCACCGGATAAACAGGCAACGGGGCAGTCATGGACGTATAGGGATGGAGTAGATGGTCGCGGTCGAAATCGAGCAGGAAGGAATGTTCGGACATGTTTAAAACAATGGTTTGATTAGTTTCATTATTATATAACATATTTCCTATTTCAGACGGCACGTCTTCCGTACTGCATCAACGCCAATCCGCCCACCGCCGCCAAACAGCCGGCAACTAAGGAAACATGTAATGCCTCACCCAAAAACCAAGCGGAACATAAAATGCCGAATACTGGCACCAAAGTAATGTACGCCGCCGCGCTGCCTGCGCCCAAAGTCTTCACGCCTTCAAAATACCACGCATAGCTCAAAACCGTTGCCCCGACAGACAGACCAATCAAAGCAAACCAGCCCCTACCGTCCATTTCGGCAAGCATACCAAACGGCAGGCCGTCTGAAATCAGCGCAGGCGGCAGCAACATCATTGCACCTAGCCAAGCGGTGGCCACGGTGACCGTCAGCGCATCAATCCCCTGCAACACCGCCCTGCCTATCATCGTATAAGTAACCAAGCAGCAAAGGCTGCAAAACACCAGCACTTCGCCCCACCCTATACCGCCGCCCGACAAAAATGCCGCAATCTCGCCATGCGTAACCGCCCATATCGAGCCTGCCACTGCCAACAACATACCCGACACAATCTTGCCGTTGAGCTTCTCGCCAAACAGCAAAGCCGCAAAAAACATCGTCAACACAGGATTGAACGTGACCAACACCGTCGCCCTTGAAGCAGGAATCCGCTGCAAACCCAGCATAGACAATACGGTAAAACCAAATACGCCGAATGCCGCCGCCAGTGCCAATCCAAGCCATTGTTTACGCGACAAAACCGCCAAAGTACGCAATCGATACCGTGCAAACAGCCAGCCCAAAAGCAAGATTGCCGCCGTCAAAAAGCGCAACATACCGCCCGTTAAAGGCGGCAGCGCCTGTCCCAGCATCCGCCCCATCGGCCAAGATGCGCCCCAAAACGCCGCCATGCCCAATAGTTTTAGATGGATTGCTAAATGTTTCATGGTGATGGATAAATTGAATAATTGGTTTAGAAAGCGTGCAAGATCGGTTTGGAAGGATAAATTCCCTTAGCCGACGATACTTGATAGAGTTTGCGCGGATAAAATACTACGCTGATCATTATGGAAACAAAGGCCGTCTGAAAGACTGAAACCCAGCTTTTTCAGACGGCCTTTACTGCTCAATCAATAAGGCTTACAACTCAATGCCTTTGAGTTTCGCCACGGTATTGATGTCTTTGTCGCCGCGACCGGAGAGATTAACCAAAATCACTTGGTCTTTGCCCATTTTCGGCGCGTTTTTCACCGCCCAAGCAACGGCATGGCTGGATTCCAGCGCAGGAATAATGCCCTCAAAACGGCAAAGCAAGTCAAAGGCTTCGAGTGCTTCGTCGTCTTTGGCAACGGTGTATTCCACGCGGTTGATGTCGTTCAAATGGCTGTGTTCAGGGCCGATGCCTGGGTAGTCCAAGCCTGCGGAAACGGAGTGCGTACCCAAGACTTGACCGTTTTCGTCCTGCATCAAATAGCTGCGAAAACCGTGCAATACGCCGATAGGGGCTTTGCTGGTAATCGGTGCGGCGTGGTCAGGCGTATCCACACCCAAACCACCGGCTTCTACGCCGATCAAACGCACGTTTTCTTCTTCGATATAGGGATGGAACAAACCGATGGCGTTCGAGCCGCCGCCCACGCAGGCAACGGCAACATCAGGTTGGCGGCCGATGGCTTCCAACATTTGTTCTTTGGCTTCGTTGCCGATCACACATTGGAAATCGCGTACCATTTCAGGATACGGCGCAGGGCCTGCGGCAGTGCCGATGATATAGAACGTGTCGTCCACGCGGGCGACCCATTCGCGCATGGCTTCGTTCATCGCGTCTTTCAAAGTACGGCTGCCGCTGTCGACGCTGACCACGTTCGCACCCAATAATTTCATGCGGAACACGTTGGGCATTTGACGTTGGATATCGTCTGCACCCATGTACACGTCGCAAGTCATGCCGAAGCGGGCGGCGACGGTAGCAGAAGCCACGCCGTGCTGACCTGCGCCGGTTTCGGCAATCACGCGTTTTTTGCCCATGCGGCGGGCAAGCAATGCCTGACCGATGGTGTTGTTGACTTTGTGTGCGCCGGTGTGGTTCAAATCTTCACGCTTCAGCCAGATTTGTGCGCCACCCAAATGCTCGGACAAGCGCGCGGCATGGTAAACAGGGCTGGGACGGCCGACATAGTGTTTCAAATCATGGCGGAACTCTTCCCAAAATGAAGGATCTTCTTTCGCTGCTTTATAGGCTTCTGCCAATTCTTGCAAAGCCGGAATCAGGGTTTCGGAAACGTACAGGCCGCCGTGTTCGCCGAAAAAGCCGTTCTCGTCGGGAGCGTGATAATTTTTCATGGGATTTTTCCTTGTTCGTTTTATGGTTTCAGACGGCCTGATTCAATACAAGGCCGTCTGAAAGTAAAAATTGTCAGCAATTATAGCCGTTTTCCATTCATCTTGTCGGCAACTAATTGAATAATAATATCAGCAGACAAAATAGGAACAACAGCGTACAGCTCGATGTTGCAATCAATGCCGTACCCAACGGCGGCGCGATATATTTTTCTTCGTTTTTGTTTCTTAGGCATATTTTTAATGCCAACATCCCCAGCCACAGTGCCAGCAACCAACAACCTAGAAAGTTAAGCACAAGCAAAGCAATAATCAACTCATTGGTATTTATAGTGCTTACGTTCAAAAATATCCAATTAAGGCCGTTAACAGACATAATGACTGCAGATATTTGTATCACATACAAAAGCGTTCCGCCCAACAATACCTTGATATGCCATTGTTTAGCCTTCAGCCACACTGAGACGACATTAAAAAGCCACCACAAAGCCATAAACGTCATTAAAGAAATTTCATAACGGTCCATCGCTCTACTCCTGAAAAACAGTCAATCCAGCCGTTTCAAAAAAAGCCCGATACGCCGCCGCTTTTTTCGCCAAACTCAAAGGATAGGCACGCGAAGTCGAAGGCAGGCGCGTCAGGGTCAACTCACGTCCAGCATAGGGAAACGGCACTGTTTCGCCGGCCTTCGGCATTTTCATGCCGCTGCCTTGAATCTCCAACAAAACTTCGGTTGCCTTGCCACCAGTGGTGCAAAGATGGCGGCACTCGGGCATTTGCGCCAATACTGCCGCCAAATCGACAGTTTCTATTACTTTTAAAAACTTATCCGAAGCATTGCCATGTTCGCGTATTGCCTTCAACACGGTCGGACAGGATGCAATCCCCTTCTCACTCAAAAACGCTTTGATTTTATCGGCATCAAACGCTTTTTCGCCTTGCTTTTGAAAATGCGCCGCATCGCCGAAAAACACCAGCCCGTACACACGCCACATATCATTTTGAAAATTCGGATAATGAAACTGCATCGCGTGTTTTTCTTCTTTAGGCGGAAACGTCCCCATCATCATGACCGTTGCCTGCGGCGGCAACAAGGCTGCGAAGGGGTGGGATTCAACGATTGGCTCTTGCATATATGTATTCCGGTTTCTTTGAATTCAAACAAAATTTCAGACGGCCTTTACTGCCTGAATAAACGCCGCCATTTTCTCCCTGCTCTTAATCCCGCCGGAGATTTCCACGCCGCCGGACACGTCCACCGCCGCCGCGCCGCTGATTTTTACCGCTTCGGCAACGTTTTCCGCAGTCAATCCGCCGGCAAGTATCCACGGTTTGCCGATATTGCCGTGCAACATGGTCCAGTCGAAACTTTGTCCCGTACCGCCGTATTCGGTCGGGTGATAAGCATCAAACAGCAAGGCGCGGGCATTCGGAAATTTGGCACAGGCCGTCTGAATATCGGCAGCGGACTGTACGCGTACGGCCTTCAAATACGGGCGGTCAAACCGACGGCAAAAATCATCGTCTTCATCGCCGTGAAACTGAATCACATCTATCGGCACCTGACGCAAAATCTCGCAGATGGTTTGCTCGTTTTCATTCACAAACAAGGCCACCACCGATACAAACGGCGGCAGGTTTTTCACAACCGCCTGCGCCTGCTCAATACTCACTGCCCGTTTACTCTTGGCGTAAAACACCAGCCCGATGGCATCCGCGCCCAATTCGGCCGCAGCCAGCGCGTCTTCAGGTCGGGTAATACCGCAAATTTTGGTGCGTATGGTGTTCATGGGGATTGCCTTTTTAAACAGATGGGTCGGATATTATATAAGTTTAAGGCCGTCTGAACATGAAATATCAGGTTCAGACGGCCTTAAACTTTAAAACAACCATCAGCCGATAATATTGGCGGCTGTCAGCTGCGCAGCATCTTCATTGTAGAAACGTGCGAACTCTGTGCTGCTTTCAGCTCCTGCGCCCCGATACGCCAAGGTTTTTTGAGCGCTGTTGAACACAAGATACGAGCGGTCGGGGCTGAATGTATCCACATCGCGGACAAACAAATCCGCCCAGCCGACCTGGCTTTCTTTCTCATTGAGCAGCGGACGCATGCCGCTCAAATCCAACTTGTCTTTGACCGGATTGAAATCCAGCAAGTGATCCAGTTTGCCCTCGCGGACATCCCATGCAGTAAATGCCACCGTATCTCTACCCTCGCCGGTAACAATGGTATCGCTACCCAATCCACCTGCCAGATAATCATTGCCATCGCTGCCTTTCAATACATCGTCAGCCGCGCTGCCATGCAAGGCCGCTACGCCTTTGTTGTCTCCACTGATGCTGACCGACCAATCAAAGCCGTTTTTACCTAAGTCGATTTCCTTGCCGTTTGCCGCATACGCCATCTTATCGCCCTGTTGGTGCGCCGCCATTTCTATGCCTTTGAGGGACAAGACGTTACCGGCTGCATCCTCAGTTTGAACCACCGCCAGCATAGGTCGGTCATCGGTATAAATGGCAGAGGTTCCGGTTGCGTATGGCGTTTCTTGGGCATCATTACTGCTGCTACCCCATTTGTTTTCAATGCCGTCTGAAAAACCGTCTTGGTCAGAATCCCTCAAATAAGGATTTTTGTAATGCTTGTCGATACGTTTACCTTGGGAGAAGTATTGTTCAAGTTTGGTATCAGACTCATAAAAGCTGGTCATATTGTGTTTGCCCCATACATCGCCGCTTTTGAAATCCAAAACCTTGGCATTCGGGTATCTACCCAATCCCTGATGAACTTGGGACGCAGCAGCACCTGCAGCTAAACCTAGAGCAGCTCCAGCCGCAAAGCCCAGTCCTCCGGTCACTGCACCCAATATCCCACCGACTACTGCACCAATACCCGCACCTGTTTTGCCTGAAAAACCATCTCCAACCCATTCGCCTTTGATTACATACGAATTGGTTTCATACAGATGGCGTGCCTGTGTTGTATCCGAGTTGTCCGTGATACGTGTTTCCGCCATTTTATCGGCCATATCCCGTGCTTGTTTTAAGGCTTCAGGCGAGGCTTTGTCCACATTCAAAACAGCCGGATTAAACAGACTGCTGCGTTTGAAATCACTTGCCCAATCATTACGCTGTTGCATGGTATGTGCGGCAAAGTATTCTGCAAGATAGCCGCCCAACGAATGTCCGGTCGAATACACATTTTTGGCATGAAGCGTATCAATATAACGGGCAATGTCATTCAGATATTTGGTTTGAGCCGGCAAATTACCGGTCATAATGTTCAAATCAGCCAAAACATCTTTAATGCTGGTAGCCTGCGTACCTCTAAACGCTACCACGATATTTTCCCAACCGCCCTTCTTGTTCGAATTGCCGAAAATCGCATAATCCAAACCGCCTCCCGGACTACCTGCCTTAAGCAATGTCCATTTCCCAACCAATTCAGATACATTGGCCTGATTGCTAAAATATTTGTCGTTAATATTCTTAGCAATAGAAGCATATTGCGTATTCCACCAATAATTGCCTTTAAACACAGTATGCAAAGCAGACGGAGATTCATAAGCCAATGAAGAGAACATCCGCAAATCACGCTCGGAAACATTCCACTCCTGCGGATTGCGGTCAATAGCATCGACCAAACCGTCGCCATCACTGTCTTTGGTAAAGATAGAATGTTGCGCCTGTTTATAACTGGGTCGGACAATATCATTGGCTCTTTTTTGAGTGGCAATATTTTCCCAATACTGCAAAGAGGCCGTCTGAAGATGCTGCCCTTGTACGGCGGCATGTGTGACGGCGTGACCATCTTTATAAAGCACACGCATGGTTACGCTGTCTCCGCTGGCATCGTGCTCGGGATATTTGAAGATTTCAGCAACATCCATTTCCTTATCCGCAAATTTATACTTAGATACAGATGAATAGGTCTTGTGTTGCTCTTTAAGAGTCAGCGTTTCGCCTGTTTCACGAATCGTAAATACCCAATCTTTAAGGGCAGGATTACTGGCGCTTGGACGAGTAGTCAGACTGATATCCTTCGCACTCAAACCTTCAAAATGAATGCTGTTCTGGCCCAGATTGTCTGAAATGACATCATGGCCGCTGCCACGGCGGAATACATAAGTATCGTCTCCGCTACCGCCTTCAAGCGTGTCATTTCCTTCGCCACCATCTAAATAATCATTACCGGCATCGCCGCGTAAAATATCGTTGCCGGTACCGCCGTAAAGTTTGTCGTCGCCATCGCCAGCCAACAGCAAGTCATAGCCTGCCTCTCCGCGAAGCACATCATTGCCGCGGCCTCCGATCAAACGGTTGTTGCCGCTGTTGCCGATTAGGACGTTGTCGGAATGGTTGCCAAAACCAAAATAATTGCCACTGCCGGTCAAGGTCAGGTTTTCGACATGAGTCGGCAAACGGTAAGTCATGCCTGTGTAGACCGTATCAATGCCGCCATTGGCTTCTTCGATAACGACATCGTTTTGACTGTTCACATAATATGTATCGTTGCCATTACCGCCGCGCATTACGTCTGCACCGATTCCGCCGTCTAAAACATCGTCGCCTTCGTTTCCTTCCAAATAATCGTTACCATGATCGCCACGCAAAATATCGTTGCCGTCGCCACCATAAAGTTTGTCGTCATCATCGCCTGCCAACAGCAAGTCATTACCCGCCCCTCCGTAAAGCACATCATTGCCACGGCCGGCACTCAAACGGTTGTTGCCGCTGTTGCCGATAAGGACGTTGTCGGAATTGTTGCCGAAACCAAAAATATTATCGTGACCGGTCATCGTCAGGTTTTCAACATAATTCGGCAACGTATAAGTCGTATGGGTATAAACCGTATCCGTACCTTCGTCGTACCTTTCAACAATTTGGTCATTCCGGTTGTTCACAATAAAGGTATCGTTTCCTAAACCGCCGTAAAAAATATTGTGCCCCAAGCTGCCATACAGCACATCATCACGACGCGTGCCGATAATCACTACAGACTCTTCGTTATTAGGTTGGTTTTGAGTTTCAGCCATTTCTTTTCCCTTTGTTAAATTTAATTTGAATGCGCAATAATGCGTTTAGATTATATAAGCAAGCTAAAAACAAGTGAATTTATTCAGCCAAACAGATTCAAAATGATTATCAAATTAACAACAGTTATAAAATGACTTTGTTATTATTACCCTATTTTCAAACTACCTATTTTTTCATCACGATTAATTTATTCTTTATTATCAAATATCAAACCAAACTATCCACAATTGGATTCACACAAAATTTGGATAATGCCCGTCAAAAATAAAAAAATATCAAGGCCGTCTGAAAAAGTCTTTCAGACGGCCTTTTATCCTTTTTACTCAAACGGTTTCTTCTGCCAATAAAACTTGTCCTTTTTCAGACGGCCTCGGAACACATCATCTTGCCCCAAAACAAACACCAATGCACCTGACAAATCTGTTCTCAACAAAGTAATGCCGTGCGCACGGACACGATTTTGTACGGCAACGGTCGGATGTTTGTAGGCATTGGCATAGCCGCTGGATGCCACAGCATATTGCGGCGAAACCGTATGCAAAAAGCTACCTGACGAAGCCGTGCTGCTGCCGTGATGTCCCAATACCAACACTTGGCTATACAGCGCATTGCCGTATTTCTCAATCAAACCGGCCTCGCCCTTCACGCCTAAATCGCCGGTTATCAACAAGGCTTTGCCGTTTGCCACGACACGCAATACGCAGCTTTGGTCGTTATCTTCCTTGCCCGTATTTTCAGACGGCCTGAGCAACTCGAAATCTACGCCGTCCCATTGCCATTTGTCTTCTTGGCAAAACTCTGCATTCGGATAAAACTCAGGTTGTCCGGCAAGCAATTTATCGGTACCAACAGCTGCTACACTTTGAAAACCGCCGTCATGGTCAATATCATGGTGCGACAAAATCAGGCTGTCCAAACGGCGCACGCCCATAGCGTTCAAACTCGGCACAATACCTGTTTGCGCCACTTGCTCCGTTCCTGTATCAAACAAAAGATTACAGTTGCGCGTTTGTATCAACACCGACAAACCTTGCCCTGCATCCATCACCGTAACTCTTGCCACCCCCTCCTCCAGCTTGGCAGGACGGTAAAATACAAAACCCAATAAAACCAGACATGCCCAAGGTTTCAAGCCCATGCCTTTAGGCAACAATAACAGCAAAGCCGCCATCATTGCCAACACCAGCAAAGGCACGGGCGCCGCTGCGACAGCAAATTCAGGCGATACCGTAGCCAGCCATACCAAACCGCATAAAGTATATTCCGCCAAAAATGCCGCTACCAACTGAACAAGTTCAAACGGAAAAACCGAACCCAGCAAAGCCAACGGCGTCAACACCCAAGAAAACCAAGGAATAGCCAGCGCATTAACCAACGGACTGAGCAAAGGTAACGAAGCAAACAAATAGCCCAGCAATACCACCGACAATACAGTCGCCGCCCATTGTCCCCGTACAGCCAAACGCCAGCCCGACTCTTTCAGACGGCCTGATGAAGCCCAAATCAAAGCAGCAACCAAACCGAAAGACAGCCAAGTTCCCACGCCCAATACAGCCAACGGGTCCAACAACAAAACAACGGCCAAAGCCTGCCACCATGCCGTCCAGCCCGAGCCGCCACTGCCGCGCCACCATGCCCACGCAAACGCAGCCAACATCAATACACTGCGTTGCGTCGGTACGGAAAAACCGGCCAAAAGTGCATAAAACAAAGCCCCTGCAACACCACCAGCCAATATCCACACACGCGGTTTTTCCGGAATCCACGGCAAATAACGGAAAATTCGCTTAATCAGCCAAGCAAACAATACCGCCACCATCGTCACATGCAAGCCCGAAATACTGACCAAGTGCGTCAGTCCCAAAGGGCGGAATGCCTGCCACAAAGGTGGCCGCAACGCCGATTGCTCGCCAATACTCAAAGCACGCATCAGCCCTATGCCGTCTGAAAACTCAGGATATTTGTCCCCTATTCTCTGCCAACTTCGGCTTACCGCATCACGCATATTAGCCAAACCAAAACCACCGCCTTGCCGCATGAGTTTCCTGTCTCTCCCCAAAGTACCCATGCCATCGATACCATTGGCCAAAGCCCATGTTTCACGGTTCAAACCGCGCACATTCACTTCACCAATCACCGGCCTTACCCGCGCCGATACAGACCACCTGCTGCCTACCGCCCAATCACGCCGCTGATAATCCGACAACATCAAATCAAAAGCCTGCCCACGCTCATCCCAAGCCCTTGCCGCAAACTGCACGCGCCGACCATCATCACGCGGCATATCCGCCACTTCAACCGTTAAAACTTTAGCCTCCGCCTCCCCCACAGGCCATTGACCAGCCAAAACCAGCCCAGTCCGCCACACCTCAAACGCCATGCCCATGCAGACGGCCAGCACCAACCAAGCCACAGCAAATCTTCGACACAACGCAAGCGCGCCAATAATTACAGACAACCAAACCCACCATGGCAGCATAAACGGTAACGCAAAAGAAAGCACTACACCCACCACCCAAGCAGGCAACACAAACCGCCACGCCATGAACGTTTTCCCTTAATTATGATTATTAGATATATAATAATAAATGCTTTTAGTAGATTATGACAAATGCCAACCTGCATGAGCAGATAAAAAGAGAGGTTCAAATCATTTCAAAACCAACAGACGCAAAAAAGCGCAATCTGAAACAGATTGCGCTTTTTTATAAACTGGCACGCCCACGGGGAATCGAACCCCGGTTACCGCCGTGAAAGGGCGATGTCCTAACCGCTAGACGATGGGCGCGGAGATTTTCTGTGGCGCACCCGGAGCGATTCGAACGCCCGACCCTCTGGTTCGTAGCCAGATACTCTATCCAACTGAGCTACGGGTGCATCAAGAAAGGTTTGAATTATAAAGAGAGGGCTATTTACTGTCAAGCGTTTTATTTGGAAAACTTGCAGACAGCGTGTAAAATGCGCATTTGCTATTGAATTTACAGAGAATAAAATGTCAGATTTCGCACGCTGGCCGCTCTTATCCGAAGCATTTTCCCGTTTGGGACGGCCTGTGGTCGTGGTGGATTTGGAGACGACCGGTGGAAATTTCTATCAAGACAGGATAACGGAAGTCGCCCTTGTTCGTTTTGAGCAAGGACGCGCCACACATTACGAGCAATTGGTCAATCCTTGCCGCAGCATACCCGAATTTGTTGCCAGACTGACCGGAATTCATGATGAAACAGTGAAAAACGCGCCTGTCTTTGCCGATATTGCAGGCGATTTGTTGCCGCTATTGCAAGGTGCAGTGGTCGTTGCCCACAACAGCCGCTTTGACTACACCTTCCTGCGCCACGAGTTTGCCCGTATTCATACTGACTTTGCCGCACCCTCGCTCTGTACGGTTCAACTGTCACGTCGCCTGTATCCTGAGTTTTACAAACACAGCCTCGACAGCATTATCGAACGCACCGGCATTCAGACGGCCAACCGCCACCGCGCCATGACCGATGTTGCCGCATTGTGTGATTATCTCGAATTAAGCCTGGCAGAAAAAAATCATCAACAATGGGACGAACACGTCCGTGTATTAATGAATCCGAAAATGTTGCCCACTTGGCTGCCTGATTCGCTTGCCCAACAGCTCTATGCCCTGCCCGACAGTTACGGCGTATTGGTTTGGTTTGACCATTTTGGCAAAGCCCAAGCCATTGAAGCACACGAACGCGCATACAGTGAAACCGCCACCCTGCTGCACAGCAAAAAACTGCCGCCGCACATCAAAGCCGCGGCCTCCATCCGTTTTATTCCGGCACTCGGTCAGCTTCATACATTATGGCTCAAAGCCCAGACCATGCAGGAATACCAACTGATGCCATCTGAAAAGTCCACATCGTTTTCTACCGTCCGCTTTATCGCTGACGAACACGGCAGCCTTCAAGCACGCATTGTCTTGTTAAACAGCGGCACCAGAAACTGGCGTCCATACGGTTTGTTTGCCCACAAAAAAGCAGCCAAACGTGCCTTGACGCAATGGTCGCAAGAACACAGGCTCTGCCCAGATTCGCTCAATATTTTGCCGACCAGCTACGCAAAGGGCGAACCCTGCCCCGTTGAGGCTGTCGGAAAATGCAACGGCAACTGTCGCCAGCCAAACGGCATCAAACATCAAAATCAACGCATTACCGAGCTTGCCGCCCTACTTCCCGTAACCGATTGGGGCAAAGCACACGAAATTGAAATTACCGAAACCGACCCCCTGACCGGAAACAGCATTACCCTGCTCTGCGCCAGCGGCGCGTTGGCATTGCCTGATGGAAGCTGGTATTTCGACAGCAGCCTGCCTATCGTGATTAAAAACAAATTCAGGCAAGACAAAGAAAATATCCGTTTGATTGCTTAAAACAAGGCCGTCTGAAAACCAAATCTTCAGACGGCCTATTGTGAGTAACTTTCCGCTTTATTCTCAAAACAAAAACTGCCTAAATTTTAATCAGAACTTATTTTTATAATAGCAATCAAATACTAAACCAATTTATACACAAGCTGTTCACACAATTTTCAATGAAAACTGTGTATACCCAGCCCAACGAGTAAACCATGAACAACCCTGAAATCATCTTCTTTGACATCGACGACACCCTCTACCGAAAATACACAGATACCCTGCGCCCTTCGGTTGCCAAAGCCATGCGCGCATTGAAAGCCAAAGGTATTCTGACAGCGATTGCCACCGGCCGTCCGGAAGCCGCCATTCCCGCCAAAGTCAAAGCCTTGATTCAAGAATGCGGTATCGATATGCTCGTTACTATCAACGGCCAATATATTTCCTTTCGCGGCAAACCCCTGCAAAGCTACCCCTTGGATATTGCCGACATCGAAACCGCCATCAACCTGCTTGAACAACACAAAATAGACTACGCATTCGTCAACAACCAAGAAATTGCCGTTTCCTCCAAATCTCCGCGCGTTGTCGAAGGTTTATCGCATATCCTGCCCAACTTCCTGACGGACAAAGAATATTTCCGCAAACAGCCTGTTTATCAAATGTTGGTCTTTGTGGATAAGGAAGAAGAAAAAATCCTGCAACCGCTGACCCAGCAACACGGCTTCAAAACCGTCCGCTGGCATGAATATGCTGTAGACCTGTTGCGCAAAGAAGGTTCAAAAGCACGGGGCATCGCCCACGCAGTGGAAAAATTGGGCATTGATATGAGCAAAGTAATGGCATTCGGCGACAGCTTCAACGACTTGGAAATGCTGTCAACCGTCGGCTTTGGCGTTGCCATGGGCAATGGCGAAGAAGCTGCCAAAGCCGCCGCACAATTCGTCTGCCCAAGTGTCGATGAAGACGGCGTATTGCGCGGCTTGCAAGAATTGGGCGTCATTTAAACCATCAAATCAAAAGGCCGTCTGAACATTTTTCAGACGGCCTTGTTCTATCTGTAAACTTTCTGCTTACTTCGGCAATACCAAAAAGCTAATCAGCAATTCTTTAAATACGAATCCAAACACACCCAAGCCCAAAACCAAGAAGAGCATGGCAATACCGAATTTGCCGGCTTTGGATTCTTTACCCAAGTTCCAAACGATAAAGCCCAAAAAGATAATCAGGCCGCTCAGTAGGATTTTCATTGCCCATGAGGCAAATTCTGCTTCAGTCATATTCTTTCCTTGTATGATTTAGATGTGTGTTCATAAACTTCAGACGGCCTTATCGCAACAGGCCGTCTGAAATATCTTTTTTAAACTTATTTGTTCAAGACTTGTTTCAAATCTTCAATCAAATCGTCAACGTATTCCAAGCCGACAGACAGGCGCACCAATCCCGGGCGGATATTGGCGGCAAGTTTTTCTTCAGGCTGCATACGGCCGTGGGTCGTTGTCCACGGGTGGGTGATGGTCGAGCGCACGTCGCCGAGGTTGGCAGTGCGGGAAAAGAGTTCTACGCCGTCCACGATTTTCCATGCGGCTTCCTGATCGGCGACTTCAAAACCGATGACGATGCCGCCGCCGTTTTGCTGTTTACGGATCAGTTCGGCTTGCGGATGGTCGGGCAAACCGGTGTAGTACACGGCTTGGACTTGCGGCTGTTGTTGCAGCCATTGGGCGATTTTTAACGCATTATCAAACTGTTTTTCCATACGCAGCGACAGGGTTTCCACGCCGCTTAACAATTGCCATGCGTTAAACGGAGACATCGCTAAACCGCAAGAGTTGCAATATACGGCAACTTGCGTCATCAATTCTTCCGAACCGGCCAACACGCCGCCCATCACGCGGCCGTGTCCGTCAATCGCTTTGGTTGCAGAAGACACGGAAATATCCGCACCGTGCTTCAAAGGCTGCGAACCGACGGGCGACAAGAGGCTGTTGTCTACCACCAAAAGTGCGCCAATGCTGTGCGCCAGTTCTGCCAACGCTTCCAAGTCGGCAACTTCGCCCAAAGGGTTGGACGGGGTTTCCAAGAAAAACAGTTTGGTATTGGGCTTGATGGCTGCTTTCCATTCATCTACATCAACCGGCGATACATGGCTGACTTCGATGCCGAACTTGGTAACGATGTTGTTGATGAAACCGACGGTCGTGCCAAACAGGCTGCGGCTGGAAACAACGTGGTCGCCTGCTTGCAAGAAGGTAAAAAACGCCGCCTGAATTGCAGACATACCGGTCGAAGTGGCTACTGCGCGCTCTGCGCCTTCCAATGCAGCAATGCGTTTTTCAAAGGCGGCAGTAGTCGGATTGGCTGTACGGGTATAGGTAAAGCCTTTAATTTTTTTGGAAAACAAATCTGCCGCATGTTGCGCGCTTTCCCACATAAAGCTGCTGGTCAAAAACAGCGCCTGATTGTGTTCACGATATTCGGTCTGCTCTTTGCCGCCCCGGATGGCCAGCGTTTGCGGATGAAGTTTTTTGTTCATTTATTCTCCAATCTACTGTGTATTCCAATGGACGGAACAATATTTTCCGTCTGTTTAACTTGTTAACATTTTGCGCCGATTTCTACCATCTTTCAAGCCGAAGGCCGTGTTTCAGGCCGTCTGAAAAAACAGGAAAACCGTTTTTACTGATAAAGGCGGCCATCGTGTTTCAACCAGCCGTCAGTATGCCGGCCTGACGGGTCATGGTGCGTCCAATGGATAACGCCGCCCTGCTCCGACCATTCGTATTCGCCGTAAAACGCTACTTTATCGCCTTTTTTCAAGCCTTTAATCTTATCGGCAAGGTCGATATTGTGTGCCACCAAAAGCGTCTGGCCGCTGGAGAGCTTCAAGATAAAGCGTTGGTGGCGCGTGCCTTTGTTGTCATCCGGCAGGGTTTTCCATACCGTGCCCTCGCCCTCAACCTGAATATCGCTTTGTTCGTTTCCAAACGCCTGTTTCAAAACCGCTTCTGCCGATTGTTTGCCCGAACCGGTTTGCTGTTGAGCCGTATCGGCGTTTTCTCCGCCCGCATTGTTTTGTTTTTGAACGGCTTCTATTTTCTGCTGATTCTGCGATTGTAGCGGCTGCTTGTTTTGCATTTTTTGATAGGCAAATACGGCAACCAGAGCAATCAGCAATACAATGATTTTGTTTTTATTCATAACAATCTCAAAAAAAATGCCCGATTCTGCATCGGGCATATCAACTATTTAGAAAGGATATTTATCACGAAAACGTGAGCCGCCATTATACACGCTTCGCAAAATTTTAAGGGAAATTTATGCCAAAGGCCGTCTGAAACTTTTCAGACGGCCCGGATGCTCAGCGACGGTATTTCATTTCAACCTTCATATCGTCCAAAATACGTTTGACATTGTGTTCCAATACATCTTCCACCAAACCCGGCGCCTGTTCGTTGAGCATTTGCTGCAACTGGTAAGTGAACACGGCCATTTGTTTTTGCACGGCAATCCGAATCATGCCGTTGACCGCATCGGCCACATGGGGGCGCAAACGTTTAATCAGACGCTCGGTCAAATCTTTTTCAGAAACGCAGAATACTTCCCGACGACCAATCGCCTGCGGGTTCAAAACATTGATATGGACATTGACGGCCGGTTCTTTTTCAGGTTCAAGGCCGTCTGAAACCGCCCCTTCAGCCGCTTCCGTACCATCATTTTCCGGTTTTTCAGTTTCTTCTGCTTCAGCCACATCAAAATCTACGGCACCCGATTTCGGATTCAGTCTGACAGTGCGCGTCGATTCGATATGGCGGTCTGAAGCCGCAGCCTGCAACGCCGATTGCGCGCTCAACCAGTTGTCCTGCAAGACCACCATTGCATCGGTTTCCACTGCTTCGCCATCTTCGGCAAGGGCGGTATTGTGTTCCAGCTGCCAGCGGTACAAATACTCCTGCAGCACTTTTTCGCGATTGTCGGCATCCAGTTTATATTCTTTTTTAGGCGCGGTTTTAGGCGCGACATCGACAGCCTCTTCCGATTTTTTGACCAATGGCACATGGGTCGGCGCGGTATTGAATTGTCGTGCCTGACGCAATCTTTCCAAGCGTTTTTCCCAATTCAGGTCTTCTTCCTCGAGGGCTGTGGGGTCAAGACGGTTGTTTTCCATAATAATCTCGTTTTTTCATTTTTATTGTGAACCGCATTCAAACAAAAAACGCTTGAACTGCGGCCGATGGTTGGACATATCCGGCAAGCCGGCGCAAGCGTAACATTTTAATATTAATTCACTATATAATCACTATTTTATTTAATACACCCTCAAGGATACATCATGAGCAGCATCGAACAACGCCTCGAATACTTGGAAGAAGCCAACGACGTTTTGCGTATGCAAAACCACGTCCTCGCCACCGCCCTCAAAGGCCTCATCCGTTCCCTGCCCTCCGACATGGCCAACGATGCCGTAGAATCCATCCAGCTTGCCTTTGAAGACGCGTTGGCGGAATTGAGCTATGAAGACAGCCCGCACACCGACCTCTTCCATGACGTAACCTACGCATTTTTCCGAGAAAAAGACCACTGATTTCGGCTAGTTTGTTCACAAAATTATGCTAAACTAAGATTTTATCCGTTAACATTTTATTAAGAAAGCACATATCATGAACATGAAAAAATGGCTGGCCACTGCCCTCGCTTGTTCCGCCCTTGCCCTGACTGCCTGCGGCGGTCAAAGCAACAATGCCTCTGCTCCTGCCGATAAAGTGTACCGTGTCGGCTCCAACGCCGAGTTTGCCCCATTTGAATCTTTGGATTCTGCCGGCAAAGTAGAAGGTTTTGACGTAGATTTGATGAATGCCATGGCCAAAGCCGGCAACTTCAAAGTCGAATTCAAACACCAGCCATGGGAAAGCCTCTTCCCTTCGCTGAACAACGGCGACGTAGACATCGTAATGTCCGGCGTAACCATCACTGACGACCGCAAACAAAGCATGCTCTTCAGCGATCCATACTTTGAAATCACCCAAGTTGTCCTCGTTCCCAAAGGCAAAAAAGTAGCTTCTTCCGAAGACCTGAAAAACATGGCCAAAGTCGGCGTGGTAACTGGCTACACCGGCGACTTCTCCGTTTCCAAACTCTTGGGCAACGACAATCCGAAAATCGCCCGCTTTGAAAGCGTTCCCCTGATTATCAAAGAATTGGAAAACGGCGGTTTGGACTCCGTCGTCAGCGACAGCGCGGTCATTGCAAACTATGTGAAAAACAACCCGACTAAAGGCTTGGATTTCATCTCCCTGCCTGACTTCACCATCGAAAACTACGGTATCGCTGCACGCAAAGGCGACGAAGCAACCATCAAAATGTTGAACGATGCGCTGAAAAAAGTACGCGAAAGTGGCGAATACGACAAAATTTACGCCAAATACTTTGCTAAAGAAGGCGAAAAAACCGAAGCAGCCAAATAATCCGGTATGACTTCCTAAACTAAAGGCCGTCTGAAAACTTTTCAGACGGCCTTTGTCTGGTTAACCTCATTTAACGCAAGCGTCCCCTATAATCCGCTTGTTTTTATCCTTCAAATGAAAGACACGCCATGATCAAACCCATTATCCTCAGTCTGGCTGCCGCAACCACTTTGGCCGCCTGCTCCGCTTCTGAAAAACAAGAATCTCCTAACCTCGGCGCAGCCAATCCGGCTTCCGAATTCTGCGTCAAACAAGGCGGCAAATCCGAAATCAAAAAAGACAAAGATGGTGGCGAATACGGCGTGTGCCACTTGCCTGACGGTAAAGTCGTTGAAGAATGGGAATATTTCCGTCAACACAACAAATAATTGCTAAACCATATAAAAGGCCGTCTGAACCCAAGTTTCAGACGGCCTTTTTCTTTTAAACAGCGATTATTTCACTTCCAATTTGCTCACGCCGCCCATATACGGTTGCAACGCAGCAGGAACATTAATGCTGCCGTCGGCATTTTGATGGTTTTCCAATACCGCCACCAAAGTACGGCCGACAGCCAAGCCTGAGCCGTTCAAAGTATGTACCAAACGGTTTTTACCGTTTTCATCTTTGAAACGCGCTTTCATGCGGCGAGCTTGGAAATCTTCGCAGTTGGAGCAGCTGGAAATTTCACGGTAAGTATTTTGCGCAGGAACCCAAACTTCCAAGTCGTAGGTTTTGGTTGCGCCGAAGCCCATATCGCCGGTGCACAAAGTGATCACGCGGTATGGCAGTTCCAACGCTTTCAAAATATTTTCAGCATGGCCGACCATTTCTTCCAGCGCTTCGTATGATTTTTCCGGATGAACGATTTGCACCATTTCCACTTTGTCGAATTGGTGTTGGCGAATCAAGCCGCGCACGTCTTTACCGTATGCGCCCGCTTCGGAGCGGAAACATGGGGAATGCGCAGTCAATTTCAACGGCAAATCACTGCCGGCCACGATGCTGTCGGCAACAGTATTGGTCAGCGTTACTTCAGCAGTCGGAATCAGATATTGCGTTTTCTTACTCTCATCACCGCCGCGGGTAACGTGGAACAAATCTTCTGCAAATTTAGGCAGTTGGCCCGTACCTTGCAGGGTCAGATCGTCCACAATGTAAGGCGTGTAATGTTCGGTATAGCCGTGTTTCAGCGTGTGCGTATCCAGCATGAACTGAGCCAAAGCGCGATGCAGACGGGCGATTTGACCTTTCATGACGGTAAAGCGCGCGCCGGACAGTTTCGCACCGCCTTCAAAATCCAAGCCCAAAGGCTCGCCCAAATCAACATGGTCTTTGATTTCAAAATCAAATTCGCGCGGCGTGCCCACTTTGCGGACTTCAACGTTTTCAGTTTCGTCTTTACCGACAGGCACACTTTCGTGCGGCAGGTTCGGAATGCTCAGCAGCCAAGCATCCAATTCTTTCTGAACGGCATCCAAATCAGCGGCAGCCTGCTCCAAATCCGCTTTGATTTGGGCAACCTGATCCATTGCAGCTTGAGCCTCTTCGTGTTTGCCTTGACCTTTCAACGCGCCGATTTGTTTGGAAATACTGTTGCGCGAAGCCTGCAACTCTTCTGTTTTCACTTGAACGGCTTTGCGTTGTTCTTCCAAAGCGTTGAAACGCGCGGTATCAAACTCGTAACCGCGTGCGGCCAAACGTTCGGCAACTGCGGCGGTATTGCTGCGGAGCAATTGGATGTCTAACATTGTTTTCTCTCGTTAAGATTCAGAATGGCATTATTGTAAACCAATTTAAAGATATTTTCACAGCGACAGGCCGTCTGAAAACAAAAAACGCCCCTGAAAAAAGCAGGAGCGTTTTTTAAGAATTCTGGCACGCCCACGGGGATTCGAACCCCGGTTGCCGCCGTGAAAGGGCAGTGTCCTAGGCCTCTAGACGATGGGCGCGTAACCGAAGCGCGAACTATACAGAAAGCCTTTTCTTCTGTCAACGCCTTTACTGCATTTTTAAAGATACTGCCGATTTCCGTATGTTATTTTCCCTGTATAATGCCGGTTTTAATAAAAAGGAAAACTCGCTATGTGGTTTAAGCAAATCAGTTTTTATCCGCTCAACAAAGACAAGTTGCCCGAATTGGAAGTCCTTGCCGACAAATTGGCGCAATCCGAATTTGCCCATTGTCAGGGTTTGGACTGGTTTAGCGAAGGCTTTGCCACACCGGTTTCCTTTTCGCCCGAGCTGGTTTTCCCTGCCGATTACACTTGGCGCGTTGCTCTGAAAAAAGAAGAAAAAGTCCTGCCTGCCGGTGTCATCCGCGATATTTTGGATGAAAAGGTTTTGGAAATCCAAAACAACGAAGCGCGTAATGTCGGTCGCAAGGAAAAACAAGAGCTGAAAGAACAGATTACTGACGACCTGCTGCCCCGTGCCTTTACGCGCAGCAGTCGCACACAGGCGATTTTCGACACGCGCCACGGGTATCTTTTGGTCAACAATGCCGCATCTGCCAAAGCGGAAAATATCCTGACCAAACTGCGCGAAGCCTTGGGCGGCCTTGAAGCAGCCCTGCCCAACACCAAACAATCGCCCTCCTCCCTGATGACCAGCTGGCTGCTGCAAGGCCACTGTGAGGGCGGTTTTGAATTGGACAGCGATTGCGAACTCAAAGGCGTAGGCGATGTTGTCCCGGTCGTCAAAGTTTCCAAACAAGACCTGACCGCCGATGAAGTGGTACAACACGTCAAAAACGGCAAAACTGTTACCCAGCTTGGCTTGGTATGGCGAGAACAAATCGCGTTCATCCTTACCCAAGACTTTACGCTCAAACGCATCCAGTATCTGGACGTTTTGCAAGAAGAAGCCGAAAGTAACGGCGACGATGCCGCCAGCCTCGCCTTTGCCTCGCAAATCCTGATGACTGAAGCCATCAGCACTATGTTGGAAGAGCTGGTTTCTTATTTAGGCGGCTGGCAAGAATAATTTTTCAGACGGCCTTTTGATTGGGAAATATCAAAGGCCGTCTGAAATGTAAATAGAAGTATCGGAAAGGATGTCATGATGTTGGGCGCAGTCATTGGCGATATTGCCGGATCACGATTCGAGTTTGACAACTACCGTCATACCGATTTCGATATTTTCAGCCCCGACAGCGACTTTACCGATGACACGATTTGCACTGTTGCCATCGCCGATTGGGTTTTACAAGGCTGCAACGATAATTTGGCCTCTATTTTACAAGGCTGGTGCAGGGCATATCCCTGCCCTAAAGGCGCATATGGCGGCCGCTTTTCACAATGGATAGAATGGAAAGATCCAGAACCTTATAATAGCTGGGGCAACGGCTCGGCCATGCGTGTTTCTGCTGTCGCTTGGGCATTTGCCACATTGGAAGAAACCCTGCATTTTGCTGAACAATCCGCCATCGTAACGCACAACCACCCAGAAGGCATTAAAGGCGCGCAAGCGGTAGCTGCTGCCATCTTTTGGGCGCGTACCGGCATGGGCAAAGCGCAAATCAAAGAAAACATTACACGGCAATTCGGCTACGACTTGAGCCAAAGTTGCGACCAAATCCGCCCGCATTATCATTTCAACGAAAGCTGTCAGGAAACCGTACCTCAAGCAGTTACCGCCTTTCTTGAAAGCGATGATTTTGAACACGCCATCCGACTGGCGGTTTCCCTGGGCGGTGACAGCGATACCTTGGCGACCATTGCCGGCAGTATTGCCGAAGCCTACCATGGTATCCCTGTATCCATGCGCGAACACGCTTTAGCCATATTGCCACGCCGTATTGCTGAAACCCTGCTGACTTTTGAATCCCAATATCAGGCCGTCTGAAACTGCCTGCAAAAAGGAATGAATGATGAAATACCTCGCCCTACTTCCCGTCGCCTTCATGCTGGGTACGCCTGCCATTGCCGAAACCATCAATCCTTATCAGGAAAAAGGTTGCGTTTACGATGGCGATGTCGGCAAAGACGGCAAACCATCTGGCAAAGGCACATGGAAATGCCAAGACGGCCGCAGCTATGTCGGAGCCTTTAAAGACGGAAAATTTGACGGCAAAGGCGTATATACCGTTTCCAGCAACAGCGAAACCTTTATCGAACCTTTCTCCTCCAACAGCGCCAAATTACGCAATATGACGCTGGAAGGCATGTTCAAAAAAGGCAGGGCGCACGGAAACTTTACCGCCTCCCAAAACGGCACACCCGTCTTCATCATGAAATGCGAAGACGGTATGATTAAAGAAGTCAAACTGCCTAAGAAATCCGCTTCCAAAACCAAATAAACAGCCTTTCAGACGGCCTTATCCATATTTTAGGCCGTCTGAAACATCAATGAACAAGCCCGCCTAAAGGCTGTTGTGTTGATTTTAAAGAATTTCCAAACAACCCTTACCCCAGGACAACCACCATGAGCATTAAATCCGACAAATGGATACGCCGCATGGCCGAAGAACACGGCATGATTGAGCCGTTCGAGCCCAACCAAATCAAAGAGGCCAACGGCCAACGCATCATTTCCTACGGCACATCCAGCTACGGCTACGACATCCGCTGTGCCAATGAATTTAAAATCTTCACCAATATCAATAGCACCATCGTCGACCCGAAAAATTTCGACCCGAAAAACTTCGTTACAGTCGAAGACGACTGCTGTATCATTCCACCCAACTCCTTTGCACTGGCGCGCACAGTCGAATATTTCCGCATCCCGCGCAACGTCCTAACCGTCTGCTTAGGTAAATCCACCTACGCACGCTGCGGCATCATCGTCAACGTTACCCCGTTCGAGCCTGAGTGGGAAGGCTACGTTACGCTTGAGTTTTCCAACACCACGCCGCTACCGGCAAAAATCTACGCAGGCGAAGGCGTGGCTCAAGTCTTATTCTTTGAAAGCGATGAAGTCTGCGAAACTTCATACAAAGACCGAAACGGCAAATACATGGGACAAACCGGTGTTACCCTGCCTAAGACTTAAATATACAAAATAAAAAAAGGCCGTCTGAAATTTCAGACGGCCTTTTATCATTTCATTTAGAAACGGCGTTTCAACTTACAAGCCTGCAAGATATGAACGGCAAGTTCTTCCACTGATTTATCGGTTGTATTGGTAAACGGTACACCGTGGCGTTTGAACATATTTTGCGCATCAGCAATCTCGCTGCGGCAAGTATCGATTTTGGCATAGGTCGAATTAGGACGGCGCTCCTGACGGATAGCCTGCAGACGCTCGGGTTGAATAGTCAAACCAAACAGCTTGTCTTTATAAGGTTTGACCATACGCGGCAAATCGGTTGATTCCAAATCATCGGGAATCAATGGATAGTTTGCGGCGCGGATACCGTATTGCAGAGCCAGATAGAGACAGGTCGGCGTTTTGCCCGAACGAGATACGCCCATCAAAATCACATCCGCTTCCTGCAGGTTTTTATCGCTGACGCCGTCATCATGATTCAGTGAAAAATTGACCGCCTCCATACGCGCATCATAGCGTTGGGTATTGCCAATACTGTGGTGCCCCTGCTGGGCGGCAACCGCCTCCGTATTGAGTTCCTTTTCCAAAAGACCGAGAAAGGTTTCAAAGAAATTAATATGGAACGCATTGGCTTTCTTGATGATTTCACGGATTTCGTCATTGACCACACTGACAAAAGCAATCGGGCGCACGCCGAATTTTTCAGCTGACTGGTTGACTTTGTCTACAACAGCACGCGCTTTTTCAGACGTATCGATAAACGGATAGGTATGGCGTTTGAACTCAACATTGCCAAATTGGTTCAGCAAGGCTTCACCGATATTTTCAGCGGTCAGGCCGGTTCGGTCGGAAATATAGAAGACTTGGCGTGGATCAGTCATAATGAATCCTCTTGAGGGTAACGTTTCAGACGGCAATCATAGCAGTTACAGCCTTTGCAATAAAGCGATTCCCGACAGATTACACAGGATTACAACAAATTTGAACAATTTTTAAATTGGCACAAAATTTTATTTTTTACTATTTTGTAGAATTTTATTCTAAAATTGTAAAATAAATCTTGTTTATCAAATTTATTAACTTATTTTGTTTTCCATATTTAACAAGAAGATAACACGTAAAAACATGAATCTGATATTCACATTTCAGAAGGTTACACGCCTGAAAAGCACAATATCACAGACGAATTTGTGATTTTTAAAAAGATAAAACACATGACAGCCATCAAACGAATGGCTACAATAAGCAGGCGGATTTGTTTCTTTTTTAACATTTTTTGGATTGGATTGGACACACAAATGGCCGAAAACTACGTTATTTGGTTTGAAAACCTGCGTATGACTGACGTTGAGCGAGTGGGCGGTAAAAATGCCTCTTTGGGCGAAATGATCAGCCAACTGACTGAAAAAGGCGTGCGCGTTCCCGGCGGTTTTGCAACCACAGCCGAAGCTTATCGTGCTTTCCTGGCTCACAATGGTCTGAGCGAGCGTATTTCCGAAGCCCTGAAACAACTGGATGTTGAAGACGTTGCCGAATTGGCACGCGTGGGTAAAGAAATCCGTCAATGGATTTTGGATACTCCGTTCCCTGAGCAGCTGGATGCTGAAATCGAAACAGCTTGGAACAAAATGGTTACCGATGCCGGCGGTGCGGACATTTCCGTTGCCGTACGTTCTTCCGCAACAGCAGAAGACCTGCCGGATGCTTCTTTTGCCGGTCAACAAGAAACCTTCTTGAACATCAACGGCTTGGAAAACGTTAAAGAAGCCATGCACCATGTATTCGCTTCCCTGTACAACGACCGTGCCATTTCTTACCGTGTCCACAAAGGCTTCGAACACGACATCGTTGCCCTTTCTGCCGGCGTACAACGCATGGTGCGCTCCGACAGCGGCGCGTCCGGTGTGATGTTCACCATCGATACCGAGTCCGGTTACGACCAAGTCGTTTTCGTGACCTCTTCTTACGGCCTGGGCGAAAACGTCGTACAAGGCGCGGTAAACCCTGACGAATTCTATGTATTCAAACCTACTTTGAAAGCAGGCAAACCGGCTATCCTGCGCAAAACCATGGGTTCAAAACAAATCAAAATGATCTTTACCGACAAAGCCGAAGCCGGTAAATCTGTCACCAACGTTGATGTACCTGTAGAAGACCGTCAACGCTTCTCCATTACCGATGCCGAAGTAACCGAGTTGGCTCATTACGCGCTGACCATCGAAAAACACTACGGCCGCCCAATGGACATCGAATGGGGCCGCGACGGTTTGGACGGCAAACTCTACATCCTGCAAGCGCGTCCTGAAACTGTAAAATCTCAAGAAGACGGCAGCCGCAACCTGCGCCGCTTCTCTATCAACGGCGAAAAAGTTGTCTTGTGCGAAGGTCGTGCCATCGGTCAAAAAGTTGGCCAAGGTAAAGTTCGCTTGGTGAAAGATGCTTCAGAGATGGATTCCGTTGAAGCAGGCGACGTACTCGTTACCGACATGACCGACCCGGATTGGGAGCCGGTAATGAAACGTGCTTCTGCCATCGTGACCAACCGCGGCGGCCGTACCTGCCACGCAGCGATTATCGCGCGTGAATTGGGTATTCCGGCCGTAGTCGGCTGCGGCGACGCAACCGATCTGCTTTCAGACGGCCAAGAAGTTACCGTATCTTGTGCCGAAGGCGATACCGGCTTCATCTACTCCGGCCTGCTGGACGTACAAGTTACCGATGTTGCTTTGGACAACATGCCTAAAGCCCCTGTCAAAGTAATGATGAACGTTGGTAACCCTGAATTGGCATTCAGCTTCTCCAACCTGCCTAGCGAAGGCATCGGCTTGGCACGTATGGAATTCATCATCAACCGTCAAATCGGTATCCACCCTAAAGCTTTGTTGGAATTTGACAAACAAGACGACGAATTGAAAGCGGAAATTACCCGCCGCATCGCCGGCTACGCTTCTCCTGTCGACTTCTATGTCGATAAAATCGCAGAAGGTGTGGCAACTTTGGCTGCTTCGGTTTATCCACGCAAAACCATCGTCCGTATGTCTGACTTCAAATCCAACGAGTACGCTAACTTGGTGGGTGGCAGCATTTACGAACCGCATGAAGAAAACCCAATGTTGGGCTTCCGCGGTGCAGCGCGTTATGTAGCCGATAACTTCAAAGACTGCTTCGCACTCGAGTGTAAAGCCTTGAAACGCGTTCGCGATGAAATGGGTTTGACCAACGTCGAAATCATGATTCCATTCGTTCGTACTTTGGGTGAAGCAGAAGCTGTTGTTAAAGCCCTGAAAGAAAACGGTTTGGAACGCGGCAAAAACGGCCTGCGCCTGATCATGATGTGCGAGTTGCCAAGCAACGCTGTATTGGCAGAACAATTCCTGCAATACTTCGACGGCTTCTCCATCGGCTCTAACGACATGACCCAGCTGACCCTCGGCCTCGACCGTGACAGCGGTTTGGTATCCGACTCCTTCGACGAGCGCAACCCTGCCGTTAAAGTGATGTTGCACTTGGCAATCTCTGCTTGCCGCAAACAAAACAAATACGTCGGTATTTGTGGTCAAGGACCATCAGACCATCCTGACTTTGCCAAATGGTTGGTTGAAGAAGGTATCGAGAGCGTATCGCTCAACCCTGATACCGTGATTGAAACTTGGCTGTATCTGGCTAACGAATTGAACAAATAAGTTCGATAAGACAAAAATCCCCTGCCCGTTTATCCCGGCAGGGGATTTTTATTGCCTTATTCAATGCCGTCTGAAAAAACTTTCACTTTCTTTTACCTTATCAAAAAAGTCCCTTTGCATCAAAAAGATATAAAAATATTCTGCCATACCCACAAATTCTCAATGGTACTATATTGCCTTTCCGCATTTTATCCCATGCCTTTTGAGTGAACCTTTTTTCACTCTTCTTATCTATCATACACAGCATAACGATACATTTAGAAACAACCCATGAATACAAATTTTATTTCCACCTTTCAGACGGCCTTAAAACGTCTGGCCCTCATCAGCACCATTGCCGTCTTAGCAGCCTGCGCCGGCAACAATACCTCTTCCAACCGCGCCGTACCTGACGGCTACTACAAAGTCCGTCCTGGCGATACCCTGACCCAAATCGCCAAACGCTACGGACAAAATGTCAACACACTGGTTGCCTGGAATAACCTTCCCAACGCCTCACAAATTGAAGTCGGCCAAGTATTGCGCGTCCGCCGTCATGTTGCCCCACGCAGCACTGCAACACAGCAACGCCAAACCACTGCCGTTACCCCGATCAACCGATTGAACCTGCAATGGCCAACCGATAATGCTTCATCCTCCATTATCCAACGCTACAATGGCACCACCAGCAAAGGCATAGATATTGCAGGTACACAAGGCCAACAAATCCGCTCTGCCGCAGCCGGTACCGTTATCTACGTTGGCGAAGAAGTCCGCGGTTACGGCAAGCTGATTTTGATCAGCCACAATGACTACACCATTACCGCCTACGCCCACAACGACACGCTTTTTGTACAAAAAGATCAAAAAGTCCAAGCAGGCCAAGTTATCGCTACTATGGGCAGCAGCGATTCAGACAACATCAAGCTGCATTTTGAAGTTCGTCTAAACGGCAAAGCAGTCGATCCCCTGCCTTATTTGGCCAGAACAAATTAATACCTCAATCAAAGGCCGTCTGAAATTACTTTATTTCAGACGGCCTTGCTATACTTAAGAACACTGTCCGTATTCATTCTTTCCTATTTGAAACGAATCATTAAAATTAATCCAAATACGATTATTGCATTAATAAAACTTAATATATAAAAAATATATGCTAATTTAGCTTTTTTATCTCCCTCTTGATATGCCCAATACATTTCATTCCACACCGCCATGCTATTTCTTCGGCGATACTCATCCATATTCCTCCTAATATCTAATGTAAAATAATGATAAAAACATAGCGTTACACCATACAACACCATAAAAAAAATAGCAATCTTTAACATAAACACCTAATATTATTTAAAAGAATGGACTTAGGAAAATTTAACGTAACCCTTAAGTCCTAACTACCTAAAACATCATCTCATCAACAATATTCTATAACAAACTATAACGATGTTAGAGAAACTCAACCCCGCATATATCTACTAAAATTCTCCCAAAAATATCATACTCACATAAATTTACAACCCATTTTAGATAAACGGAATATAACTTAAATAAACGTATTTATTCAACTACAAATACCACCCAAAGCCAAATAAACAATTTTAAAAAATTTTTAGTTATATATAATCTAATTGACCTATTCATTACAAGAATTACTGCCTGAAAAGCAGCTCAATTATTGGTCAACGCCAACAAAAATATTGCAGCCTCTTACTTTCAACAATTATATCTACTGATATTTCATAGAACCCCATATTTAAAAATGCTTAACAATGAAATAGAAGTATATTAAAACTACTGCAACCGTATTCTTGTTTGCTTCTGCATTTGCCAGCGCAGATATCCATATTGATGAAAGCATCCCTTACCGCGATAAAGAAGAAATCGATACCCGTATTGTTTCCGAGTGTTTAGAAGTGGGCAGCATTATGTCCAAATCTTTGCAAGAAACTGCAGCCAAAAGTGATGTAACGGTTGTCCGTGATGGTAAAAAACAAGGTACATACGCAGATATCGCCATCACTTCCGCCATGAGTGCAGGCAATGCCTTTATCGGTCACGCCAAAGGTATGGCGGTTTCAGCCACTTTGTATGTTGACGGCAAACAAGTTAATAAAAAAACCTTTACCCGCAACTCTTCCGGTGGCATGTTTGGCGCTTATAAAAGCTCTTGCGCCGTCTTGAACCGCACTTCTAAAGTCTTGGGTTCAGATATTGCCCAATGGATTGTTAGCGAACAAAAAACGCTCAAGACAAATAAAACCCCAATTTGATAAAGGCCGTCTGAAAAACCGTATTTCAGACGGCCTTTATATTTTCTATTACTCTAGAAACAAAGAAATAAATTATCCATTAATCATTGTCAGAAATAGAGAATTTTATTTTCAACGCCCTTGATTTTAGAATATCTACCCTCAATTATTAAAAATATAAGAATTTTGTATATGAGCAGTCAAAGGAATAACATGGCAGAAAAAAACTATTATGAAATACTAGGCGTTGCCAAAGATGCGGATAAGGCCGAAATCAAAAAAGCCTACCGAAAACTGGTGCGCAAATACCACCCCGATGTCAGCAAAGAACCTGACGCAGCCGAACGCACGGTAGAAATCAACCGTGCCTACGAAACGCTTTCCAACAAAGAAAAGCGGGTCGAATACGATGAAATGTTGGCTAATCCTTACGGACGCAGCGCCGGAGGCAATCCGTTCGGTCAAGGCGGCAATCCGTTTGGCAATGGGTTTAACGGTGGCGGCTTCCATTATGAACGTCATGAAGGCGAACCGTTCGGAGCGGGAGACTTCAATTTTGAAGATCTGTTTTCATCATTCCGCCAATCCCACACTCGTTCCGAGCAACCCCGCGGCCCAATAAAAGGCGAGGATCAACATGCTGAATTGAGTATTGATATTTACGCAGCGTATGTTGGCGCAGAACGTAGCATGACTTTGAATGTGCCGACTCTAGACGAATACGGACGTGCGGTTTATCAAAATAAAACCCTCAACGTCAAAATCCCAAAAGGCATTGCAGAAGGCCAACAAATCCGTTTGGCCGGTCAAGGTTTGCCGGGATATAACGGCGGTGAAAACGGTGACTTGTACTTAAAAATCAAGTTCCACGACCAACCTGATTTATACGTCAAAAACAGAAAAGACGTATATCAAACAATAGATGTCAAACCTTGGGAAGCCGTATTGGGCGGCAAAATCATCGTCCCTACCGCTTCAGGCCGCTTGCAGGTCAATCTGCCTGCCAACAGCCAAAGCGGTAAAAGCATCCGCCTCAAAGGCAAAGGTATTCCTGCAAAAGAAGCCGGAGACCTTTATCTCAATATCCGCATTAATGTTCCGCCAGTAGAGAGCGAAGCCGACCGTGCCGCATGGGAAAAATTGGCCGAACACTTTGCCGTGAAACAAGCATAAGAGAAAGGATAAATTATGATTCAGTCCTCCGATGTTACCCTTACTTTTGAAGAAATCGTTGCCGCCAGCCGCTGCCGTCGCGATTGGCTGTTGGAACTTATAGCAGAAGACATCATCAGCATAGATGGTGCGCCCGAAAAAAGCACCTTCAGTGGTTTTCATCTTGCCCGCATCCGTCGCGCACAACGCTTAAGCCGTGATTTTGAGGCCGGCATTCCTGCATTGGGGCTGATTATGCGGCTGTTGGACGAGGTGGAAGAGCTCAGAAAAATACAGCGTCCGCTGGTACTGCTCGAAGAAGAGTAAATATTGGTAAGTTGTTCGATTAAATATTGATGACAAGACAAAGTTTTTGAGTTTATTGATATTCCATAATGAAAGGCCGTCTGAAAGTATTTTCAGACGGCCTTTTTTCATGCCTTCATTAACAACAGCGTCCGCCGTTGCTGCCGCAACGACGTTTGCGGCAGTAGTCTTGGAATTGCAGCTCGGTCATAACCGGCGCATTGGGATTATGTTTGCGCTGGCGGGCAACGTAGTTTTCATAATCTGGGACACCGGCCATCAAGTTTGCTGTCAGCTTGATGGTTTTCCACCAAGATGCGAGCTTATGCTTCATGCTGAGCCTCCGGCTGTTTACCGTCGCGGTACACTGCTGGAATTTCTTTAGCAGTTGGCCAGCCGACTTTGCGGGCTTTCATGGCGGTACGGAAACCGTACACGGCGACAATCACGACAACTGCCAAGAACAAAGCGGTCAGACCGGCATTGATTTGGTCGTTGAAGATGATTTGTGACATTTCGCCAATGTCTTTAGCTGGAGCAAGGACTTCGCCTGAAGCCAAGGCATCGCGGTATTTGCCTGCGTGAGCCAAGAAGCTGACGCGTGGGTCGCTGTGGAACAGTTTTTGCAAACCGGCATAGCAGGTCACAAACAAGACGCCGACAGCAGGAACCAAAGTTACCCAAACATAGCGGTCGCGTTTCATTTTCACCAATACAACAGTACACATAATCAACGCTACGCCTGCAAGCATTTGATTAGCGATACCAAACAACGGCCAGAGCGAGTTGATACCACCCAGAGGGTCGGTTACGCCGGTATAGAGGAAGTAACCCCACAATGCCACGGCAAAGAATGTGGCAACCAAGTTGGCAGGGATAGAGTCGGTGTTACCGAATGGTTTGTAGAAGATACTGCCCAAGTCTTGAATCATGAAACGGGCAACGCGTGTACCGGCGTCAACTGCGGTCAAGATGAACAAGGCTTCAAACAGCAAGGCAAAGTGATACCAGAACGCCATCATGGCTTCGCCCGGAATCAGACGGCTCATGATGTGTGCCATACCGACTGCGAGGGTTGGCGCACCGCCTGCACGAGACAGAATGGTGTTTTCGCCCACTTCTTTAGCAGTATGCAACAAGGTTGCGGCATCAACAGAGAAGTTCAGTTTGGTGGTAATGACTTCGGCTGCAGTGTTGGCATCTGTACCAATCAGCGCGGCCGGGCTGTTCATCGCGAAGTACACGCCTGGATCAAGCGAAGCGGCGGCAGCCAGCGCCATAATGGCCACAAAGCTTTCCATAATCATGCCACCGTAACCGATCATGCGGACGTGGGTTTCGTTTTCCACCATTTTTGGCGTGGTACCTGAAGAAATCAACGCATGGAAGCCTGAAACCGCACCACAAGCAATGGTAATGAATAAGAATGGGAACAATGCACCAGAGAATACCGGGCCTGAACCATCGATAAAGTGGGTAACTGCAGGCATTTGCAGAGTCGGGTTAACAATAACGATACCCAAAGCCAAAGCTGCAATCGTACCGATTTTCAGGAAGGTAGACAGATAGTCGCGCGGAGTCAGCAAGAGCCAAACCGGCAATACGGAAGCCACGAAACCGTAAATCATAATCGCCCAAGTCAGCTGAATGCCGTCAAGGTCGAACCAATGGCCGAAGGAGCTGTGGGCAACATCTTCACCGTAAATCACGGCCAACATCAGCAAAATAAAGCCGACGATGGAAATCTCGCCAATTTTGCCCGGACGGATATAACGGGTGTAGATACCCATAAACAGGGCAATCGGCATAGTCGCTGCGATGGTGAACGTACCCCAAGGGCTGTGAACCAATGCTTTCACAACGATCAGCGCCAACACCGCCATAATGATGACCATAATCATCAAAATACCGATGGATGCAATCACGCCTGGGACGGTACCGAGTTCTTGTTTCACGATATCGCCCAAAGACTTACCGTCACGGCGCATAGAAACAAACAGCACCATCATATCCTGTACGGCACCGGCAAATACCACGCCGAAGATAATCCACAAAGTGCCGGGCAGATAACCCATTTGCGCTGCCAATACAGGACCAACCAGAGGGCCTGCGCCGGCAATAGCGGCAAAGTGGTGGCCGAACAGTACGCCTTTATGTGTGGGAACATAGTCCAAGCCGTCATTGTGGCGTTCTGCCGGAGTCAGACGGTTAGGATCAAGCTGCATCACACGGTTGGCAATGTAAAGACTGTAGAAACGGTAGGCAATGCAGTATACCGAAATGGCGGCCGTAACCATCCAAATCGCACTGACTTGCTCGCCACGGCTGAGAGCTAAAGTAGTAAAGGAGGCCAAGCCTACCAAAACCACAATGCCCCAGATCAAAAATGATTTGAGCGATTTCATTGATTTATCCTTAAAACGTGATGCACCAAGGCTTGCTTTAGCGACAAACTGCCTTAATGCGCTTCAGAAAGACCAGTCATTATAGTCTTCATGATTTCATGAGTGAAATGTCATTTCAACCCCAATTCGACTGAAAACAAAATGATTAGTTCGTCCGTAAGGTTAACACAAACAGACAATATACCCTTCATTTTTTACTTCAAAACCAAATATTTCTTAACATATAGCAAACGAAAGGCCGTCTGAAAACCCAAATATTCAGTTTTCAGACGGCCTGACAAACAGTCAATGCTATAATCCGACATTCCCATTTCTCTATATTGCCATACCATGCAAAACAACGATTCCGAAACCATGCGCCTCTCCAAACGCATGGCGCAATTAGGCTTATGCTCGCGCCGCGAGGCAGACAGCTACATCGAGCAAGGCTGGGTCAAAGTAAACGGCCAAACCGCCGTACTCGGTCAAAAAGTCACCGAGCGCGACCGCATCGACCTCAACAAACAAGCCCATGAAAAACAAGCCGCGCGCGTAACCATCCTGCTGAACAAACCTGTCGGCTACGTCAGCGCGCAGGCAGAAAAAGGCTATAAGTCCGCCGCCGAACTCATCACAGCCGACAACCATTGGGAAGGCGACGACAGCCGTATCCCTTTCAGCGAAAAACACAAATTCGGCTTAGCCCCTGCCGGCCGCCTGGATATCGACTCCGTCGGATTGTTGGTACTCACTCAGGACGGCCGCATTGCCAAACAACTGATTGGCGAAAACAGCAGCAGCGAAAAAGAATACCTTGTCCGCGTCCGCGGCAAACTGGACGACAAAGGCCTCGCCCTGCTCAACCACGGCTTGAGTTTGGACGGAGAAAAATTGCGCCCCGCCAAAGTCGAATGGCAAAACGAAGACCAGTTGCGCTTTATTTTGCGACAAGGCAAAAAACGCCAAATCCGCCGCATGTGCGAACTGGTCGGCCTGCGCGTCGTCGGTTTGAAACGCATCCGCATGGGCAAAGTCAAACTCGGCAGACTGCCACCGGGCAAATGGCGTTATTTACGCGCTGACGAATCGTTTTAATTGCAGATAACAAAAAGGCCGTCTGAAAACACATTTCAGACGGCCTGATCTTTTACTGATTACTCGATATAAGTAAACTTCGCACGTTTGATATTGCAGAGGATCTCGTACGGAATCATACCGGCAACTTCGGAAACTTCATTAATATTAATCACATCGCCCCAAAGCTCAACTTCCGCGCCCAAGCCCTCTTTCGAGGCTTCAAGTTCGACCGTAATCATATCCATAGACACCCTGCCGATAATACGGCTGCGTTTGCCATCGATGGCAACTGGAGAATTAGTGGAAGCGCGACGCGGATAACCGTCGGCATAGCCGCAGGCAATCAAACCGACACGGGTGGATTTGCTGGTGTAGAACGTTGCGCCGTAACCAATCGGAGAATGCGGCTGCAACACGCGTTCGCCGAAAACGTGGGAAGTCAGACGCATAACAGGTTTCAAACGCTCATCCACGCCGCCGAAAGGCGAAATGCCATACAAGGCCAGACCGGCACGACCCCAATCGCGGCGCGCTTCAGGCACGTTCAAAATCGCGGCGGAATTGGCCAAGCTCTCTTCGCCTTCCAAACCCTCACACGCCAAATCAAACGCTTCAAGCTGCATTTCGGTCATGCCGTTTTCCGGCTCGTCCGCGCAGGAAAAATGGCTGAATTTCACAATGTTTTCAACTGATTCGGATTGTTTCAATGCAGTATAGGCCGCGGCATAGTTATGCGGAAAGAAACCGGCACGGTGCATACCTGAGTCCATTTTCAGCCATACGGTTGTCGAACGTTGCCACTCATGATGTACAAACGCCTCCAACTGCCATTGGCTGCCGATTGCCGGCCACAAATCATAACGGTCAACATCCGCATACTCCGCAGCCTCAAATACGCCTTCCAACAAAACAATCGGGTTTTTAATGCCGTTTTGGCGCAGCTCCACGCCTTCATCTACCGTTGCCACCGCAAAGCCGTCGGCAATATCTGCCAACGCGTGTGCACATCTGACCGCTCCATGCCCGTAAGCATCGGCCTTAATCACAGCCAACAATTTATTGCCATGCAACTCTTTGAGAAAACGATAATTTTGACGTAAATTATCCAAACGGATTTGCGCATTGAGCGGACGCATAATGTATTCCTCTTATCGACATTCCGTTTCAGACGGCATGCCCCATTACTTTGAAGTAAATATTATAGGTCAAAAACTACACAAGATTCCATGAAAGACACAAGAATAATCTATTCATAATTTAGACCTCATACGCGCCTTTAGGCATTTATGCTTCTTCTCAGCCTGTTTTAAGGTTATGATTCAATCCAAATGAAAACGACAGACATCAAGGCCATGAAAGAACTCGACAAAACCGACTTAAAAATTCTCAAGCTCCTACAACAAAACGCACGTATCCCCATGACCGAATTGGCTGAAAAAGTCGGCCTCTCCACCACGCCGGTAACCGAACGCGTCCGCCGCTTGGAACGCGACAACCTTATCACCGGCTATCACGCCCATCTGAATCCTCATGCTTTAGGCCAAAGCCTCTTGGTCTTTGTCGAGCTGAAACTGCGTTCCAAATCCGGCAATATTTTTGAAGACTTCAAACGCGAAGTACTGAAGATTCCGCAAATTCTGGAATGCCACTTGGTCTCTGGCGAATACGACTACCTTATCAAAGTCCGCCTGCCCAATATGTCCGCCTATCGCGATATGCTCGGCAACATCCTGCTGCAACTGCCGGCTGCGTCCGAAAGCCGCAGCTATGTTGTCATGGAAGAAGTCAAAGAAGAAGTAGTATTAGACATCTAATTCTATTCAACACACAAAGGCCGTCTGAAAGATTACAACATTCAGACGGCCTTTATTTTAAATAGGCAAAAAAATGCACACATCCGACAGAATGTGTGCCAAGTCTACAAAGGAGAAATAGAGGAGAAACTATTAACTGACTACTCGAACCAGCTAACGAAACGAATTATGCAACAAGATATTCAACCGTGCAAGTATTTTTCTTGTAAAGTTTCTTAATTATTCGATTTACAGATCTTAAATGTAATCATGTTTCAATGTAGATAAAAAAATGCGCATACCGTCTCGATATGCGCCAAGTCTACAAAGGAGAAATAGAGGAGAAAAATCAAGCTGCATCAAGCAACTCAACGGCGCGAATTATCCTAGCCTTCTACCCTCCTGTCAACTGTTTTCCTATCTATTTTCAAGTATTTTGCTAAAAAACAACAAATCTGCTATTCCCCTCTTTTTCTTGCTATTTTCGCCCATATATAAAAAGAATTTAGGGCCGTCTGAAACATATATTGCTACTAAAGATAAACGGCTCCATACTCACACATTCATAGTCCATATCAACCCGACCCAAAGACCATGACCACCCCACTTTCCCTTGCCGTCGTCGGCCATACCAACACAGGCAAAACCTCGCTCTTACGTACGCTTTTGCGCGACAGTACCTTTGGCGAAGTGAAAAACGCGCCCTCTACCACGCGCCATGTCGAAGAAGCTCTTATCAACGACGGCGACGACAGCTTGGTTTATCTCTATGACACACCCGGCCTTGAAGATGCCGGCGGCGTGTTGGATTGGCTGGAAACACACACATCTGCACGCGATGACGGTATCGAACGCATCCAACAATTCCTCAGCAATCATGAAGCGCATCACGAATTCAACCAAGAGACCAAAGTGCTGCGCCAAGTCATGCAAAGCGATATGGCCATGTACGTCATCGATGCGCGGGAACCCGTCCTCGACAAATACAAAGACGAGCTGACCATTTTGTCTTGGTGCGCCAAGCCCATCATGCCCGTGTTCAACTTCACCCAAAATCAAGACCTGAGCGCTTGGACCAATATGCTCGCCCGCAGAAACCTGCATGTTTACGCCGGTTTCGATACCGTTGCCTTCGACTTTGAAGGCGAAATCCGATTATGGGACAACCTTGCCACCATGTTACCTAAGCGCGACATCCTCGACCGCCTCATCAATATGCGCCGGCGCGAGTGGCAACGGCTGGATACGGAAGCGCGCCGTGAAATTGCCGATTTTCTGCTGGATGCCGCCGCATTTACCCAAGAAATTGCCGAAAACGACGACCCTGCCCCGACTTTGGAAGTCATGCAATCGGAAATTCGCCAACTTGAGCGGCAAATGCAACAACGCCTGTTCACACTTTACCGCTTCTATCACGACGAAGTCGGCAGCGACAGCACATGGATGCCCAAAGCCTTCAAACAAGATCCGTTTGACAGCGAATTGCTCAAACATTACGGCATCCGTACCGGTACCGGCGCAACCGCAGGTGCGCTCATCGGCTTAGGCTTGGACATTGCCACGCTCGGCGGCTCACTTGGTTTGGGTACGGCCATCGGCGGACTATTGGGCGGTATTTTACCCAATGCTCAAGACATCACCGACAAAATTAACGGCCGACAAACCCTGCATACCGATCCGGAAACCCTTACCCTACTCGCCGCACGCGCACTGGATTTATTGCACGTCTTGCAAACGCGCGGCCATGCGGCTCAATCGCATATCGAGCTAAAAGAACGCAAAGCGCCATGGAATGCGGCCAAATTGCCAAGCGAACTCAACAAAGCACGAAGCAACCGCAAATGGTCTTCGCTCAACACACACCAGCCCGAAGCCAGCCGTAACGAACGCGCAGCCTATGCCGCCACTTTAAGCGAGAAATTGAAAGCTTAGAATTGCCGCATAACAAAAAGGCTGTCTGAAATCCAAATGTTTCAGACGGCCTTTTAATCTTAGCAGGCAAATATTTATTCGGCAGCTTTGGTCTCACGTTTCAAACCGCCGCCAAGTGCTTTATACAAGTCGGCAAGGTTTTCCAGACGGGTCAACTGATTGGCTAAAAGAGCAGTATCCGCGCTGTAACTGCTGCGCTCGGCATCCAGCAAATCCAATGCACTGGATACGCCATGTTTGTAGCGCAGGCTGATGAGGCGCAGGCTGTCATTATAGGCGCGGCTTTGCTTGCTCAACGCTTCATAGCTTTTATCCAGCTGTTCGCGCGCAACCAAAGCATTGGAAACGTCTTTGAATGCGGATTGAACAGCGGCTTCATAAGCAACGATTTGTGCCTGTTGGCGCAGTTTGGCTACATCAAGATTGGCTTTGTTTGTGCCCCAGTCAAAGATAGGCAGAGTGATGGATGGTGCAAAAGCCCAAATACCTGTACCGCTCTTAAACAGGCCACTCAACTCGCCGGAAGCTGTACCGACCGAACCGGTCAGGCTGATGCGTGGGAAAAACGCCGCACGAGCCGCACCAATATTGGCATTGGCTTGTTTGAGCGCGTGTTCGGCCGCACGGATATCCGGACGGTTGAGCAACACGTCCGAACTCAAACCGGCAGGCAGTTTGGTCAATTTGAACTGCTTGCTCAAAGGTAGACCGGCAGGCAGGTCTTCAGGCAAAGGTTGATTAATCAGCATGGCCAAAGAATTGCGCGCTTGCTCGCGGTTTTTCACCGCAGATGCGTAATCCGCTTTGGCTGATTCAATCAGGGCTTCCTGTTGGCGCAAATCAACGGCGGAAATCACACCGGCCTTATGGCGTAATTGCGAGAGCTTGTAAGTCGCTTCACGGGTTTGCAACACGCGTTGAGCCAATGCCATGGTTTCTTCAGCGTAGCGTTCGTTAAAGTAGGCTTTGGCAACGGTAGAAATCAAGGTCAAATGGGCGGCATCGCGGTTGGCGGCCACATTGAAATAACCTTGCAACGCGGCTTCGCTGGTGCTGCGGACACGACCGAAAAGGTCAAGTTCATAAGAGGCTGCGCCCAAACCCACGCTGTATTGGCTGCTGACGCTTCCGCCGCTCAAGCTGCCTTGGCGCGAACCCGTACCGCTGGCATTGACGGTTGGCAACAAATTATTACGCGCAATCATATATTGCTTGCGGTAGATTTCCGCATTCAGTGCGGCTGTACGCAAATCGGTATTGCGTTCCAATGCGATGTCGATCAGGCGGTGAAGGCGCGGATCGGCAAAGTAATCCTGCCAACCCAATTCGGCGGCACGGATACCGTCGTCAACGGCGTCGTATTTAAACGTATCGGCAACGGCAACTTGAGGCTGCTCATATTTCGGCATCATGGTACAGGCCGACAAAGCCACAGCAGCGGCAACGGCGGTCAGTACAGGTTTGAATGTAATCTTCTTCATTTTAGAATCCTTTAGCATTTTGAGGCCGTCTGAAAATTTTCAGACGGCCTTTGCTTTAGTGCTTGTCTGAATCGTGTTTACCGTCTTCAATCATGCCGGCTTCAGCGGCGTGTTTGGCGGCCATCTCATGCTCGTGTGCAGTTTCTTTAAAGAATTTACGCACAACCACATAGAACAAAGGCACAAGGAACACGGACAGAATCGTACCGATCAACATACCCCAGAACACGGTCGTACCAATCGCACGTTGGCTGGCGGAGCTGGCGCCGCTGGCAACATAGAGCGGTACCACGCCCAAGATGAAGGCGAACGAAGTCATGATAATCGGACGGAAACGCAGGTGTGCGGCAGCAAGCGCAGCTTCAAGCGCGCTCTTGCCTTGCGCTTGCAGGTCTTTGGCAAACTCGATAATCAAAATCGCGTTTTTCGCACTCAAACCCATCACCGTAACGAAACCGACTTGGAAGTAGATATCGTTGGCGTATGCCGGAATACTACCCAGCAGTGCTTCAAACATGTTACGGCCGGTTACGCCCAATGCCGCGCCAATCAAGCCCAACGGAATCACAAGGATAACCGCCAACGGGATAGACCAGCTTTCGTATAAAGCAGCCAATACCAAGAATACAGCGGCAGCGGCCAATGCGTACAACACGACAGTTTGCGAGCCGCCTTTAGCCTCTTCACGAGACTGACCGCCCCATTCCAGACTGTAACCGCCGCCCATTTCATCAACCATTTGCTGTACCGCAGCCATGGCTTGACCGGAAGATACGCCATTAACAGGAGAGCCGGAAAGCTCCATTGCCGGATAACCATTGAAGCGGACGCTTTGTTCCATACCGTTTTCCCAAGAAACAGTAGCAATGGTAGAAAGCGGTACGGCCACGCCGGATTTATTCGGTACAGTCAGGTTCAGAATATCGGCAGGCTGCATACGGGCACTCGCATCAGCTTGTACCATTACGCGTTGCAGACGGCCTTGATTCGGGAAATCGTTGACATAAGACGAACCCAAAGAAGAAGCCAAAGCAGTACGGATATCAGAGAACGAAATACCTTGTGCGGCTGCGGCGGAACGATTGATGTCGATTTTCAACTGCGGCGCATCTTCCAAACCGCTCGCACGGACGGTACTTGGGTTAAACAAACCGCTTTTGCGCATTTTGTCAATCAACTCATTGCGCTTGGCCAATAATGCGGCATGGCCGCTGTTGTTACGGTCTTGCAGGTAAATCGTCAAGCCGGAGCCTGTACCCAATTCCATAATGGCAGGAGGCACAATCGCCAAACCGAAACCGTCTTTCAGCGTAGCCATCATCATGCCGGTCAACTTACCGGAAATAGAAGTCGCATCGCTGCCCGGAGCAGTACGTTCGCTCCAGTCTTTCAGAATGACAAAGCCCAAAGCCATGTTTTGGCCGGAACCGCTAAAACTAAAGCCGGAAACGGTAATAATGTTCTCGATCTCAGGTACAGATTTCGCCAGTTGAGTGATTTGAGCCAAAGTTGCATCGGTACGCTCTTTGGTCGCGCCGGCAGGCAGCTGTACGCTCAACATCAAGTTACCTTGGTCTTCAGTCGGCAAGAAGGAAGTCGGCAGACGCATAAACAGGAATACGCCCACAACAGTCAAACCAATATAGACAACCATCATGCGTAAAGTCTTGCGCAAGACTTTGGCAACCCAGCCTTCGTAGCCGTGTGTCCAGCTGTCGAATTTTTTGTTAAACCAACCGAAGAAACCTTTTTTCTCTTCGTGATGACCCTTCTGAATCGGTTTGAGCATGGTGGCACACAATGCCGGAGTCAGCGTCAAGGCAAGGAATGCGGAGAAGCCGATAGATGCCGCCATGGTCAAGGCAAACTGTTTGTAAATGTTACCGGTTGCACCGCTAAACATTGCCAGTGGCACAAATACGGACATCAACACGGCAGTAATACCGATAACCGCGCCGGAAATCTGACCCATCGCTTTTTTGGTTGCAGCCTTAGGCGACAGACCTTCGCTCGCCATAATACGCTCAACGTTTTCAACGACCACAATCGCGTCATCGACCACGATACCGATCACCAATACCATCGCAAACATGGTCAATACGTTAATCGACATACCCATGTATGAGATAAAGGCAAAACCGCCCAACAGGGAAATCGGTACAACAATGGTCGGAATCAGCGTATAGCGGATGTTTTGCAGGAAGAGATACATCACCAAGAATACCAAAACAATGGCTTCCAAAAGCGTATGAATCACTTTCTCAATCGAAATTTCCACAAATTTGGAAGTATCGTAAGGAACTTTCCAGCTCATACCGTCTGGGAAATACTTCTGCAAAACCGCCATTTTTTCTTTTACGGCAGTCGCCGTTGCCAAAGCGTTACCGCTGTTGGACAGCATCACTGCCATACCGGTAGTGTTGACGCCGTTCAAACGGGTGGAAGAGGAATAGTCTTCCATACCCAAGCCGACTTTTGCCACATCTTTCAGATAGACATTAGAGCCGTCGGTATTTGATACCAAAATGATGTTGCCGAACTCTTCAGCCGTTCTTAATTGCCCTTCCGCAGTAACGGTCGCCGAAATGGTCTGACCTGCAGCCGCCGGCAAAGAACCGATAGAGCCTGCAGAAATTTGGATATTTTGAGTAGCCAGTGCGTTGGTTACCGTTGCAAAAGACAGGTTGTAGTTTTGCAGTTTTTTCGGATCAACCCAAATACGCATGGCGCGTTGCGCACCAAACAATTGTACCTGCCCTACCCCGTCGATACGCTGCAGTTCAGGAATGATATTGCGCTGGGCGTAATCGTTCATTTCCTCAATGGATTGCTTTTCAGAAGAAAGCATGACCACTTGCAAGAAGTTGGAACGCGCTTTAGATACGGTTACACCATATTGCTGTACGGTAGACGGCAATGTGGACAACACTTCCGACAATTTGTTCTGCACGTCTACCTGCGCCAAATCTTCATTGGTTTCCGGTGTAAACGTCAGACTGACGCTGCCGCTGCCGCTGGAATTGGCAGAAGTCGTCATATAGTCCAAACCTTCCACACCGTACATATTACGTTCGATAACGGCCAGTACGCTGTCTTCCATTACCTGAGCAGAAGCGCCCGGATAAGTAGCGCGCAAAGTAATGGTCGGCGCTGCAACGGACGGATATTGGGAAATCGGCAGTTTTTGAATGCCGAAAATACCCGCTGCGATGATAAAAATCGCAATAACCCATGCAAAAATGGGGCGGTCAATAAAAAACTTAGACATTCATGCGTTCCTTATTTGGCTTCAGATGCAGCTTTAGCTTCAGGCTTGGCCTCGGATGCAGCTTGGCCGTCTGAAACTGCTGGTGTTGCTGCCGCAGCGTTTGCAGGCGGCATCCATTCTTTCGGCGTTACCTTTTTAGCACCCGACATAGCGGCGATACTGATGCCTTCAACAATCACTTTGTCGCCGTCTTTCAAGCCGTCTGTAATAACCCAATTGCTACCTTGCTGTTGGGCAACGGTCACGACACGCGCTTCCATTTCGCTCTTGTCATTCACCACCATCACCGTATCTTGCGAACCGCGGGTAACTGCTTGTTGCGGCACTACAAATGCATTATCCACAGCAACTTGTTCCATCAACACGCGCACATACAAGCCCGGCATCAAGATATTTCTGTCATTAGGAATGGCAGCGCGCAAGGTAATTTGACCAGTCGTTTCGTTAACAGTCGGATCTGCAAACAGCAGACGGCCTTTTTCAGGGTAAACCGTACCGTCGTCAAATTTGATGTCCACTGCAATCGCACCGTTTGCCGCCAACAATTTGCCTTCGGCAACCTGTTGACGCAGTTTCATGACCTCACTCGCAGACTGGGTAACATTGACATACATCGGATTGGTTTGTTGGATGGTGGCTAAAACAGTGGTATCGCCGGAATTCAGCAGCGTACCTTCAGAAACTTTAGATTGACCGATAAAGCCGGAAATCGGCGCAGTAATGCGGGAGCGGTTCAGGCTGATACCGGCAGATTTGATGGCTGCTTGAGCGGATTTGACGCCTGCCTCTGCCGAACGCTTGGCCGTTACGGCCGCATCATATTCTTGTTGGCTGATGGCATCGGCGGCAACCAGCGGTTTGTAGCGGGCTAAGTCGGCATTCGCTTTAGCCAAAGTAGCTTGCGCACTCGCCAACTGGGCGTGTGCGCTTTCTAAGTTTGCTTCATAAGATGAGCTGTCGATTTGGTACAAAGGCTGACCGGCTTGCACATAACTGCCCTCTTGGAACAGGCGTTTTTGCAGAATACCGCCGACTTGGGCGCGAACTTCGGCAGTACGCAATGATTCCAGACGGCCCGGCAACTCGGTTGTTAATGCAACGGTTTCCGGATGCACAGTGACCACGCGCACTTCAGGTGCAGGTTGTTTTTGCTGTTGCTGACTGCCTTGCGCCTGTTGGCCGGCTGCTTTTTCATCGCCTTTGTCGCAAGCGGAAAGCGCCAACGCAGTAGCTGCTGCAATTGCCGCGACACGCATCATTTTAGAAGCATAAAGAGCCATAATTTTCCTATCTCTATGATAAATAAGGGTTTGACTAATTAAAAATTGATTACTTTAATCTCATATTTCGCAAATAGAAATTGCCTGCTTTTATGAAAAACAGGCTGATTATATAGTGTTGAGAAACACTATCAAGTATTGAATTGAATTATACATACATTCTTGCATGTTCAGAAGTAATTTTTTATAATCCGAACCATAAATTTACATTTCCTACAAAACAACTATGAGAAGAACCAAAACCGAAGCCTTAAAAACCAAAGAATATCTCATGCTTGCCGCATTGGATACGTTTTATCAAAAAGGCATTGCCCGCACCTCGCTTAACGAAATCGCCCAAGCCGCAGGCGTAACGCGCGGCGCGCTGTATTGGCATTTCAAAAACAAAGAAGATTTGTTTGACGCCTTGTTCCAACGGATTTGCGACGACATCGAAAATTGCATAAAAGAAGACTCGAACAACAATAACGAACAGGCTTGGTCAAGCTTCCGACTGACTCTGACCCGTTTTTTCGAGCGCCTGCAACACAACGAGCTTCATTATAAATTCCACAGCATTTTGTTTTTAAAATGCGAACACACCGAGCAAAACGAGGCGGTCATTGCCATCGCTAAAAAACACCAATCGCTATGGCGTGAAAAAATCGTTGCCGTCCTGACTGATGCGGTACAACAAAAAGCGTTGGCGGATAATTTGGATATCGATATGGCGGTCATCTTCATCAAGTCTTCATTAGACGGCTTGATTTGGCGCTGGCTTTCTTCAGGTCAAGGCTTCGATTTGGCACAAACTGCCCCACGCATGATTGAAATCATCATTGATACATTGGAAAACCATCCGCAATTAAGAAAACAATCATAAACATCAAAAATAAAAGGCCGTCTGAAACATTAAAAGTTTCAGACGGCCTTTTGGTTCAAACCTAATTAACGCGTTACCGGTTTGTAACGGATACGTTTCGGTTTTGCGCCCTCTTCGCCCAAACGGCGTTTCTTGTCGGCTTCGTATTCCTGATAGTTGCCGTCAAAGAACACCCATTTAGAGTCGCCTTCACAAGCCAAGATATGCGTAGCAATACGGTCGAGGAACCAGCGGTCGTGCGAAATCACCATCACGCTGCCGGCAAATTCCAGCAATGCATCTTCCAGCGCGCGCAGGGTTTCTACGTCGAGGTCGTTAGACGGCTCGTCCAACAGCAACACATTGCCGCCGCTCAACAAGGTTTTTGCTAAGTGCAGACGACCGCGTTCGCCGCCAGACAATTGACCTGCGATTTTGCTTTGGTCGCTGCCTTTGAAGTTGAAGCGTCCCAAATATTGGCGGGCTGGAATTTCAAACTGACCAACCTGCAAAATGTCGCGGCCTTCGGCGATGTTGTCGAACACGGTTTTGTCGTTTTGCAAACCTTCGCGGCTTTGGTCAATCAAGCTCATTTTCACGGTTTGGCCGATTTTCACTTCGCCGGAATCAGGCTGCTCTTTGCCCGAAATCATTTTGAACAGCGTCGATTTACCTGCGCCGTTCGGGCCGATAATGCCGACAATCGCGCCAGCAGGTACTTTGAAGCTCAAATCGTCAATCAGCACTTTATCGCCGAACGATTTGGAAACATTCACAAATTCAATTACTTCGTTACCCAAACGCTCGGCAACAGGGATAAAGATTTCCTGAGTTTCGTTGCGTTTTTGGTATTCGTAGTTGCTCATTTCTTCAAAACGAGCCAAACGCGCTTTAGACTTGGCTTGGCGGCCTTTGGCATTTTGGCGCACCCATTCCAATTCCTGCTTCATCGCCTTCACGCGTGCAGCTTCGGATTTCGCCTCGTTTTCCAAACGTTTTTCTTTCTGCTCCAGCCAAGACGAGTAATTGCCTTTCCACGGGATACCGTGCCCGCGGTCGAGTTCCAAAATCCATTCAGCGGCGTTGTCGAGGAAGTAGCGGTCGTGCGTTACCGCAACCACGGTACCTGGGAAGCGTACCAAGAATTGCTCCAGCCATTCGACAGATTCCGCGTCCAAGTGGTTGGTCGGCTCGTCAAGCAAAAGCATATCGGGCTTGCTCAATAAGAGTTTGCACAAAGCCACACGGCGTTTTTCACCGCCGGACAAATTGCCGATCTTGGCATCCCAATCAGGCAGGCGCAACGCGTCGGCAGCAATTTCCAATTCATGCTCTGCACCGCCGCCGGTAGATGAACCTGCCGCAATAATTGCTTCCAGACGGCCTTGTTCTTCCGCCAACGCGTCAAAATCCGCATCAGGATTGGCATACTCGGCATACACTTCTTCCAAGCGTTTCTGCGCGGCAGCTACTTCGCCCAAACCGCTTTCCACTTCCTCGCGCACGGTTTTCTCAGGATCAAGCTCGGGCTCTTGCGGCAGGTAGCCGATTTTAATGCCACCCATTGGTACGGCTTCGCCCTCAAATTCTTTATCCACACCCGCCATAATCCGCAGTACAGTAGATTTACCCGCACCGTTCAAACCGAGCAAACCGATTTTTGCACCGGGGAAAAATGAAAGGGAAATGTCTTTAATAATGGTTTTCTGCGGCGGCACAACCTTGCTCACGCGCAGCATAGAATAGACGTATTGTTGGGACATAGTTTTCTCGTTTCCGTCAAACAAATTTCAGACGGCCCATTTTAACCTATTGCCCAAATACTTGCTTGTTCAAATGCCGTCTGAAAATAGAAATAAGCATCAACATATACACCGAGCCGAACCGATGCCCTCATTGCCCGACGGTATCAATGCCAAACCGCAGAAAATTTGATTTAAGCCAGTTTATCCTTGAACTGGCATTGCCAATATCCGGCGCACTTCATAAAATGCACCCATATCCTTGAAAGTACGCACACAAACAATAACGACAGAGAACACCACACCAAGGAACATTTCAGATTTCTCAATAAAAATACTTTTTAAAAAAAGGATTTACCTCATGTCGGAACATACGCAAAAAACAGCAAAACAAGGTTTGCCGTCACTGGCAAAAAGTACGATTTGGATGCTGAGCTTCGGCTATCTAGGCGTTCAGACGGCCTTTACCCTGCAAAGCTCACAAATGAGCCGAATTTTTCAAACTTTAGGCGCTGACCCACACAATTTGGGCTGGTTTTTCATTCTGCCGCCGCTGGCCGGTATGTTGGTTCAGCCGATTGTGGGCTACTACTCAGACCGCACTTGGATGCCGCGCTTGGGTGGCCGCCGTCTGCCCTATCTGCTTTATGGCACACTGATTGCGGTTATCGTCATGATTCTGATGCCGAACTCAGGCAGCTTCGGTTTTGGCTACGCTTCTTTGGCAGCTTTGTCGTTTGGCGCGCTGATGATTGCGCTGTTGGACGTGTCCTCCAATATGGCAATGCAGCCGTTTAAGATGATGGTCGGCGACATGGTCAACGAAGAGCAAAAAGGCTACGCCTACGGCATTCAAAGTTTCTTAGCCAATACAGGCGCAGTCGTTGCCGCCATCTTGCCATTCGTCTTTGCCTATATCGGCTTAGAAAACACGGCAGAAAAAGGCGTCGTGCCGCAGACCGTGGTCGTAGCATTCTATGTGGGCGCAGCGTTGCTGATTATTACCAGTGCGTTCACCATCTTCAAAGTCAAAGAATACGATCCGGAAACCTACGCCCGCTATCACGGCATCGATGTCGCCGCGAATCAGGAAAAAGCCAACTGGCTCGAACTTTTGAAAACCGCGCCTAAAGCGTTTTGGACGGTGACTTTGGTGCAATTCTTCTGCTGGTTCGCCTTCCAATATATGTGGACTTACTCGGCAGGCGCGATTGCAGAAAACGTTTGGCAGACAACTGATGCCTCCTCCGTAGGCTACCAAGAAGCAGGCAACTGGTACGGCGTTTTGGCGGCGGTGCAATCCATTGCTGCCGTTATCTGCTCGTTTATTCTGGCAAAAGTACCGAATAAATACCATAAAGTTGGTTATTTCGGTTGCTTGGCTTTGGGTGCACTCGGTTTCTTCTCCGTTTTCTTCATCAGCAATCAATACGCGCTAGTGTTGTCTTATACCTTAATCGGTATTGCGTGGGCCGGTATCATTACCTATCCTTTGACGATTGTGACCAATGCCCTCTCCGGCAAACACATGGGTACTTATTTGGGTCTGTTTAACGGCTCTATCTGTATGCCGCAAATCGTCGCCTCCCTGCTGAGCTTTATCCTCTTCCCTATACTAGGCAGCCATCAGGCAACCATGTTCTTGGTTGCAGGCGCGGTCTTGCTGCTGGGAGCCTTCTCAGTATGTCTGATTAAAGAGACCCACGGCGAATAATCCATCAATACCATCGGCAAAGGCCGTCTGAAACCTTTGCCGAACTTACAATTTTAATAACAGGAGCTTCATAAATGTATACAAGAATCATGGAAGTCAGCCCTTGGACACTGCGTTCGGCAAAACTGGAAAAAGAACACAAACGGCTGCAAGAGAGCCTGACCAGCTTGGGCAACGGCTATATGGGTATGCGCGGCAACTTTGAAGAAACCTACTCCGCCGACAGCCACTTGGGCACCTACATCGCTGGCGTGTGGTTCCCCGACAAAACCCGCGTCGGCTGGTGGAAAAACGGCTACCCCAAATATTTCGGCAAAGCCATCAACGCGCTCAATTTCAGCAAAGTTAAAATCTTTGTCGACGATCAGGAAGTGGACTTGGCGAAAAACGACGTTGCCGACTTCTCCGTCGAACTCGATATGCAGCACGGCGTGTTGCGCCGCTCGTTCACCGTATTCGGCGTGCGTTTCGATGTGTGCAAATTCCTGTCTGTTGCGCAAAAAGAGCTGGCGGTTATCCGCTGGGAAGCCGTATCTGTTGACGGTAAAACCCACCAAGTCCGCATCGATTCCATCATCGACGCCGACGTGAAAAACGAAGACTCCAACTACGAAGAAAAATTCTGGCAGGTATTGGACAAAGGCGTTTCAGACGACCGCTCCTACATTGCCACCCAAACCGTTGCCAACCCTTTCGGCGTGGAACAATTCATCGTCAACGCCGAGCAAACCTTCGCCGGCAGCTTCAAAGCCCTCAGCGGCAGCCAAACCGACTGGCAGGTCTCTAATTCTTTCCAAGCCGAAGTCGGCGGCACGCCCGAAACTTTTGAAAAACGCGTGATTGTTACCACCAGCCGTGATTATCAAGGCTTGGAAGCAGTGAAAGCCGCTGGCCGCGCCTTGTCGGAAAAAATCGCAGGCGTTGCGTTTGAAACCTTGCTGGACGCGCACAAAGCAGGCTGGCTGCACCGTTGGGAAATCGCCGACGTGGTCATCGAAGGCAGCGACGAAGCGCAACAAGGCATCCGCTTCAACCTGTTCCAACTGTTCTCCACCTACTACGGCGAAGACGCGCGCCTGAACATCGGTCCGAAAGGCTTTACCGGCGAAAAATACGGCGGCGCGACCTATTGGGACACCGAAGCCTACGCCGTGCCGCTCTACCTCGCACTGGCGGAACCCGAAGTTACCCACAACCTGCTGCAATACCGCCGCAACCAACTGCCGCAAGCACAGCACAACGCGCGCGAACAAGGCTTGGCGGGCGCACTCTATCCGATGGTAACGTTTACGGGCATCGAGTGCCACAACGAATGGGAAATCACTTTCGAGGAAATCCACCGCAACGGCGCGATTCCTTACGCCATCTACAACTACACCAACTACACTGGCGACGAAAGCTATCTTGCCAAAGAAGGCTTGGAAGTCTTGGTCGAAGTGTCCCGCTTCTGGGCGGACCGCGTCCACTTCTCCAAACGCAACGGCAAATACATGATTCACGGCGTAACCGGCCCGAACGAATACGAAAACAACATCAACAACAACTGGTACACCAACACCCTCGCCGCATGGGTATTGGACTACACTCGCGAGGCCTTGGCGAAATACCCTCGTCCCGATTTGAACGTGAGTGCCGCCGAGTTGGAAAAATGGGCGGACATCAGCGCCAATATGTACCGTCCGCATGACGAAGAACTCGGCGTATTCGTGCAGCACGACGGCTTCCTCGACAAAGACATCCGCCCCGTGTCCGCGCTTTCGCCCGACGATTTGCCGCTCAACCAGAAATGGTCGTGGGACAAAATCCTGCGTTCGCCTTTCATCAAACAGGCGGACGTATTGCAAGGCATCTATTTCTTCGGCGACCGTTTCAACATGGACGAAAAACGCCGCAACTTCGACTTCTACGAACCGATGACCGTGCACGAAAGCTCGTTGTCACCATGTATCCACTCTATTCTCGCCGCCGAACTGGGCAAAGAAGAAAAAGCCGTGGAAATGTACCAACGCACCGCCCGCCTGGACTTGGACAACTACAACAACGACACCGAAGACGGCCTGCACATCACCTCCATGACCGGCTCGTGGCTCGCCATCGTCCAAGGTTTCGCCCAAATGAAAACTTGGGGCGGCAAACTCAGCTTCGCACCGTTCCTGCCGAGTGCGTGGACAGGCTATGCCTTCCACATCAACTACCGCGGCCGTCTGATTAAAGTCGCCGTCGGCAAAGAAAACGTCGTCTTCACCCTGCTCAAAGGCGAACCGCTCGATTTGCAGGTGTACGGCAAAGACATCACGCTCAACGGCAGCCACACCGTCGCGTTGGAAAAATAAGGAGGGCGCAAAATGACTTTTACCGCAGTCCTGTTTGACCTCGACGGCGTCATCACCGACACCGCCGAATACCACTACCGCGCATGGAAAAAGCTTGCCGAAGAACTGGGCATCAGCATCGACCGCAAGTTTAACGAGCAGCTCAAAGGCGTGTCGCGCGACGATTCGCTCAAATGCATCCTTGCGCACGGCGGCAAAACCGTCAGCGAAGCCGAGTTCGCCGAACTGACTCGCCGCAAAAACGACAACTACGTCGAAATGATTCAGGCAGTCAAACCCGAAGACGTGTACCCTGGCATTTTGCCGCTACTGGAAGCATTGAGGGCAAACGGCAAAAAAATCGCCCTCGCGTCCGCCAGTAAAAACGGCCCATTCCTGCTGGAGCGCATGGGGCTGACTCACTTCTTCGACGCCGTCGCCGACCCTGCCGCCGTCGCGCATTCCAAACCCGCCCCCGACATCTTCCTCGCCGCCGCCGAGGGCGTGGGCGTGGACATCCGCCAATGCATCGGCATTGAAGACGCCGCCGCTGGCGTCACCGCCATCAAAGCCGCCGGCGCCCTGCCCATCGGCGTGGGCAAAGCCGAAGACTTGGGCAGCGACATCGCGCTGGTGTCCGACACCGCCGAGCTGACCTACGCCTACTTGCAAAACGTGTGGGCACAGTCAGGCAGATAAAATACTCAGGAAGTAAAAAGGCCGTCTGAAAACCTGAATCAGGTTTTCAGACGGCCTTTAATATTTCCAATCAACCCAACGTTACCATCTCAATCTGCTCCATACTTCTGCCTAAGAAGCGTTCGCCGATGGTGCGGAAACGCAGGGGAATGTCGCTGACGTAGAAGCGGTAATCCGGATTGTCGTTTTCCGTGTTCAGCAAACCTGCTTGCGCCAAGGCTTTGGCGGTGGCTTCGGCTGTGGTGATAGCAGAATCGACCAAGGTGACGTTTTGCGCTTCATGGCCGATAAGCGGTTTGAGTAGTGGGAAGTGGGTACAACCCAACACCAGCGTATCAATGTCGTCTGCCAAAAGCGGCTTCAAGTATTCGCGCACGGTCAGGCGGGTGACTTCGTGATCGAGCCATCCTTCTTCCACTAATGGCACAAGCAGGGGCGCGGCTTGTGTGCGCACCAGCGTGTCGTTGTTTTTCGAATGGATGGCGCGCGCGTAGGCATTGCTGTTGACGGTGGTGTTGGTCGCGATAATGCCGATTCGGTTGTTTTTGGTGGTTTGTAAAGCGGCTTCCGCACCAGCGGAGATGACGTCCAATACGGGCATATTGCCTGCTTTTTGGCGGATTTTTTGTCCGGCAACAGCGGCGATGGTGTTACACGCGATAACCAGTGCTTTGACATCGTTTTCCAGCAGGAATTCGACAATCTGCATGGCGAAGGTTTCGATGGTGGCGCGGGATTTGGTGCCGTAGGGAACGCGTGCGGTATCGCCGAAATAGATGATGTTTTCCATCGGCAGGCGTTCCATCAGGGTGCGGACGTTGGTCAAGCCGCCGACGCCGGAATCGAATACGCCGATGGGGCGTTGTTTGCTGGTACTCATGGTTAATTTCTTCAATATAGTGTTGAGGCCGTCTGAAACCGTTTTTCATACGGCCCGAAGGTTAAACATATTCTTTTTTATCGTTTTCCACCCAAGCCTGATGCGAGCAAATCCACAACAGCACAATGCCGCATACGGTCGAGCTCAACATCATACCGGCCATCACCAAGGCGGAACCATTGTGCAGCCAAGTCGTTGCCATGCCGACCGATGCGCCGATAAGGGATTGGAACACGCCTAAAACGGCATTTGCGCTGCCGCCCTCTGCGCTGAAATAGCTCATAAAACAGGCTTGAGTGTTCGCACCAACCAAGCCTTGCGTACCGACTGAAAACATCACACATGGCACCAAAGCCCACAAAGGCGGCAGAGACAGCGACAATACCAAAACCGTCATCAGCAGATTGGCGGAAAATTGGACGATAATGCCCCATTTGAGGATGTTTTGCGGATGCGTACCGGTTTTCAAACGCCATGCGGTAATGCGGTTAAACGACATCATGGTAATGATATTGAGCGCAAATATCCAAGCATATTGGTTTGGGGAAACATGATACAGATGTTGGTACACGAACGACGATTCGGTCAAAAAGGCAAACATCGAACCGAAACTGAAAGCTTGGAAAAACAGATAGCCCATTGCGGCGCGCGTTCTCAAAACGCGTTTAAACCTGCCGGCCACCACGCCGAACACATCCATGCTGATTTTGCCTTTTTGGTGCGGCTTAGGCAGGAAATACCACATCAAACCCCAAAGCAGCAGCGAATAACAGGCCAGAAAGCCGAAAATCATGCGCCAGCCGCCCAAATTCTGCAAGCCTGCACCAATCATCGGCGCCATCAATGGCACAATCATCAGAATGATGCCGATTAAGGCAAACATCTGCGCGGCTTTGCGTCCGGAATAATAATCGCGCACCATCGCGCCGGAAATCACCACGGTCATCCCCGCGCCAAACGCCTGCAAGGCACGCAAGTTCAGCAGCTGCTCGACATTATTCACCATCGTCAAACCGATAACGGCGGCAAAGTAAATGCTCAAGCCCACCAAGGCGACAGGTTTGCGGCCTTTAATATCCGAAATCGAACCGCCGACTACCTGACCAAACGCCACGCCAAACATAAAAAAGCTCAGGCTTTGCTCGATACGGTGGATGTCTGAACCCAGCGACTTCGCCATTTCGGGAATCGCAGGCAGATAAGCATCGACAGAAAACGGCATCAGCGCGACCAACATCGCCATCAGCACGGCCATGGTTTTTTCGCCCAAAGGGGCTTGTTGTGCAGTCATTCCGACTTTCGCTTTCGTAAAAAATATTCAACAAACAAAGAAAACAACCGCCTTGTCAGACGGTTGCAGATTGGATGGAATTATAGCAGATTTCAACCTTGTCCAATCACTGCAAAAAAACCTTTGCAAAACTTAAGGCCGTCTGAAACCTTGCTTGGTTGAATCCCCTCGCCGCAAACGTTAAAATGCTTGTTTTTTAAAACAACAAATTGTTTCACATCACGGATTCTAAGGAATAATCATGACTACATTTCAAATTGCGCGTGCCGACGGGAAAACGCTCGAAATCCAAGGCAAAATGGCCAACCGCCACGGCTTGATCGCCGGTGCGACCGGTACGGGTAAAACCGTTACCCTACGCCGTATGGCGGAAGCCTTCAGCAGCGAAGGCGTCCCTGTATTCTTAGTCGATGTCAAAGGCGATTTGTCGGGCATCGCGCAAGCCGGTGCCAACAGCGGCAAAGTGGGCGAACGCATCGCCGAGTTTCATTTGGGCGAACAATGGCTGCAAAATTTCCCCGTGCGCTTTTGGGATGTTTACGGCGAAACCGGTATTCCCGTACGCGTCACCGTTTCAGAAATGGGCCCTATGCTTTTGGCCCGCCTGATGAATCTGAACGACACGCAAGAAGGCCTGCTCAACCTCGTGTTCAAAGTTGCAGACGACAGAGGCTGGCACATTTTGGACTTGAAAGACCTGCGCAGTATGCTGAAACACGTTTCCGACCACGCTTCGGAATACCGCACGCAATACGGCAACGTTTCTGCCGCCAGTATCGGCGCGATTCAACGCCAACTGCTGACTTTGGAAAACGAAGGTGCAGAAAAATTCTTCGGCGAACCTTCCCTCAACCTGCAAGACTGGATGCAAACCGACAACGGCAAAGGCATCATCAACATCCTTAATTCCGAAAAACTGATGCGCTCTCCGCGTATGTACAGCGCGTTTTTGCTGTGGATGCTGGCAGAATTGTTTGAAACCCTGCCCGAAGTCGGCGATTTGGACAAACCAAAATTCGTGATGTTCTTCGACGAAGCGCATTTGATGTTCAACAATGCCGCCAATGCGTTGGTCGAACAAATCGAACAAGTCGTGCGCCTGATCCGTTCCAAAGGCGTGGGCGTATATTTCGTCACCCAAAACCCGCTCGACTTGCCCGATACCATTCTCGGCCAACTGGGTAACCGCGTACAACACGCCCTGCGCGCCTTCACACCGCGCGACCAAAAAGCAGTCAAAGCCGCTGCCGAAACCTTCCGCAGCAATCCAAACATCAAAGTTGCCGAAGCGATTGCCGAACTGGGCGTCGGCGAAGCCCTCGTTTCCTTCCTTGATGAAAAAGGTATGCCCGAGCCGGTAGAACGCGCCCTCATCCTGCCGCCGCAATCTTCCTTAACCCCGCTTGCCACAGAGGAACGCAACCGCCTGTTCCAAAACGACGATTTATATCCAACCTATAAAGACATGGTGGACAACTACTCCGCTTTTGAAGCATTGGCCGAAGCAGACAGCCAGGCTGCCGCTGAAAAAGAAGCCGCAAATGCTGCTAAAGAGCAGGAAAAAGCGCAAAAAACCGCAGAAAAAGAGGCTGCCAATGCCGATCCCGGCATCCTCGGCGGACTGATCGGCGGTTTGAGCGGCGGACGTAAAAAATCCGGCCAAGGTTTGGGCTACAACGTTGCCGACGCCATCGGCAGCCAAATCAACCGCCAAGTAACCAACGCCATTTCACGCAGCGTAATGGGCATTATTAAAAATATGTTCAAATAATCAGCCTGCAAACATAAAAGGCCGTCTGAAAATCAATTTCAGACGGCCTTTTATATTCATCAATCCAATCAGTTTTTCATCGATTGAACCGGAGCCGGGATTCTGCCGCCTCGGTTGACAAATACTTCGCACGAACCTTCTTTAACCGGCATTACAGGCGCGTAGCCCAACAGGCCGCCGAACTCGACGCTATCGCCGACGGTTTTACCGGTTACCGGAATAATGCGCACGGCGGTGGTTTTGCTGTTGATCATGCCGATGGCGGCTTCGTCGGCGATGATACCGGAAATGGTATGAGCAGGCGTATCGCCGGGCACGGCAATCATGTCCAAACCAACGGAGCAGACGGCAGTCATGGCTTCGAGTTTATCCAGCGTCAGCACACCGGCTTCGGCAGCCGCAATCATGCCCTCGTCTTCTGAAACGGGGATAAATGCGCCGCTCAAACCGCCGACCGCACTGGAAGCCATCATGCCGCCTTTTTTCACAGCATCATTCAGCAATGCCAAAGCCGCTGTCGTGCCATGTGTACCGCAGACGCTCAAGCCCATTTCTTCAAGAATGCGCGCCACCGAGTCGCCGACGGCAGGGGTTGGTGCCAACGACAAGTCGAGAATACCAAACGGGATGTTCAGCATTTTTGAGGCTTCGCGGCCGATGAGTTCGCCCACACGGGTAATTTTGAAAGCGGTTTTCTTCACTACTTCCGCAACTTCGGTCAATGTCGTTGCATCTGAATTTTCCAACGCGGCTTTTACGACACCCGGGCCGGACACGCCGACATTGATAACGGCATCCGCTTCGCCCGAACCGTGAAACGCACCCGCCATAAACGGGTTGTCTTCCACTGCATTGCAGAACACGACGATTTTGGCGCAGCCGAAACCTTCGGGCGTGATTTCAGCCGTGCGTTTGATGGTTTCGCCTGCTAGCTTGACCGCATCCATATTGATACCGGCGCGCGTGCTGCCGATATTGATGGAGCTACACACGATATCGGTAGTCTTCATCGCTTCGGGAATGGAACGGATCAGCACTTCGTCCGAAGGCGACATGCCTTTTTGCACCAGCGCAGAGAAGCCGCCAATAAACGACACGCCGATGGCTTTGGCAGCTTTATCTAAAGTTTGCGCCACGCTGACATAGGAATCGGCATGGGTGGCCGCGGCGATTTGGGCAATCGGCGTGACGGAAATGCGCTGATTCACAATCGGCACGCCGTATTTGGCAGACAAATATTTTGCCGTCGCCACCAAGTCTTTGCCGACCGTGGTGATTTTATTGTAAATATTTTGGTTCAACACATTGATATCGCTGCTGATACAGTCGTGCAGATCAATGCCGATGGTAATGGTACGGACATCAAAATTCTGGTCGGCCACCATTTTGACGGTTTCTAAAATCTCGCCGGATTGAATACTCATGGCTCTCCCTCCGACTTAAATGCGGTGCATGGCTTGGAAAATTTCTTCGTTTTGCATACGGATATCAAGCGCGAGTTTTTTGCTCTCTTCCGCAAACAAATCCAAAACCTCTTGACGTGATTTGGTGCATTTTGAAGTGTCCACCAAAATAATCATGGTAAAAAAATCGTCCATCAGCTGTTGGCTGATGTTGAGAATATTAATTTGGTTTTCCGCTAAAATTTTGGAAACGTCGTACACAATGCCCACGCGGTCTTTACCGATGACGGTGATGACTGAATTGCTCATAACGCTGTTTCTCCTTATAGAATATTTGAAAAGTGTTGACAATTATAACACTCAGGCCGTCTGAAAAACTGTTTCAGACGGCCTGAGTATTCAAATTTCAATTTTAATTATCGCCCTGCTTTCAAAGCCTGCCACAAGCGAACACTGAGTTTGCTCGCATCGGTTGACTTGGGAGAGACGATGAAGCTTTTTTCCATCAATTCTTTACTTGGGAAAATCGATTCGTCAGATGTATATTTTTCATCCATCAAATCACGCGCCGGACGGCTGGCCGGAGCATAAGTCACATAGTTGCCGTTTTTGGCCGCTGTTTCCGGATTGAGCGTGTGATTGATGTATTTGTGTGCATTGGCCACATTTTGCGCATCACGCGGAATCATCAGCGAATCCACCCAAATACCGACGCCGCTTTTCGGCGCCAATACTTCGACTTCGACGCCGTTTCCTGCTTCTTTGGCACGGGTTTTGGCAATATTGAGGTCGCCGCCGTAGCCTACCGATACGCAAAGATTACCGGCCGCCATATCGTCAATATAGCCGGACGAAGTAAAGCGTTTGATGTCGGGACGCACTTTTTTCATCATTTCAACAGCAGCTTTGATGTCGTCAGGGTTTTCGCTGTTCGGGTCTTTACCCAAATAATGCAAAGCCAAAGGAATCTGCTCGATGGCGCTGTCGAAATAACTGATGCCGCAGGATTTCAGTTTTTGGGTGTATTCAGGATTAAACACCAAATCCCATTCGTTTTCAGGCAGTTTGTCCGTACCCAAAGCCTTTTGAACCTGCTGCTTGTTAATCGCCAGCGTATTGATGCCCCAGAAATAAGGGACTGCATATTCGTTGCCCGGATCGACGGTTTCCATCATTTTCAGCAAATCAGGATCGATGTTGGCGTAATCGGGAATTTGCGATTTGTCGATTTTTTGATACGCCCCGGCTTTAATCTGGCGGCCGACATTGGCAATAGACGGAGCAACCAGATCATAACCCGACTTGCCGGTCAGCAGCTTGGCTTCCAGCGCTTCGTTGCTGTCGTAGTAATCGTAGCGGACGTTGATATGCGTATTTTTTTCAAACGCAGACAGCGTGGCCGGATCGACATAATCCGACCAGTTGTAGATATTGAGTTTATCCGTTTGAGAGGAAGAAGTTTGAGTTTGAGATGCGGAAGATTCTGCGGCGGTTTCTTTTCCACCGCTACACGCAGTCAAGACGAGGCTCAAGATTGCCGCCGCCATCAAAGATTTTTTCATGGTTTCAGACCTTTTGTTCGGGGGTAAAAATATTGCAGCGGTGGCGGATGCCACTTACAAAAGGGAAACTGTGGGGGCGGCCGGCATGTGTCCTTTGCCCTTGATTCAGCAAGGTTTGCATTAAACGGCAAAAATCTTTTGAATGCAAGACCTTAAAGCAGAAAAAAATTTCATTTTTCAGATGGCCTGAAGCTATGGTTTTATTCATAAACAACATTTTTTCAGAAACGGTTTCATGCCGTCTGGAAAAAACTGTGGGCTTATTCAGACGGCCTCAATATTTGTCAAAACCGCCCAATTTGTGGGAAAATTGCACGATTGAATTTAATAAAGGGCGACACCGTGTTAGACAGAGAAGGCTATCGCCCCAATGTCGGTATTATCCTGATTAACGAACGTAACGAAGTCTTTTGGGGCAAACGCGTACGCGAACATTCATGGCAGTTTCCGCAAGGCGGCATCAAACCGGGTGAAAGCCCTGAGACCGCCATGTACCGCGAATTGTACGAAGAAGTCGGCCTGTTGCCGCAACATATCAAAATCGTTGGCCGTACGCGCGACTGGTTGCGTTATGACGTTCCCAGTCATTGGGTGCGCCGCGAATGGCGCGGTTCGTATCGAGGACAAAAACAGATTTGGTATCTTTTGCGTTTGGTCGGCCGCGACAGCGACGTCAACCTCCGCGCCTGCCATCATCCTGAATTTGACGGCTGGCGCTGGCACCAATACTGGGCGCCGGTTGACGAAGTCATCGACTTCAAGCGCGGCGTGTATTTGGACGCATTGACCGAACTCTCCCGTTTCTTGCGCGGCATAGAAAGCTATGAAGACTTTATCCGTCGCAATCCAATAGAAAACCTATAACCCAAACGCTTTCAGGCCGTCTGAAAGCGTTGTTTTTCATCTTTTCAGACGGCCTTTACATTATTCCTATGGCTAAAAACAATCAATACAGCGAATCCAGCATTACCGTCCTCAAAGGCTTGGAGCCGGTCAAAGAACGTCCCGGTATGTACACCCGTACTGACAGCCCAACCCATATCTGTCAGGAAGTGATTGATAACGCAGCGGATGAGGCGTTAGGTGGTTTTGCAACTGCAATCGACGTGCAAATTCATGAAGACGGTTCGCTTTCCGTACGCGACAACGGCCGCGGTATTCCCGTCGGCCTGCACCCTGAAGAAGGCGTACCCGTAGTCGAACTCGTGTTCACCCGTCTGCACGCAGGCGGCAAGTTCAACAAAAAAGACGGCGGCAGCGCCTATGCCTTTTCAGGCGGCCTGCACGGCGTCGGCGTATCTGTTACCAACGCCCTTTCCACCCGCCTTGAAGTAACGGTCAAACGCGAAGGCAAAGTCCACCGCATCGTCTTTTCCGGTGGCGACGTCATTGAGCCATTGACTGAAGTGGGCAAATGCGCCGTCAAAGACAGCGGTACCGAAGTGCGCGTGTGGCCGGACGGCAAATATTTTGAAAGTCCAAATTACAACATTCCCGAACTCGAGCGATTATTGCGCGCCAAAGCTGTATTGCTGCCCGGTGTACGCGTTTCCCTGACCCGTCCGGTTAAAGGCGAAGGAGAAGCATACACCCAAACTTGGCACTATCCAGACGGCCTGAAAAGCTATCTGACCGACCTCATTGCCGACGCGCAGGAAGCCGTGCCTATCTTCTCTTGTGAAAACTACATTTCAGACGGCCACAACGGCGATTTCAGCATTGGCGAAGGTGCAGCATTTGCCCTGACTTGGCTGGAAGAAGGCTCATGCGCCAACGAAAGCTATGTAAACCTGATTCCTACCCCTCTGGGCGGCACGCACGAAGCAGGCTTGAAACAAGCTGTGTTCAACGCAGTCAACAACTTCATCAATCTACACAACCTTTTACCACGCGGCGTAAAAGTACAAAGCGACGACGTGTTCAGCAAAACCGCCTTCGTCCTCTCCGCCCGTGTCCTCGACCCGCAGTTCCAAGGTCAAACCAAAGACAAGCTGACCAACCGCGACGCGCTGAAACTCGTTGCCACCGTATCGGGCGACCCTTTGGAATTGTGGCTGAACCAAAACGTGGACTACGGCAAAAAAATCGCCGAACTCGCTATCCGTCAGGCACAAGCACGGATGCGTTCGGTTAAAAAGATTGAAAAGAAAAAAGGTAGCGGCGTCGCCGTCCTGCCCGGTAAGCTGACCGACTGCGAAAGCGAAGACATCCGCGAAAACGAACTCTTCCTCGTCGAAGGCGATTCTGCCGGCGGCTCTGCCAAACTTGCCCGCGACAAAGCCACACAGGCCATCCTGCCCCTGCGCGGCAAAGTGCTCAACAGCTTTGAAGTCCACCCCGACCAACTCTTCGGTAACGCCGAAATCCATGATATTTCCGTCGCCATCGGCGTTGATCCGCATGGAATCAATGACAATCCCGACTTAAGCGGCCTGCGCTACGGCAAAATCGCCATCCTGTCCGATGCCGACGTGGACGGCTCGCATATTCAAGTTTTGCTGCTGACCCTGTTCTACCGCCACTTCCCGAAACTAGTCGCCGACGGACACATCTACGTCGCCCAGCCGCCGCTATTCCGCGTCGATGTCAACGCACAAGGCAAAAGCAAACCCGCCCGCAAATTCTACGCCCTCGGCCAAAACGAACTCGACAGCATTTTGGAGCGACTGCAAAAAGAAGGCGTTAAAGAAACTGCTTATTCCATCAGCCGCTTCAAAGGCTTGGGCGAGATGAACCCCGACCAGCTCAAAGACACCACCATGCACCCCGACACCCGCCGTCTGTTGCAGGTGCAAATCCCAGAAGGTGCAGATGACGAAACACGCGATATCTTCGTCAAACTGATGGGTAAAGGCGAAGCCGCAGCCCGCCGCGCATGGATGGAAAAAGAAGGCGATACGGCAGAATTGGATATTTAGTCTATTATTTCAATAGACTAAAGGCCGTCTGAAACTTTTAAAGTTTCAGACGGCCTTTTTTAAAATCATCAGAATTTAAGGTTAAACAGTATTTCAACACCCCGTTACTTACCTATTTCTATTTTTGCAGCTTAATAGTGTCTTTAAGAAAAATAAAAAAGCACTGATATAATCAGTGCTTTTTAAATAATGGCGCGGCGGACGGGGCTCGAACCCGCGACCCCCGGCGTGACAGGCCGGTACTCTAACCAACTGAGCTACCACCGCGCATCCACTGTCAAAGACAATGAAAGGAAACTTGGTGGGTGATGACGGAGTCGAACCGCCGACATTCTGCTTGTAAGGCAGACGCTCTACCAACTGAGCTAATCACCCGATAAGCCGACATTAAATCAAAAAATCAGATTACACGCAAGGTTTTTATTTAAATAAAAACATATCCCATTGAAAGAATATAGAATATTTTATTTAACAATAAAAATAACCGTTATGCCTATCCATCAATCGAAAATCAAATGTCCCAATTTATCCGCTTTAGTATGCAGATAACGCTCATTTTCCACATTTTCGCCGACATGCAATGCAATCCGTTCGACCACATTAATGCCGGAATCTTTCAACGTTTGGATTTTTTCAGGATTATTGGTCAACAATCTGACCTCACGAATATGCAGATAATCATAAATCTGCTTGGCCAAAGTGAAGTCGCGCGCATCAACAGGAAGGCCGAGCGCAACATTGGCTTCGACCGTATCCAAGCCCTGATCTTGCAGACGATAAGCACGGATTTTGTTTATCAAACCAATGCCCCTGCCTTCTTGGCGCAAATATACAATAACGCCACGCCCTTCTTTCTGAACGGCTTGCATCGCTGCTTGAAGCTGAGGGCCGCAATCACATTTCACCGAAAATAAAGCATCGCCGGTCAAGCACTCGGAATGGATACGTGACAACACAGGCAGGCCGTCTGAAACATCGCCCATTGTCAATGCAACATGTTCCTGACCGCCCTCTTCTTCAAAGCCGTGCATGGTAAATTCGCCCCATTCCGTAGGTAAACGGCATGACGCAACAAACTTCAAGGCGTTACTCATTTTCCGCTTCCTCGTTTTCAGCCACGCCCAAGAGGTTTTTCAAAGGTTCCTCCAAGGCTAATGCAAGGGCAATCCAAGACACCAATACTTCATCAGGCGCACCGTCTTTGACATCAAACTCAGCATGCACTACACCCAAAACCGCACCGCTGGGTATACAGACAGGAACAGAAATCTGACTCAAGCCGGGATGATTGCGTTCGGCCGACAATTCACCAATTTCCTGCCAATACGCCACATTCTGACAAACATTCATCCAACCGCTTTGCGCCGTACGTACAGCCAAAAAAGCCTGTCCTGCCTGCTCGTCGATTGGAATCACATTTTCCAACGGCACGCCCCAACGGCTCAGTCGAACCAGCGACAACGCGCCATCTTTCGGAAACGCTGTATAAACCGCTGCGCTTTTCAAATGCTCGGTGCGCTCGGCAACCGAATCCAAAGCCATAAAAATCTGTTTCAACAACAATTCATGTTCGGCATCAACATAATCCGCCAACTGCCAACCGTCTTCAGACGGCCACAAAATCGAACGCTCAACCGAAGCATTGCCCATTTTAATCACAGCCTGGGCAGTCAAATAAGCAACATGTATCTCATCCGCAGGCAACTTCAAACCTTGCGTCTGCAAAAAATCTTTAATCAATAAAGCAGGCATTTGCCCTTCCTCACCAATAGTAAAGTTGAGGCCGTCTGAAAACAAACCCTGCTTTCAGACGGCCGGAATAAACCATTATATAAGGGATAAACCGAAAAATTCAAGCAAACAAGACTTTGCGCCCCCATTAATCTTGTGTATAATTCACGGTTCAAATTAGTGCGGACGTGGCGAAATTGGTAGACGCACCAGATTTAGGTTCTGGCGCCGCGAGGTGTGAGAGTTCGAGTCTCTCCGTCCGCACCACACTCAAAATGAGCAGCTTTCGGGCTGCTTTTTTTACATCTATTCCACTATATACCCTATTCAAAATCAAAACTGCTTTTAATTTTTTGACCTTTGCAAAAAAAGGGTTTATTTGGGGGTATAACAGACGTTTCCATTTTATCTTTCAGACGACCTATCATTTATGTTGAATCCATCGCAAAAACTTGTCGAATTGGTCCGTATCCTTGAAGAACGTGCCTATATTTTTCCGGGAGATCCTGTGCAGGCGACGGAAGCGTTGCGACATATTGATGGCGGCAATGAGGAAAAACTGATACGCCGCGCTCAAATTATTGATCGCGACCAGCATTTGAAATATGTGCTGCAACAGGTGGAGACAGGCTCGTTTTGGCTTTGGATTGTTGCGGCGACGTTGTTGTTTACGGTCGGTTTTTCCAGTACTTATCTTTTGATGGACAATCAGGGGCTGAACTTTTTTCTGGTATTGGCCGGGATTTTGGGTATGAATACAGTCATGCTGCTGGTGTGGCTGGCGACTTTATTCCTGCGTTTGAAAAATGTACACTTTATCAGCAGCCCGGCAACTTGGTTCCGAGGTAAAGACCCGGTCAATCAGGCAATTTTACGGCTTTATGTGGATGAATGGCGCAAACCGCAAACGCGTTGGCTGATTGGTGCAACTTCACACGGCCTGTGGCTTTGCACGCTGTCGGGAATGTTGGTTTCTGTTTTGCTGCTGCTTTTGGTGCGTCAATATACGTTCAACTGGGAAAGTACGCTTTTAAGCAATACGGCGTTGGTGAAAACGGTTGAAGCCTTGTCATGGCTGCCGGAACGTTTGGGCTTTCCTGTTCCCGACAGTCAGGCTGTGATTGCAGGCCGTCTGAACAATCATATCGAAGATGCTCGCGCTTGGGCGGGCTTACTCATCGGCAGCATTATCTGCTATGGCATTCTGCCGCGCTTGCTTGCTTGGCTGGCTTGTAAGATTACTTTAAAAACCCTTCGCGAACGTTTGGATTTGAATCAGCCCTACTATCAAAACATCCTCCGCACATGGCAAACGAAGATTGTTGATGCCGATGATTTTCAGGAAAACATCGTTCCCGTTTCATCTAAAATTACGCTGAATAATGCGCCCAAATGGGCTGTTACTCTGGAAACGGAATGGTCTGAGCCACTTTGGTTTTCCGGCGTTTTGGCGCAAGAGTGGATAGACAAAGGCGTTGCCGCCGGCAGAAAAGATTTGGAACAATTGGAAGCCGAATTGAAACAAACTCCGGCGCAACTTCTCATCGGCGTACGCACGCAAACTGTTCCCGACCGCGGCATTTTGCGTCAAATCAGCCGTTTGGCCGAAGCTACGGACGGCGGCGTTATCATTCAGCTTTTGAATCAAGATAGTTTCTCTGAAGATTTGGATACCAAACTGGATTATTGGCGCGATGCGCTGGCAGAAAGAAACATTGCCTGGCTGGAGCCGACCCGTTTGGCACAAGAAAAACGGCAAAGCGCTATTTGACAGATAAACCGAAGGCCGTCTGAAACCTGATGTTTGGGTTTCAGACGGCCTTATTTATTGTTGAGGATTCATCTTAATGATGTTCGTGGCGATGCTCTTGATGATGTTTAGGCTTGGCTGCATGGTGTTTGGCTTTAGACGCAGGTTTTTTCATTTTTTGCGGTTTGGCTTTTTTGTGCATACGCTCTTGTTTCGGATGCATTTCATGTTTGCCGTGTGCAGAAGCGACAGGAGCCAATACCAAGCCGGCAGCCGCAACCATCAAAGAGGTCATTTGAATCAGTTTTTTCATATTTATCTTCTTTCAAGGGGTTGATTTGAGGTAAAAATAAGAATTTATTCGCACTCAAGCGATGAACAAATATTAATGGCTTTGACTGTCAGCTGCTGTCAGCATTCGGAGAAATCTGTTCAAAATTTGGCAATAGAATTATGGCAACACGATGATGTAGCAAGGTTTTGAAAGTTTACCGTCAATTTTGACAAAGCGTCTTTACACGTTCCCCAAACGACAAAAAGCGCGAACCTTTCGATTCGCGCTTTTTTTCAGACGGCATCAATTATTTTTTGTCGTCTTTTACTTCTTCAAAGTCGGCATCTACAACGTCGTCGTCTTTCTTAGCAGAAGACTCGGCTTGTGCACCCTCGCCTGCTTGTGCTTCGGCTTGCGCTTGAGCGTAAACCATTTCGCCCAGTTTTTGGCTGGCTGTACCCAAAGCTTCGGCTTTAGCATCGATGGCGGCTTTGTCGTCGCCTTTCACGGCTTCTTCAGCTTCTTTCAACGCAGCTTCGATTTTTTCTTTCTCTGCAGCGTCGAGTTTATCACCGTAGTCGGCCAAAGATTTTTTCACGGAGTGAATCAGAGCTTCGGCTTGGTTGCGAGAAGCGACCAATTCAGTCAGTTTTTTATCTTCTTCAGCGTTGGCTTCGGCATCTTTCACCATGCGTTCGATTTCTTCTTCGCTCAAACCTGAAGAACCTTGGATGGTGATGTTGGCGGCTTTGCCGGTGCCTTTGTCTTTGGCAGAAACGTGCAGGATACCGTTGGCGTCGATGTCGAAAGTAACTTCAATTTGAGGCATACCGCGTGGTGCAGGTGCGATATCGGTCAAGTTGAACTGACCCAAAGATTTGTTGGCGGAAGCACGTTCGCGTTCGCCTTGCAGTACGTGGATAGTCACTGCGCTTTGGTTGTCTTCGGCAGTTGAGAACACTTGAGACGCTTTAGTCGGAATAGTAGTGTTCTTTTGAATCAGCTTGGTCATCACGCCGCCCATGGTTTCGATACCCAAAGACAGAGGAGTTACGTCCAGCAGCAATACGTCGCTACGGCCGCCGCTCAATACTTCGCCTTGAATCGCTGCACCTACGGCAACAGCTTCGTCAGGGTTTACGTCTTTACGAGGCTCTTTACCGAAGAAGGCTTTAACGGCTTCTTGTACTTTCGGCATACGGCTTTGACCGCCAACCAAAATCACGTCGTCGATATCGCTGGTGCTCAAGCCGGCATCTTTCAATGCGATTTTGCAAGGCTCGATAGAACGTTGGATCAAATCTTCAACCAGGCTTTCGAATTTGGCACGGGTAATTTTCATGGCCAAGTGTTTAGGACCGGTTGCATCCATAGTGATGTATGGCAGGTTGATTTCGGTTTGCTGACTGCTGGACAATTCGATTTTAGCTTTCTCAGCAGCTTCTTTCAGACGTTGCAGAGCCATTACGTCTTGTTTCAAATCAATGCCTTGTTCTTTTTTGAACTCATCAATGATGTAGTCGATCAAGCGTTGGTCGAAGTCTTCACCACCCAAGAAGGTATCGCCGTTGGTAGCCAATACTTCGAATTGTTTGTCGCCGTCGAGGTTGGCAATTTCGATGATGGAAATATCGAAAGTACCGCCACCCAAGTCATATACGGCTACTTTGCGGTCTTTGTTGTCGCCTTTGTCCATACCGAATGCCAAAGCGGCTGCGGTTGGTTCGTTGATGATACGTTTTACTTCCAAACCTGCGATACGGCCTGCGTCTTTAGTCGCTTGACGTTGGCTGTCGTTGAAGTATGCAGGCACGGTAATCACGGCTTCGGTGACTTTTTCGCCCAAGTAAGCTTCGGCTGCTTCTTTCATTTTACGCAAAACCTCTGCGGAAATTTGAGGAGGAGACAGCTCTTTGCCTTGCGCTTTCACCCATGCGTCGCCGTTACTGGCTTTGATGATTTCGAAAGGCATAGATTCAATGTCGCGTTGAACTTCTTTGTCTTCAAATTTGTGGCCGATCAAACGTTTGGCGGCGTAAATAGTGTTTTTAGCGTTGGTTACCGCTTGGCGTTTTGCAGGCGCGCCGACGAGGATTTCGCCACCGTCCAAATAAGCGATAACGGAAGGAGTGGTGCGTGCACCTTCTGCATTTTCGATCACTTTGGTTTGACCGTTTTCAGAAATGGCCAAACAAGAGTTGGTTGTACCTAAGTCAATACCGATTACTTTTGCCATATTATGTTGCTCCTAATAAATAAACTTTTCTAAATTAATAATCCTGTGGAACATTTCGTTCCGATGGCTTGTAAATAAGGTTGCTTCATTTTTTTTCAAGGCTTAATTTGAATTTTTTTTTAAATTAAATTCAAGTACTTGATTTATTTATCCACAAGCCGTTTATTCTTTTCTCAGACGGCCGGTTTTAATTTTCCGATTCCGGTTTATCGGAATGATTTTCCAATAGCGGAATATCGGGTTTTGAAACCGGATAAGGCCGTCTGAAGATTTTATGCTTGATAAACTTTATCAAGCGGTGCCTTCAATCTTCTTTTTTCGCCACGACAACCATCGCAGGACGCAGCACACGGTCGGATAATGTGTAGCCTTTTTTCATCACGCTGACGATGGTGTTCGGCTCTTGCTCGCTGACGACTGCCTGCATCGCTTGATGTTGGTGCGGATCGAGTTTGTCACCCGGCTGTGGGTTGATTTCTTTAATGTGTGTGGCATCAAATGCTTTTTGCAGCTCGTTCAAAGTCATTTGCACGCCCATTTTCAGTGCATCGAAATTGCCGCTTTGGTCCAGCAGCGCCATTTCGAGATAATCTTTAACCGGCAACATTTCTGCTGCAAATTTTTGTCCGGCGAATTTATGGGTGTCGGCGATTTCCTGCTGATGACGGCGGCGCAGGTTTTGCTCGTTTGCCAAACCGCGCAGCTCACTGTCTTTGAGTTGGCCTTCCAACTCGGTGACACGCGCCTGAAGCTCTTCGTAAGTCGGTTCTGCTTGTTCGGTTTCAACGGTTTCGGCAGTCTCTACGGCTGCCGCTTCTTCTGCTTCGTGTTGATGTTGTTCGTTATGCTCCGTCATTTCTGACATCCTTTTAGCGTGTTAATATTCGATGTTTCATATATAAGGCCGTCTGAAAAAACTTCAAGCATTTGAATACCGATTATCAAATGCCTTGTTAAAAGACGTTGGAAAACGGTAAGATAGCCATCTGATTTTATTCTTCAGACAGCCTCGAATATGAAAAAAGACCATTTGAATTCAACCGATTTTAATCTGTGGCACACCATCCGCGAAGAAACCGAAGCGGCCGCTGCGGCCGAACCGATGCTGGCGAGTTTCCTGCATCAAACCGTGTTGCGCCACGATTCGCTCGATTCGGTACTTGCCTACCATCTTTCCAGCAAGCTCGGTAGCCCGATTATGGACGTGCGCGCGCTGTTTGAAATCTATCAGCAGGCTTTGAGCGTGGACACCCGTATCAGCAAATGCGTCGAGGCCGACTTGAAAGCCATTTATGAGCGCGACCCAGCTTGTGATGAATATTCGCTGCCGCTGTTGTATTTCAAAGGCTTCCACGCCGTACAGGCACACCGCATCAACCACTGGCTCTATCAAAACGGCCGTAAAACGCTGGCATATTTCCTGCAAAACCGCATGTCGGAAGTCTTCGGTGTCGATATCCACCCGGCCGCCCGTTTCGGTCACGGCCTGATGCTCGACCATGCCACCGGTTTTGTGGCCGGCGAAACCGCCGTCTTGGGCAACAATATTTCCATCCTCCACGGCGTAACGCTGGGCGGTTCGGGCAAAGAAAGCGGCGACCGCCACCCGAAAATCGGCAATGGCGTGATGATTGGTGCGAATGCTTCGATTTTGGGCAACATCCGCATCGGCGAAAATGCCAAAATCGGCGCAGGCAGCGTGGTGGTTGCCGACGTACCGTCTTCGATTACCGTTGTCGGCGTACCGGCCAAACCGGTTGGCCGCTCGTCCAAAACCCCGTCTGCCGATATGGATCAAAACATTCAATTATCGACTACGGATTTTGTAATTTAAGCAATCTGCCATTTAAAAGGCCGTCTGAAAGATTTGTTCTTTCAGACGGCCTTTTATCATTTAAATCCTAGTGTTAACCGCGTTTGCGCAAGACTTCCAAATGCGTTTTAACCTGCTTGACTTTCTCTTCGGTAAACAGGTTGGCAATGTTTTTCCAAATACTGTGATAACCGTAAGGCCCATGTTGCATTTCGGCTTTTGCCTCTTCCACCGGCCAGCCTTGATAGATGATGCGGTACATTCCGGCAATCAAACCGGTACGGTCTGCGCCGTGATAACAATGAATGAGCACTGCGCCGTTTTGCTGTTGTTTTTCAATCAAGTATAGGATTTCCGCAATCTCTTTCGGCTTAATGCTCCATGACAGCAACGGACGGTTTAGCAAGGTCAAACCATGCTCTTTCAAATGGTCGTCATCGTTGCGGTCGAAAAAGCGCAAGTTGATCACGCTTTGAATGCCCAGCTTGACAATGGCTTCGCCATCTTCGGCAACAGGCTGCTCGCTGCGGTAAAGCTTGTCGTCGATGCGATAAAGGTTGGCATCGTGTTTGACGGGCGTTGCCCAGCGTTCGGACTGAACGGCTTTGCTGCCGTTATCCGGCGGCGCGGACGAACAAACAATGGGCAAGCCGGAAGCGAGAAGGCACAATAAAAGACGGCGCATAAAATTCCTGTATGAAAATCAATGGGAAAACAAATATCGAAAGATTTTATCAAAACCCGTTCGGATATTCTATCCGCGCAAACCGCGTTACAATAAAGCCTCTTTTTTCAGACGACCTTTCATCATGACCTGCCTTGCTTGGAACACCACGCCTTCCCTTGCTGCCCTTTGCCGCGCCATCGAACAACATACCGCGCCGCTTTATTTGATTGTCTGCCTGCCTGAAAACCATATTCCCGATTTTCCGCTGTCCAATCATCCCTCCGAGCTTGAAGGCCGTCTGAACAACCGTCTCGCTCAAGCCATGAAATGCCTTCAGTTCAACAGCGTCAACGTTTTAGAAAACCTATTGCCTGATGTGCATCTCTGGCTGGCTCCTCCACACCGTGCCGACTGCTTACACGAACATTTCCATCATATTGAATGGCAAACCGAAGCCATCCCCCAAGTACGCCCCTCTCCTCTGAAACCTTGGTTCAAACGGCCCGAACATCAAGCCGTACCCGAACACATCCTGATTATCGGCGCAGGCATTGCCGGCGCAGCGACCGCGCGCAAACTGGCGGAACACGGCATACGCGTTACGGTTTTGGAGGCAGGCAAAGCGGCGCAGGCAGGCAGCGGCAACCGCCAAGGCTTGCTCTACGCCAAAATCTCGCCACACGATACCGAACAAACCGAGCTGTTGCTGACAGGCTACGGCTACACGCGCCGATTGTTGGAAGACTTGCTGCCTGATTCCGACGTATGGGGCGGCGACGGCGTATTGCATTTGAATTTTGACGAAAGCGAACGCAAACGCAATCAGGCCTTGGGTTTGCAACACCAGCATAAGCACATCTACCGCAGCGTATCCGCCGAAGAAGCTGCGTCCATCGCAGGCATAGACGTATTTTCAGACGGCCTTTACTGGCCGCAAGGCGTATGGCTGAATCCGCCCACCGTCGTGCATACCTTATTGAATCATCCGCTGATTGAGTTGCACGAACACTCGCCGCTGACCGCCGTATCGCATGACGGCACACAATGGACGGCACACACACCGGACGCGCATTTCAATGCCAGCCATATCATTTACTGCATGGGCGCGCACAGCCCGACTGCCACCGACACCAATGTCTCCGCCCTGCCTTTCCGCCAAATCCGCGGACAAACCGGCGTTGTGTCCTCCAGCCCGTTTTCACAAAAGCTGCGTTGCGCCATTTCCGGCGAAAGCTACATCAGTCCGAGCTGGCAAGGCCACCACTGCTACGGTGCGACATTTGTCCTCAACAGCAACGATGAAACTTGGTATCCAAACGAAGAAGCCGAAAACCGTGCCACCCTACACCAACTCAATCCGCCATTGGCACAATCCCTGTTTGAGCAAGATTCGTTTTCAGACGGCCTTCAAGACACACAAGGCCATGCCGCCCTACGTTGCGACAGCCTCGACCACTTGCCCGTCGTCGGCGCACTCGGCGACATCGCCACCATGCAGTCCACCTACGCCAAGCTAGCATTGGACAAAAACTACCGACTCGACAATATCCCCTGCCCTTACCTGCCCAATGCCTACATCAATACAGCACACGGCACGCGCGGACTGGCGACAGCCCCCATCTGCGCCGCCGCCATTGCAGCCGAAATACTCGGCTTGCCCCATCCGCTATCGCAAAGGTTGAGAACCGCGTTACACCCCAACCGCGCCATCATCCGCGCGATTGTTCGGCAGCAGCCGTTGTTATCCGTTTAAAGATTTCGTTTTAACTAAAAAAGGCCGTCTGAAAGTCATCAAAACTTTCAGACGGCCTTTAGCTATCCGTTAACTGCTTAGAATTTCCATTCCAGCGATACAGCGTAATTGCGGCCTGGGGCGCGATAGCGGTCTAAGCCTTTGCCATCGCGGTCAACGCCGTTGGTAGTGCTGTAGCTGTACCAACCTTCCTTTCTGTTCTAATTACCTTAGAACTTAGCTTCAAGTGTAAAGTTGTAACTTCTTCCTGGTGAAGAGAAACGCTCTATACCTGCATGTGTCTTATTATCAACACGATTAACTGTACCAAATTCACGGATACCGCGCAGCGATTCCCAAGTGTAGTATTTTTTGTTGCCGATATTGTACGCACCGGCGCGCAGGGTGAAGTATTTGCCCAAGTTGACGTAGCCTGTCAGGTCGAAAAGCGTATAGGCTTTGCTGTGCTTGGCAAATGGCCATGGGTTGTTCAAATCATCACTGCTGTGAACGGTGTCAGACGGTTTTTTAGCTGCAGTGTGTGTCAGGTACGCATTGATACCCCAGCGTTTGGAAGGAGCGTCGTAGCCCAGATTGTAAACGGCAGACCACGGCGAAAGTGCGTTAATCGGGGTTTCCTGTTCGTTGGTCTGTTTGGCTTTGCCTTTGATGTAGCTGACATTGACACCTGCGTGCGTACCTTGCGGCAAACCGATGCTGTCGAGGTTCCATGTGCCGTTAAATTCCAAACCTTTCACCCATGCGGAGGAACGGTTTTGGTTTTGCCAAACGGGCGAGCTGACCAATGCGGTACCGTCGGAAATCGGCGCATAATTAGGGCTGTTGGGGTTGTCTGAGGACACGCCCATGTAGGTCAGCTCGATAAAGTTGCGGTAGCGGGTTTGGAAGCCGGAGAGTTTAAAGTTTCCGGCTTTGCCACTGCCGGCAAGTCCCAGCTCGAAGTTTTTGGCGGTTTCTGCCTTAAGGTTAGGGTTTGCTTTAAGGTAGAAGTCAGGATGCGGGAACAATAGCCAGGTTTCGTCCGAAGTCGGCGCGCGGAAGCCTGTACTGTATTTCGCCAGAAGATTCAAATGTGGAGTAAATTTCCAGTCTAATCCTAAGCCGTAGCTGAAACCGCTGTGTTTACGCTCGCTGCCAAGATAGGGGATTTGACCGCGGATGGCAGGGGTATAGTTGGGGTTGTCCTTGGCTTTGCTGCTGCTGTTGTCGTAACGAACCCCGGCATTGAGGCGGTATTGGCTGCTGTCGCCGAATTGGAAGGTGTTGTTCCAGTAGGCAAAACGGTTTTTGGACGAGCTTTCGACCAGCATAGTCAATTCTTGGTTGTTGGACGTTTGGTATTTCGGGTCATATAGGCGTACCCAATAGCTATGGTCGCTATTACCGTTATCGTTTTTAGAACCGCCCAATCCGTATTGCATTGCCCATACCGATTTGGAGAAGTCGATTTGTTTTTCGGCATCGGCACCGAATTGGGTATTTTTTTGACGGATGTTGCGGAACATATGGTACACGTCGCTGTTGACACCGTTACGGCCATAATCCGTCGGCAAGTCCCAGGTCCAAGTGCTCATGTCGATGGTTTGACGGTCGTAACGCAGGTTGAGGCTGTCCCATGGTCCTTTGTCAAGTTGGTTTTTGTATTCGAAACCGATGCGTTTGCGGTAGGAAATATCTTGACGGGAACGGGTGTCGCCCAGTGCGTCGCCTTTCCAGTCTGCCGCCCACATATTGGACAATTCAATCGTCGTGCGGTCGGTGCGTGAATCTTCGTAAATCCAGCCGATACGGTTTTTATCGTTGAAGTTGTAACCCAGTTTGAACAGGGTGCTTTTGTTTTCCCAGTCTTGAGGGTCAGGTTTGCTGCGCGCTACACCGCGGCTGCCGTAGTTGGTCATACCAGCATTCGGACTCCAGCTTTGTTTGTTGTCAGTGATGACGGTATCGGCAGCGTCGCTGTTGTTTTTGGTTTCTTTACCGAAACGGCGGGTGTAGACCATCAATGCGTCCAGACCCAACCAGGTTCCTGCGGCGGTTATGCTGCTGAATTTTTGGCTGTTGCGTCCGATATAGCCACCTTTAATGCCTAAGTGGTAGGGTTTTTCTTCGGAAACATAGTCGCTTGCGGATTTGGTTTTGTAGTTGACGGCACCGCCCAATGCGCCGCTGCCGGATTTAAGCGAGTCCGCGCCTTTGTTAAGGGTTACTTCCGAAAAGTTTTCGGGTTCGGAAGTGTTGCGGTTTGCATTGAAGTTGCCGTATGCACCGAACAACTCTTGAAACGCTTCAGACGACCTGCTTTCTGCTTGTGCCAGTCCGTCCACGTTGATGGCAACGCGGTCTTTATCGACACCGCGTATGGTAAAGCCGTTGGAACCGGAACGTCCGCCTTCAACGACGCTGATGCCCGGATCGTAACGCACCAAGTCGCTTTCATCGGAGACCATTTGTTTATCCAAAACCTGACGGCGGATTTTCTCTTCACCGAGTTTTTGTACTTTGCGGCCGCCAATGACTTTGACTTCATTCAACTCCTGATAAGCTTGAGGAATAGGATCGGCCGCTAAGGCAGGGAAAGTTTGGCTGACAATAGCTGCCAGCAGTACAGGTTTAAAATGGAAGGACATTTTTTGCCTCTTAATATATATTGATTATCTATTATTGGAATGCTTGATGTGCGGTTACTTGCTGACAGGTGTCAAACTTGTATCCGTCGTATTGCGGTCGTCATCATTCTTCACGCCGCCGAACACGGTATCCAACGATTTATCGGCATCAAAGGTAACTTTACCGCCTATACTGACTTCTGTTTTATCGCCGTTAAATTGACCAAAGAATTTCCCTTCGACTTTGCCGTTTTTACCATCGGATTCGGCAGTGCCTGAGAAATCAACGCCGTTGATGCCTACATCTTTCATCACAACGTCCGGACCGTAATCAGCATTACCTAAAATCGTGCCGCCGAGTTTGTTGGTGTTGAAATTGGCTGTCAGCAGTGAAAGTTTGGGCGTGTTTTTTTCAGACGACCTGGAGGATTTGCCCGGATCGTAGGTTGAGGTAACGATATTGCCGTTGCGGACGCGGACAGCCCAAACTTCGTATGTAGTCTTGCCTTTTGCCACTGTACTGTCTGACGGAGTGTAATAAGACGGTTTCGCCGTTCCGACGGGTTTGCCGCCGACAAACAGGTCTGCCGTGCCGTCTGCATTTATCCATGCGCCGAATTTAAGGTGGTCCTGTTTGGTTGCCGGTGCATAGGTGAATTGTCCCGAACTACTGCAACAGACAAACAGTTTGCCACCTTCAGATAAAGGTTGTCCTTCATGGCGTGTACGAAGGGCATAAGACGGGCTGGAATATGATGGGACAATCGGATCAGAATATGAACTAATGTTGTAATAGTTACCAGAAGGGGTTTGATAGACATATTGTTTATCGGTATAGCTGTAGCCCCATGATGTTTTCACTTCGAGTTCCGCTTCACGCAGACTGCCGCCTTTACCGGAAAGGGTATTAATGGTCTTTACTGCATTGCTTTCATCGCTCAGCTTAACATTGGCAATAGGTTGCGCTGTCGGAATAGCAACGGGAACTTTGGGTTCAGATGCACCTCCACCTGCACATGCAGTCAAAATAAAGGTAGTTGCAATAGGCACTATAAATACATTAATTTTCATAACCAATCTCTCTAAAATACAAGCTTCTCAGATACAATAATGATAAGTATTACTAATAATATGCAATATTGTGTAATAAATATTTTATTTTAGCAATACCAATATTTTTTCTATCAGTAGTTAAGGTGAATCTTTATGCCATCCTCTCTCTGTTAAATATATTTACGCAATTTATAATCCTATAAAAATAAATAAGTTATATATATTTCGTAAATTTGCCGTTATAATGATAAATCTAAATACGAATCTGTACTTTTTATGCAAAAATAAAATTACCTGAGATGCTTCAGGCAGTTTTATGACAAACATAAACTCCTTATTACGAACGGTTTGCCCTGCAATATATACATATATTTCGGATGACTTTAAATGCTAAAAATAAAACAAAAAATTATCTCAGCTTCTTTGTGCTACCTATTGCCGTCAGCAGCCTTTGCTGAATTTCCCGAAGAGGGTGTTCGGCAGAATATTTCTTCTCAGAATACTGCTGTACAAGTACAACAGAAACAATGGTTAGACATTTTATCTGAGGAGGAAAGGTCGCCTGAAAAGAATGAGAATGTAGGCAGACCAACTTTGGTTAACGATGATTTTTTAGCGGCAAACCCACATATTCTTGAGGACGCGTTGGTTCAAGCACTTAACGGCAATAGCGCAGATCTAGTCTCCTCGCTTGTCGCCCTTTACCGTAAACAGCCCAACCACAATCCCAAACTGATTGCGCGTGCCGATGCTTTGCTGGCAAAGCTGAAAGGACGGACTTCCGAAGCGGTCGAACGTTATCGTACCCTTTATGAATCTGACGTTTCAGACGACCGCATATTGTTGGATTTGGCAGCAGCAGAGTTTCAGGACTATCGCTTGGGTGAGGCAACGATGCATTTTCGCCATGCCGCGCAACGCGATATACCTGCCCCCGTTTTGGAAAATGTTAAACGTTTTCAAGAAGCCGCCAAACGGCAGACAGAATGGAAATGGTCTGGCGGAATCAGCCCCATGCATAACGATAATGCCAACAACGCTGCTCCGCGTTATTGCATCGAAACAAGGGGGCAAACCGCATGCAGTGTTACCCTACCTGTCAGTGCCAACGGCTTGAATTACGAATTGAACACCGAAAAACTTACCCCATTGTATGGGCATCACGCCATCAAATTCCGCGCCAACCTCAGCGGCACAAGCTATTTTTTCGACCGCCAATCGGCTTACGACGATGCGTTCGGCAGAGCTTATTTGGGCTGGCAACGCAAGGACGGCAAACAAACCGTCAGCGTTTTACCGTTTTATCAGGCACAGTTGGCAGGCAGCAGCGAGTTTGACAGCAAAAAAGAAAATAACCGCCGCGTTGCACCTTATATGCTGGCTCACGGAGTTGGCGTACAGCTTTCGCATATGGTCAATCTCGGCAATGCGACTCAACTTTACTACTCACTGGAACGCTACCGCCAAAACTATCGGGAAACTGATCGTGCACTGCGCAACGATGGTTGGCACGACAGTACCTATCTCTCCCTAGCTCGCCGTTTTGGCAACACGACTCTGTTCGGCGGTTGGCAATACAACCGCTTTGTTCCTGAAAACAAAAACATACACAATATTGAGAACAATGCAGCCTACCACCGCAACGGTTTCAATATAGGTTGGATACAGCAATGGCAGGTTTTAGGTGGGCTTAACAGCAGACTTACCGCTTCATTTGCCAACCGTCGCTATAAAGGCATTATGGCATTCGGTACGGAGCCGCAACGCAATCGGGAGCGCGCGCTCTCTATCAACCTTAGTCACAACAAATTATCTTATAAAGGCATTACCCCTACTTTGAATTATAGTTATAGTCACACCCGTAGCAATGCACCCTATGCAATGCGTAATATTCATCAATGGTCATTAGGTGGTGAATGGAATTTTTAAAAGAGAATCAAATCTGAGTAGGTGTAAGACAGCAACCCGTTCAAACAAAACTTTGTAGTGTAATTAAAGGTCTCTGCAAACATCTACGCCGAGACCTTGTCTGTTTGATTTAATTATTTTTTAGAGTCTGTGCGGCGTCATACCTTCAGGCGCTTCCGCACCTTCCGGCAAACCGAAGGTTTCACGCAGAATCACTTTATAGAATTCAAAAGCTTCGCGCGCGCCTTGAATGGCTTCCGCCTCGGCTTCCGGAGTCAAGTTCAAAGCGTTCAGATGCTCAACAAAAGCGCGCCAGTGTTTGCCGCGGCCGTTCGGATGAGGAGCCAGGTGGCGTGCGCCAAATTCGCCGGTGTATTCGAGTTTTTGAGCGTGTTTGAACAAGAATGCCGCGCCCAAATTAGAACCTTCGGCGCAATACAGCCAGCCGATGGCTTTATTGCCGGTTTCGTGTGGCAATTCTTTGTCAAATTTGTAAGGCTCTTCGCCCAAGTCTTTCAAGTCTTGAGTCACGGCATCGTAACGCGCCATGTATTCAAGCTCTGGAATAGCTTTGTTCAATTCGGCATCTTTATAGATGTGATCGACGGCCTTATGGAAAACAGATTGAAGTTTCAAGAATTTGATGTAGTTTTCTTTGCTGGAAAAAGGCTGAACGGACATAACCAAGTTATCAACGCTGTCGTGTGTAACTGTGGTTTGCTCTTTTAAGCGTTTGGCGAAAGTCAGCTCTTGTGTTTCACTCATGATGTTTCCTTTGAATTAAGAGACTAATAGTTTCAGATGGTTTAAGACGGCCTTTATGGTTAAAAATCCGTCTAATTTGAAAAGAATCGTTTTAAAAACAAAGAAGATAATTTTTAGCCTACTTCAGGTTCGTTGACCGTGTACCTTCCACAAATCTACAAGGATTATCGTGTTTTTAAATATTGAGAATATATCTTATTTTTATCCTAATGACAATAAACCAAACTAAGACCTATTAATAAAATTTAACGGTCCATAGCAATAACCTTCTGAAGTCTTTTCAAACTTTTCAGACGGCCCAAACCTTATTAAGCAGCCGCCATTCAATCAAATATCAACCTAAATTTGGGCTATCCTTCTGTTTTCCTTTATAATGCGACACTCTTTGCACCTTCTTTATCCCCTGCCGAACCATGAAACGGATTCCTGCCTACCATCGCTGGTGGCGCTACAAGTCTTATCTTCCTGATGCGACGCTGCCTGCACATACGGTGGAATGCCCGGATTGCGGCTGCCGTATGGATATTCCGCGCCTGCGTCAGGGACAGGAAGCGCATTGTCCGGTGTGCAACCATGAAATTGTGGAAGTGGAAAACAATCCGTATATCGCGCCGATTGCCTATGCGCTGACAACCTTGATTCTGATGGCGTTCGCGTACAATATGGTGTATATCCGTGTGGATTTATTCGGCGTGACATCGATTTTGTCGCTGCCGCAAATGATGCGCCTTTTAATTTCGCTGGATTACGGTTTTCTGGCGGAAGTGATGTTTATCCTCACCTTCGGCGCGCCTTTACTGTTTTTACTGCTCTGCCTTTATGTTTATACGGCTTTGATACGCGAAAAGGCCTACCCTGCGCTGCGCTTTGCAACGCGCGTATTGGTGCGGCTGCGCCATTGGATTATGGTGGATGTGTTTTTTATTTCCACTTTGGTGGCGTATATCAAACTCTCGTCCGTTGCTACAGTAGAGTTTGGTTCGGCGTTTTATCTGATGTTTCCGTTGTCGGTCATGCTGATTCGGACTTCGGTATCGATTCCGCAACATTGGGTTTATTATAAGATTCACCGTTTAACCGGCGGCCATGCGGTTCAGACGGCCGCTGAAGACAAAATCTGTTGCAGCCGCTGCCTGTATTTCCGCAATAAAGACGAGCAGCCTTGCGGCGTATGTGGCGCAGACTTATACCGCCGCCGCCCGAAAAGCCTGAGCATTTCGCTGGCGTTTTTAATGGCGGCGTTTATCCTGTATTTCCCTGCCAACATCCTGCCGATTATGATTTCGTCAAATCCAACAGCTTTGGAGATCAACACGATTTTCAACGGCATTGTTTATATGTGGAACGACGGCGACCGCTTGATTGCCGTGATTATCTTTAGTGCCAGTATTATGGTGCCGGTTTTGAAGATTATTGCGATGGCGGTTTTGATTTATTCCGCATACTTCAAACCCGTGATGAGTGCGGACAAAATGTCGGTTTTGTATCGGATTACCGAATCCATCGGCCGCTGGTCGATGATTGATATTTTTGTGATTATTATTTTGATGAGTTCGTTCCACACCAATATGGCGCGCGTCGTGCCGGGTGGTGCAGCGATATACTTCTGCCTGGTCGTTATTTTGACCATGCTTTCGGCCTATTATTTCGATCCCCGTCTGATTTGGGACAAGCAACAGCAGCTTTCAGACGGCCTTGATTCTGACCAGACCTTAAAACAATGAAAAAACACGATTCTTCACCCAATTATCACGCCTCGGCGCGTGTCAAGAAAACCAATGTCTTCACATCTATCGTGTGGCTGATTCCGCTGATTGCGCTGATTGCCGGCGGCTGGCTTTTGGTTAAAGACATCCGCAACCGTGGCCCTGTCGTTACGCTGTTGATGGACAGCGCGGAAGGCATCGAGGTCAACAACACCATTATTAAGGTATTGAACGTCGATGTCGGACACGTTACCCGCATCAAATTGCGCGACGACCAAAAAGGCGTGGAAGTTACTGCCCAACTCAGCGCCGATGCCAAAGACCTTATCCGCAGCGATACCCAATTTTGGGTGGTCAAACCGCGTATCGACCAAAGCGGCGTTACCGGCTTGGGAACCTTGCTTTCCGGCTCATACATTTCATTCACTCCTGGAAAAAGCCAAGAAGTCAAAGATGTATTTGTCGTCCAAGACATTCCGCCGATTGCCGCCATCGGTAAAAGTGGCCTGCGCCTGAATTTAGTCGGCAAAAACGACCGTATCCTCAATGCCAGCAGCCCTGTTTTGTATGAAAACTTTATGGTCGGTCAAGTAGAAAGCGCGCATTTCGACCCGTCCGACCAAAGTGTGCATTACACCATCTTCATCCAAAGCCCCAACGACAAACTGATTAATTCCGCCAGCCGTTTTTGGCTGGAAAGCGGCATTAATATCGAAACCACAGGCAGCGGTGTCAAACTCAATTCCGCCCCTCTGCCTGCCCTGCTGTCCGGCGCAATTTCCTTTGACTCGCCCAAAACAAGCGACAGCAAAAACGTCAAAAGCGAAGACAGCTTCACGCTTTACGACAGTCGGAGCGAAGTCGCCAACCTGCCTGACGACCGCTCGCTGTATTACACTGCGTTTTTCAAACAATCCGTACGCGGCCTGACTGCCGGTTCGCCTGTTGAATACAAAGGCCTGAATGTCGGCGTGGTTTCCGATGTCCCTTATTTCGACCGCAACGACAGCCTGCACTTGTTTGAAAACGGTTGGATTCCCGTACGTATCCGCATCGAGCCTTCCCGCTTGGAAATCAATGCCGACGAGCAAAGCAAAGAGCATTGGAAACAACAATTTCAGACGGCCTTAAACAAAGGCCTGACCGCCACCATCTCCAGCAACAACCTGTTGACCGGAAGCAAAATGATTGAGTTGAACGATCAGCCTTCCGCCTCGCCTAAGCTGCGACCGCATACCGTTTATGCAGGCGATACCGTTATCGCGACCCAAGGCGGCGGTTTGGACGATTTGCAGGCAAAAGTGGCCGACTTGTTAGACAAGTTCAACAATCTGCCATTGGATAAAACCGTTGCCGGCTTGAACGGTTCGCTTGCCGAGCTCAAGTCCACACTCAAATCTGCCAATGCAGCCCTACGCTCTATCGACAAACTGGTCGGCAAACCGCAGACACAAAACATTCCGAACGAGTTGAACCAAACCCTGAAAGAGTTGCGTCAAACCCTGCAAGGCGTATCGCCGCAATCACCTATCTACGGCGACGTACAAAATACGCTGCAAAGTTTGGACAAAACCTTAAAAGACGTTCAACCCGTGATTAATACTTTGAAAGAAAAACCCAACGCGCTGATTTTTAACAGCAGCAGCAAAGACCCTATCCCGAAAGGAAGCCGATAATGCGCCTCTTCCCGATTGCCGCCGCCCTGACGCTTGCCGCCTGCGGCACTGCGCAAAGCACACAATATTTCGTCCTGCCCGACAGCCAGTACATCCGACCTGCTGCCCATGGCAACGAAATCGCGGTCAAAGTCAACCTTGCCGATCCGCTTGCCAACGGCGGCCTCGTTTACCAAACCGATGCCTATCATGTAAATCTGGCGAAAAATCACCTTTGGGCGGCACCGCTCGATGGCGCGTTGGCAGCAAACCTCAGCAACAAGCTCAACCGCCTCAATCCGCATCGCACCTTTGTGCCTGCTTCACGCAGCCAAAGCAGCCAAACCCTGAAAGTCTATATCGAAGCCTTCCAAGGCAGCTATCAGGGGCAGACCACCATCAGCGGTTATGCACAATGGCCGGACGGACGCAGCAAACCGTTTAACGCCGTTACGCCGCAACAAGGCGACGGCTATACCGCCATGCTCGAATCGTTGGAAAACGGTTTGTCACAGGTTGCCGATACGATTGCCTATTAGACCAAAAGGCCGTCTGAAAAACTTTCGGACGGCCTTTTTCATGTTTCAAACATTCATTACAACGCGCGGTCAAAATACAAAGCCACGCCGGAACGCTCACTCATCGCCAACAAATAATCCATCAATTTTTGCGGCCATTGAATACCGCGCACAACGGTCAGGTTGCGCAAAATAGGGAACGTCAGGATATCTTCCAAACTGATTTCACCGCCCAAGCCCTCGCCTTCGCATACCAGCGCTTCCAGCTCAGCCAAATCTTGATGCAGACGCTCCAGATATTGCGCCGTTTTGTTCAGATTAGTCTCGAAATTGCCGATACTTTTCTCTTTTTTGTCGATAAAGTATTTTTTCGCTTCATCGGTCTCAAATTCGGGCAAGCCGATTTTGACCATGCGCGGCTGTACCAATTTGTTATTGTATTCGCCTACTTTGTCCAACCACGCCTGCACCTCGGGACGAACTTCTTCTTTCAGACGGCCTTGATCGATGTAACGGACAATATCCAAACTTTCACCCATAAACGAACCGTCTTCTTTTTGCAAAATCGGCACTTGTTTTGAGCCAATCATGCCAATCGGCGTAGCTTCGTCATCGTTTGCCAAGACAACCTCTTCCACCGCCACATCGCGCAAGCCGAAAATCATCCTTGCACGAACGCAAAACGGGCAATGCTCGTAAATATACAGTTTCATCGAAATACTCCTTAAAATTTCAAAGTGGTTAACCATAACACCCAAGGCCGTCTGAAACAAGGTGTCCTGAAACATAGTGCAGCATTCGCATACAAATCTAGGGCTGTCAGCAATAAACTGTTACAATGGCAACGTTTTTATCAAAAAGAAAAAAACGCACGCCATGACCATTATTCGCCAAACGCCCCAAACATCGAGTGCAACGCTGGAAGGCCTCCTCGCTTGGTTCGACGGCTATGTTGCCGCGCTGCCCGATTCCGATAAAAACCTGATTCAGACGGCCTTTGACCTGTCTAAAGAACATTACCCCGCCGATGCCCTAACGACTTACGGCGAGCCATTGCTGGAACATTTCCTCGGCTCGATGCAAATCGTCAGCGAACTCGACTTATTGCCCGATGCCGTGGCCGCTACGATTTTGTCCGACATCGGCAAATACGTTCCCACTTGGCACGAATTGGTTACCGAACGCTGCAACAGCACCGTTTGCGAACTGGTCAAAGGTGTGGACGAAGTGCAGAAACTGACCCAATTCGCCCGCGTGGACAGCCTTGCCACGCCGGAAGAACGCAGCCAACAGGCCGAAACCATGCGTAAAATGCTGTTGGCGATGGTTACCGACATCCGCGTCGTCCTGATCAAACTGGCCATGCGTACGCGCACCCTGCAATTCTTAAGCAACGTTCCCGACAATCCTGAAAAACGCGCCGTTGCCAAAGAAACCCTCGACATTTTTGCCCCGCTCGCCAACCGCTTGGGCGTGTGGCAACTCAAATGGCAGCTCGAAGATTTGGGCTTCCGTCATCAAGAGCCGGAAAAATACCGCGAAATCGCCCTGCTTTTGGACGAAAAACGCACCGAGCGCCTCGAATACATCGAAAACTTCCTCAATATCCTGCGTACGGAACTGAAAAAATACAATATTCATTTTGAAGTTGCCGGAAGACCGAAGCACATCTACTCCATTTACAAAAAAATGGTGAAGAAAAAGCTCACTTTCGACGGCTTGTTCGACATCCGCGCCGTACGTATTTTGGTGGACACCATTCCCGAGTGTTACACCACCTTGGGTATTGTCCACAGCCTCTGGCAGCCGATTCCGGGCGAGTTCGACGACTATATCGCCAACCCGAAAGGCAACGGCTATAAAAGTTTGCACACCGTTATCGTCGGCCCGGAAGACAAAGGTGTGGAAGTCCAAATCCGCACCTTCGACATGCACCAATTCAACGAATTCGGTGTCGCCGCCCACTGGCGTTATAAAGAAGGCGGCAAGGGCGATTCCGCCTACGAACAGAAAATCGCCTGGTTGCGCCAACTCTTGGACTGGCGCGAAAACATGGCCGAAAGCGGCAAAGAAGACCTTGCCGCAGCCTTTAAAACCGAGCTGTTCAACGATACGATTTACGTTTTGACTCCGCACGGCAAAGTCCTCTCCCTGCCTACGGGCGCTACTCCCATCGACTTTGCCTATGCCCTGCACAGCAGCGTGGGCGATCGTTGTCGCGGCGCAAAAGTCGAAGGACAAATCGTACCGCTGTCAACGCCGTTGGAAAACGGACAACGCGTTGAAATCATTACCGCCAAAGAGGGAAATCCTTCCGTCAACTGGCTCTACGAAGGCTGGGTCAAATCCAACCGCGCCATCAGCAAAATCCGTGCCTATATCCGCCAGCAAAATGCAGATACCGTGCGCGAAGAAGGCCGCACCCAGTTGGACAAGCAGTTGTCAAAAATCTTCCCAAAACCCAATCTGCAAGCGTTGGCGGAAAAACTCGGCTTCAAAAAAACCGACGAACTCTATACGGCCATCGGTCAGGGCGAAGTTTCCAACCGCGCCATCCACAAAGCCTGCGGCGCGCTGAATGAACCGCCTCCTGTACCGATTGATGAAACCAATATCGTCAAGCAGTCCAAAATCAAAAAAGGCGGCAAAAACGGCATTTTGATTGACGGCGAAGACGGCCTGATGACCACGCTTGCCAAATGCTGCAAACCCGCGCCGCCTGACGATATTGTGGGCTTTGTTACCCGCGACCGAGGCATTTCCGTCCACCGCTGCACCTGCCCTTCTTTCCGCCACCTCGCCGAGCAGGCTCCGGAAAAAGTGTTGAACGCAAGCTGGGCAGCTTTGCAAGAAGGACAAGTATTTGCCGTCGATGTTGAAATCCGCGCCCAAGACCGCTCCGGTTTGCTGCGCGACGTTTCGGATGCGCTGGCGCGTCATAAACTCAACGTTACCGCGGTGCAAACCCAATCGCGCGATTTGGAAGCCAGCATGCGCTTTACCCTTGAAGTCCGCCAAGTCAACGACCTGCCACGCGTATTAGCCAGCTTGGGCGACATCAAAGGCGTTTTAAGCGTCACGCGCTTGTAGCCCTCATTATCCAAGCAAATCCAAAGGCCGTCTGAAAGCAACTTTTTCAGACGGCCTTTTCAGTTTTTAAAACGCCAATATCTCAACGCCGCAAGTTATCTTTCTTAAAAAAGTCGGCCGCAGCCTTAGTCACCTCAATATATAACCCCCTCTTCTATTCTTACAACCAGTCGTTATTTCCTACCGGCATCATTCTCAGGCAAACTTATTATCCTCATGATAAACAAGATATTTCCAATTTAAGGGAGCCTCATGGATACACGAGATTTGTACCCTCACGAGATTTTGCAGGAAGCCATCGGCAAGAGCTGCGCCAAGTCCGAGTTCAGCATCAAAATGTTGGTGATTTTGAGTTTTTTAGGCGGCGGCTATGTCGGCTTCGGCTATCTTGCCTGCCTGCGCGTCATCAGCGGCATTCCGGCTGAATGGAACGGCCTAGCCGCCCTTTTGGGCGCGTCCGTATTCCCGATTGCGCTGATTTGTATCTTAATCGGCGGCGGTGAGCTGGCAACAGGCAATATGATGATTATGGCTTTGGGCAGATTGACCGGCCGCGTCAGCACCTACAAACTGGTACGCAACTGGCTCATTGTCAGCTTGGGCAATCTGGCAGGCGCCGTTGCCATGGCCTATTTTCTCGGCCACTACGTCGGCCTTGCCGAAGGGCCAGCCACAGCGAAAACCATTGCCATTGCCGAAGCTAAAATCAATATGGACTTCGGCCGCGCATTCGTTTCTGCCATCGCATGTAACTGGATGGTGTGTATGGGCATCTGGTTTTACTTCGGCGCACGCCATACTTCAGGACGAATCTTAGCCATGTGGTTCCCGGTTATGATCTTCGTATTAATCGGCTTTCAACATTTTGTTGCCAATATGTTCATCATTCCGGCCGGCATTTGGGCGGGCGCAAACGTCAGCTGGGGTCAATTTTTCTACAATATGATTCCCGTTTTCTTAGGCAACGTCCTGGGCGGGTCATCCTTTGTCGCAGCCTCTTATCTCTTTGCTTACAAACACTTACTAAAAGACGATTTTTCTATTTAATGTAGTCTTTTTTTCTAAAAACCCCGTATCTGCCCGACACAGATACGGGGTTTCTGCACAAGGCCGTCTGAAAGTCCAAGTCGTTTAATTACTTTTTCTCTTTAATCCCCAAAAAACATCAGGAAAGATAGTTTCACACACTTTCCTTCGTCATCATCAGTAAAAATTTATATATTTTTATGTTTTTAAATGACTTAGCCAAAAGACGGTATCAATTTCGAATAAAGGCTGAGTTCTTCGCTTTGCAAAAGCGACTTTTTGCGGTATGCTGGTTTAAATTATTTACAATTTAATGCATTAAAATTTCGTATTTTATTGTATTTGAAAATAATTTATCCTGTCTCTCTCGCAAAAAACAGGATTTTTAAGCTGTATTTTTATTAGAAAAAAGTTTGGGTATGAATTGCTTGCAATTTCAAACCCGTTTTAAAAGTTAGATGAGGAATAAGTACATGAATCCCATGTATATCACTTTCGCGATCTATTTGGTCGCCGTATTACTGATCGGCCTCGCCGCCTATTTTTCAACACGAAACTTCGACGACTACATTCTCGGCGGCCGCAGCTTAGGTCCGTTCGTGACCGCGATGTCTGCCGGTGCTTCCGATATGTCAGGTTGGCTTTTGATGGGCTTGCCTGGTGCCATTTACCTGAGCGGTTTGAATGAAGCTTGGATCGCCATTGGTCTGATTGTGGGTGCATACCTCAACTGGCTTTTGGTTGCAGGCCGTCTGCGCGTACATACCGAATACGCCAACAACGCGCTGACGCTTCCTGATTACTTCTTCCACCGCTTCGGTGCTGGCGGTCACTTGATGAAAGTGGTTTCTGCACTGATTATCTTGTTCTTCTTCACTATTTACTGTGCTTCAGGCATCGTAGCCGGTGCTACCCTGTTCCAAAGCCTGTTCCACGGTATGTCTTACACTCAAGCCATGTGGCTGGGTGCCGGCGCGACCATCGCCTACACTTTCTTGGGCGGTTTCTTGGCCGTAAGCTGGACCGATACGCTGCAAGCTTCTTTGATGATTTTTGCATTGGTACTGACTCCTGTAATGGTGTACTTGGGTTTGGGTGGCGCAGATCAAATGAACGCGGCCATCCAACAAGTTGCCGCTTCTACCGGTAAAGAATACGGCAGCCTGTTTGCCGGTACTACTTTCATCGGCATTATCTCTACCGCCGCTTGGGGCTTGGGCTATTTCGGCCAACCGCACATCTTGGCCCGTTTCATGGCTGCTGAAAGCGCTAAATCTTTGGTTTCTGCACGCCGTATCGGTATGACTTGGATGATTCTGTGTATGGCCGGTGCCGTGGCTGTCGGCTACTTCGGTATCGCTTACTTCGGTGCCAACCCAGCCCACGTTGAAGAAATGAACGGCAACCACGAACGTATCTTCATCGCTTTGGCTACCCTGCTCTTCAACCCTTGGATTGCCGGTATCATCTTGAGCGCGATTCTCGCCGCCGTAATGTCTACCCTGTCTTGCCAATTATTGGTTTGCTCCAGCGCGATTACCGAAGACTTCTACAAAGGCTTCCTGCGTAAAAACGCCCAACAAGCTGAATTGGTATGGATTGGCCGTCTGATGGTATTGGCGATTGCCGTGATTTCCATCCTGATTGCTTCTGACCCTGAAAGCAAAGTATTGGGCTTGGTAGCTTATGCATGGGCTGGCTTTGGTGCCGCGTTCGGTCCGGTTGTTATCCTGTCTGTTCTGTGGAAACGCATTACTGCCTACGGCGCACTCTCCGGCATGATTGCTGGTGCGCTGACTGTGGTTGTTTGGGCTGAGTGGATTAAAAAACCTGCTCTGGCTGCACAAGAAACAGGCTTCTCTACCGTCTATGAAATCGTTCCTGGCTTCATCGCTTGTACCCTCGTGATTGTTTTGGTCTCTCTGATTGACAAAAAACCTTCACGCGAATTGCAAGAACGTTTCGAAAAAGCAGACGTAGAATACCGCGCCTCTAAATAAGACGTTTTCAGACGGCCTGCATGATTCCGTGCAGGCCGTCTTTACGACATAAACTGTTTCAAAATAATCTGAGCCTTATCAGAAAAAACAGCAATTTATGCGGATGCATCTTGTATCCGCATCATAATTTTATTACGATATTACTATCCTTCAGAATGCTTGTTTTGGCAGTCTTAATTCAGGCCGTCTGAAACCATGAAAAAACCTTTGGAGAACATAAATAATGTTTAACTTCGCTTTTCCAACACAAACTCCTCTGCGTCAAGCTGTAACTGATGCCTACCGCCGCGATGAAATCGAGGCCGTTCAGGATATGTTGCAACGTGCACAGATGACCGACGAAGAACGCAATGCCGCTTCCGAGCTTGCCCGTCGTTTGGTTACTCAAGTCCGTGCCAGCCGTACCAAAGCAAGCGGCGTAGATGCCTTGATGCACGAATTCTCTCTCTCCAGTGAAGAAGGTGTTGCACTGATGTGTCTGGCTGAAGCCCTGCTGCGCATTCCGGACAATGCCACCCGTGACCGCCTGATTGCCGACAAAATCTCTGAAGGCAACTGGAAAAGCCACTTGAACAACAGCCCTTCCCTCTTCGTTAACGCGGCCGCATGGGGTCTGCTGATTACCGGCAAACTGACCGCGACAAACGACAAACAGATGAGTTCCGCATTGAGCCGTCTGATCAGCAAAGGCGGCGCCCCTCTGATCCGTCAAGGTGTGAACTACGCCATGCGCCTGCTGGGCAAACAGTTCGTCACCGGCCAAACCATTGAAGAAGCGCTGCAAAACGGTAAAGAGCGCGAGAAAATGGGTTACCGCTTCTCTTTTGATATGTTGGGTGAAGCCGCATACACCGAAGAAGATGCCAACCGCTACTACAACGACTACGTTCAAGCCATTCACGCCATCGGTAAAGATGCCGCAGGCCAAGGCGTTTACGAAGGCAACGGTATCTCCGTTAAACTTTCCGCCATCCACCCACGCTATTCACGCGCCCAACACGAACGCGTGATGAGCGAATTGTTGCCACGCCTGAAAGAATTGTTCCTTTTGGGTAAAAAATACGATATCGGTATCAACATCGATGCCGAAGAAGCCAACCGTCTCGAATTGTCTTTGGACTTGATGGAAGCTTTGGTTTCCGATCCTGACTTGGCCGGCTACAAAGGTATCGGTTTCGTTGTTCAGGCCTACCAAAAACGTTGCCCGTTCGTTATCGACTATCTGATTGATCTGGCTCGCCGCAACAACCAAAAACTGATGATCCGTTTGGTTAAAGGCGCATACTGGGACAGCGAAGTGAAATGGGCTCAAGTAGACGGCATGGAAGGCTATCCAACTTACACCCGTAAAGTCCACACCGACATCTCCTACCTCGCCTGCGCACGCAAACTCTTGGATGCGCAAGATGCCGTGTTCCCACAATTTGCCACCCACAACGCCTACACTTTGGGCGCAATCTACCAAATGGGTAAAGGCAAAGACTTTGAACACCAATGTCTGCACGGCATGGGCGAGACCCTGTACGACCAAGTGGTCGGTCCGCAAAACTTAGGCCGCCGCGTACGCGTGTATGCCCCGGTCGGCACACACGAAACCCTGCTTGCCTACTTGGTACGCCGCCTGTTGGAAAACGGTGCGAACTCTTCTTTCGTGAACCAAATCGTTGACGAAAACATCAGCATCGACCGCCTGATTAAGAGCCCGTTCGACACCATCGCCGAACAAGGCATCCACCTGCATCCGGCATTGCCTCTGCCGCGCGATTTGTATGGCAAAGGCCGTCTGAACTCCCAAGGCGTCGATTTCAGCAACGAAAACGTATTGCAAAATCTGCAAGAAAAACTCAACCAAGCTTCTTCCGAAGACTTCCACGCCGCGTCTATCGTCAATGGCGAAGCGCGTAATGTAGGCGAAGCTCAACCTGTCCGCAATCCTGCAGACCACAACGATGTTGTCGGCACTGTCAGCTTTGCCGATGCGGCATTGGCTCAAGAAGCTATTGGTGCAGCCGTTGCTGCCCTGCCGGAGTGGAGCGCCAAACCTGCTTCAGAACGCGCCGACTGCCTGCGCCGTTTTGCCGATTTGTTGGAACAACACACGCCTGCATTGATGATGCTGGCCGTCCGCGAAGCCGGTAAAACCCTGAACAACGCCGTTGCCGAAGTACGAGAAGCCGTTGACTTCTGCCGCTACTATGCCAACGAAGCTGAAAACACCCTGCCTAAAGATGCCAAAGCTGTCGGCGCAATCGTTGCCATCAGCCCATGGAACTTCCCATTGGCCATCTTTACCGGCGAAGTCGTTTCTGCCCTGGCTGCCGGTAACACCGTTATCGCCAAACCTGCCGAACAAACCAGCCTGATTGCTACTTACGCAGTTTCCCTGATGCATCAAGCCGGTATTCCGACTTCTGCACTGCAACTCGTACTCGGCGCAGGCGATGTCGGCTCTGCCCTGACCGGCGACGCCCGCATCGGCGGCGTGATCTTTACCGGTTCTACCGAAGTAGCGCGCCTGATCAACAAAGCCCTGTCCAAACGCGACGACAGCCCTGTCCTGATTGCCGAGACCGGCGGTCAAAACGCGATGATTGTGGACTCTACCGCCCTGCCGGAACAAGTCTGCCTCGACGTATTGAATTCTGCCTTCGACAGCGCGGGCCAACGTTGTTCCGCCCTGCGTATCTTGTGTGTTCAAGAAGATGTTGCCGATAAAATGGTCAACATCATCAAAGGCGCAATGGACGAGCTGGTTGTCGGCAAACCGATCCAACTGACCACAGACATCGGCCCTGTCATCGATGCTGAAGCCCAACAAAACCTGTTGGCCCACATCAACAAAATGAAAGGCGTAGCAAAGGCTTACCACGAAATCAAAACTGCCGCCGACGTTGATGACAACAACTCTACCTTCGTTCGTCCAATCCTGTTTGAATTGAACAACCTGAACGAGTTGCAACGCGAAGTGTTCGGTCCTGTACTGCACGTTGTCCGCTACCGCGCCAGCGAATTGGATCAACTCATCGACCAAATCAACGCCAAAGGCTATGCTCTGACCAGCGGTGTACACAGCCGTATCGAAGGCACTGTCGACCATATCCGCGACCGCATCGAAGCCGGTAACATCTACGTTAACCGCAACATCGTCGGTGCCGTTGTCGGCGTACAACCTTTCGGCGGTCATGGCTTGTCAGGTACCGGTCCAAAAGCAGGCGGTTCATTCTATCTGCAACGCCTGGTTCGTACTCCTGAATGGGTTGCCCCAACCCTCAGCCGCATCGGCCAAGCAGACGAAGACGCACTCAAACGTTTGGAAACCCTGGTTCACAAACTGCCGTTTAACGCAGAAGAGAAAAAAGCCGCAGCCGCAGCTTTGGGTCACGCACGCGTCCGTACCCTGCGCAAAGCCGAAACCGTATTGGTCGGCCCGACCGGCGAACGCAACTCATTGAGCTGGCGCTCTCCAGAACGTGTTTGGGTACATGGCGGCAATCTGCTGCAAGCCTTCTCTGCCCTGACCGAGCTGGCAGCCGCAGGCATCCAAACAGTTGTTGAGCCTAACAGCCCGTTGGCTTCCTACTCAGCCGATTTGGACGGTTTGTTGCAAGTCAACAGCAAACCTGAAAACGCAGGCATCAGCCATGTTGCCGCTATCGAGCCTTTGAGCAGCGAGCGCAAACAAGAGTTGGCCGGCCGCGACGGTGCGCTCATCCGCATCCTGCCTTCCGAACAAGGTCTGGACATTCTGCAAGTATTTGAAGAAATCTCTTGCAGTATCAATACTACCGCTGCCGGTGGTAATGCCAGCCTGATGGCAGTTGCCGACTAATCGTAGCCAAATCAAAGGCCGTCTGAAATTCAGACGGCCTTTTTTATGTTTTTTTATTTACATTTTTGCCGGATATTCGCACAAATCATTAATCAGACATTTGCTGCATTGCGGTTTTAAAGCCTTGCACGTATAGCGGCCATGCAAAATCAACCAGTGATGGGCATCCATCAAAAATTCTTTGGGAATAAAGCGCATCAGCTTGTCTTCAACTTCACGCACATCCTTGCCCGGCGCGATTTTGGTGCGGTTGGCCACACGGAAAATATGGGTATCGACCGCCATAACAGGTTGCCCGAATGCAGTATTCAACACCACATTGGCTGTTTTACGGCCAACACCGGGCAAAGATTCCAAAGCCTCTCGGTCGGCAGGTACTTCACCGTTATATTTCTCCAGCAAAATACGGCAAGTCTGCATGATGTGTTTGGACTTGGTTTTGTAGAGGCCTATGGTTTTGGTGTATTCCATCACGCCGTCCAGCCCCAAATCCAACATAGCTTGCGGCGTATTGGCAACGGGAAAGAGTTTGGCAGTCGCTTTGTTCACGCCGACATCAGTTGCTTGTGCAGACAATAAAACGGCGATAAGCAGCTCAAATGGCGAGCTGAAATTCAACTCGGTAGTCGGATGAGGATTGGCAGCGCGGAAACGCTCGAAAATTTCTTGGCGGATTTGTTTGTTCATTGTTTGGATTATTTTTTTATTGGCGCAGCAATTATAGTGAAATCATGTTGATACGGCTACTTTAAGTAAACAAGGCCGTCTGAAATTATTTTCAGACGGCCTTGTTTTATAAAAGCATTGCTATTTTAAATGCTGTTTACTTCTTACTCAAAGTCAGTCCTGTCCAGCCAAACACCAGCGTCAGAGCCAAGCTCAAGTAGCAGAAGAAGGCGTAAGGCAGATATTCCCAAACGGGCACACCCAAGGCATGGCTGATAAATACACCGCAGACGCTCCAAGGCACCAACGGGTTGATGACAGTACCCGCATCTTCAAGCGTACGGGCAAGGTTGCGCGAATGCAGACCAAGCTTGTCATAAACCGGCTTAAAGGTTTCGCCGGAAAGCAGAATACTCAAATATTGCTCGCCAATCAGGAAGTTAACACCAACCGATGTCATGGCCACGCTGAAAGTAGCGCGTCCGGCATTGGTCAGGAACGCACGAATAGCCTCCAACAAAGACGGAATCACACCGATGCTAAACAACAGGCCGCCCAAGCTCATGCCGAGTATCACAATAGTTTGCGTAAAGAACATGCTTTCCAAGCCGCCGCGAGAAATCAAACGGGCAATGTCTTTAAATGCTTCGCCTTCGAGTTTGTATCCGCCGTAAAACCACGCGCCCAGCTGTTTCAAATCAGGCGTACTGTGGAAGTAAGTCACAATCAGCGCCACCACAACGGTAAACAGCATCGCCACAATGGCATTCACGCGCATCAGGGCGAGGATAACCAGCAAGGCAAACGGAATCAGCGAATAGGCATGCACCAAACCGGTTGCTTCCAATTGCGCGCGGAAAGCTTCGACACTGTTCATGTCATGCGCGGCAACATTGGGCAAGAGCCACAACATCAACGCCGCGCTAATCAACCATGCAGGCACAGTGGTGTACATCATGTTTTTGATGTGTTCGAACAAATCAATACCGACAATCGAAGCGGAAATACCGGTCGTATCGGAAAGCGGCGACATTTTATCGCCAAAGAACGCACCCGACACAATCGCGCCTGCCGTCATCGCCATATCGGCATGAAACGCAGCCGCCATACCCATAAATGCCACGCCAACAGTCGCACAAGTCGTCAAACTACTGCCGATGGAAATACCGATGATCGAGCAAAGCGCAAACGCCGAGAAATAAAAATAAGTCGGCGAAATCAATCCGAAACCGTAATACATCAGCGTCGGAATCGCACCGCTCATCATCAGCGCGCTGACCATCAGGCCGATAAAGAAAAACAGATAAATCGCGCCCATGCCCTGCCCGACCGCACCGATCATACCGTTTTGCATGTCTTGATATTTCAAGCCGCGCATCAAACCGTACAACAGTAAGACCACAATCGCCGTCACAATCGACATATGCGGCAACCATTCAAGCGAAATAATCGTATAACCCATTGCCGCCACCAAAGCCAAGGCAACAGCGATGGCCTCAAAGCGCGGCATATTAAGTAAGGATTTGAAAGCAAACATTTTTCTTTGCCTTTTTAATAAGTATTTAACAGATTTTAGCATAACAGGCCGTCTGAAACCCGATTTTCAGACGGCCTGCCTGTTATTTTATAAAAACAGCTTCAGCAAAACTGTGACACTTTCTTTAAGATATATAAAATTATTAACATTAAATACTTTTAAATTTAAATAAATGAAATTTTATTGCTTTTTAAAACATCCATCATGCAAAAATGCCACTACTTGCTCGACCGTTTTACGGTTAAACAACATACCGCTATGGCTGACAGGCAAAACAACATGATCGCGCATATTCGGACAATGTGTTTCGCTGACCAAAACCGTGCCATCATGTTCGCCATGCAAACCTAAAACACGGCCCAGCCCATACGGTTTGTTACCGGCGATACTGCCCAGCTCAATACCGGCAGGCAACTCAGGCATACTGCCGTCCAATGCCCCTTTGTAAGAGCCGCCCAATACCGGCTTTTGCAAACCCAAATTGAGCACACGTTGCGCAGCCCGGCTGCCTTGGTGCGGCGTACCCATGGTAACGATACGGCCGCTGACTTTATCCGGATATGCAGCCGCAAAATTACGTAAAACCAACCCGCCCAAACTATGGCCGACAAAGTGCAGTGTTTCATCAGCATGGTTCTCATCAATCCATCGCGCCAAAGCTTCAACATGTCGGTTCATCGAATGTAAAACACTGTAATAATCAAACAGAGCAACTTCAAAACCTTCTTGTTCCAGCAAATACGCCAGCGGTTTCATTACCCATGAATGCATGTGCAAGCCATGCAGCAAAATGATTTTGGCCATTTTTTCCTCCTGTCATTTAAATCATTATGCCACAAAGTAAAAAGGCCGTCTGAAATCCCATAGGGTTTCAGACGGCCTTTTATCATGATGGATTATTCGTCAGCTTTATAGCCTTTTATAGCAAAGAAGACAATGTATACGTAACAAATCGCCGATACAACGAAAGAAATCATCAGGCCGTAAGTATCCGCTGCCCAACCTTGTACCACAGGCACAATCGCACCGCCGACAATCGCAGTACACAACACGCCGGAAGCGCTGCTGGTGAATCGGCCCAGACCTTTGGTTGCCAAAGAGAAGATCGTTGGGAACATGATGGAATTGAAGAAGCCGATAGCCAACAATGCCCACATTGCAACATCTGCACTGGCTTTACCTGCCAACATAGAAACACCCAACAAGGCAACAGCAGCAGTAGCGTTAAATGCCAAATAGCGGTTAGGCGCAATTTTCGCCATGATGGCAGAGCCTAAGAAACGGCCGACCATCGCGCCACCCCAGTAGAACGACAAATATTTCGCGGCAGATGCGTGGTCCAAACCTTTCAGATAGCCCAATACGCTGACCAATAAAGAACCGATGGATACTTCCGCACCGACATAACAGAAAATACCGGCCGCACCAAAAACCAAATGACGGTATTGCCAAACACTGTGTTTGCCATCATGGTTATGTTCGCTCTCTTCTTCAGCAATTTTACGCGCATCAGGCAAACGAATCATTTTGACAAACACAGCCAAAATAATCAGTAAACCGGCCAACCCTAAATACGGAATTTGAACGGAAGAAATTTGCTTGGCTTTGCTGACAGTTTGTGTTGCATCAGCCAAAATCAGGAATGCGCCGATTTGCGGAGCAATGGTCGTACCCAAAGAGTTAAATGCCTGAACCAAAGTCAGTGTTGCAGATTCTTTACCTGGTTTGGACAGCAAAGTCACATAAGGGTTACCCGCTACTTGCAACAGTGTTACACCTGAAGCCAAAATAAACAATGCACCCAAAAAAGTTGCATAAGAATGACTGCCGGCAGCAGGATAGAAGAGTAGACAGCCAATGGCAGTCAATACGAAGCCGCTAATCACGCCGTTTTTATAGCCGATTTTGCCGACCAAATAGCCCATCGGAATCGACATAATCGCATAAGCGGTAAAGAAACAGAATTGAATCAGCATCGCCTGAACATAAGTTAGGTCGAAAATATCTTTCAAATGCGGAATCAAAATATCGTTCATGCAGGTAATGAAACCCATCATGAAGAAGAGTGTGGTCAGAACGACCAGCGCAGGAGTATGATTTTGTTGTGAATGCGCAGACATGATTTGCCTTTCGTTTTGTTAAGATTTGCTGGAAAAATGAGCTTAAATCAGTTCATTAAACTTAACACCCATTAACAGCCGCCCGTATCATACTGATAATCCGTCACTTTGAAAACTATTTTCTAACAGCCGACTACGTTATCCTTCAGTCGTTTAATTTTAAAATTTTCAATAATATTGGATTTATCTTTTATTAGATTAAAAAATAAAGGCATAATCCTCTTACTAAGCCTGTTATTTCTTTTTTACAATATCACTTGATGTAACTCAAAACATGCCCCCTCTTTACGCTTACTTTGCCCTGATTGCTTCTGCCTTTACTTCTGCCACACTACTTCCGGGTACATCCGAGGCGGCATACGCCGCATTTGTGTACCAATATCCGCAACATGCCCTCGGCGCATGTTTGTGTGCCGGTTTGGCGAATGGCTTGGGCAGTATGGTTTCGTATTACATGGGCAGAATGTTTCCGGCCAAGAAAAGGCCGTCTGAAAAAGTATTGGCGCGTATACAAAGATGGGGAATTTGGCCGCTATTATTTGCATGGTTGCCGATTATCGGCGATGCCTTCCCCCTTGCCGCAGGCTGGCTCAGGCTCAATGCCCTGCATTGCGCCATTATTCTGATTGCAGGCAAACTGCTGCGCTATGCGATGATTTATTGGGGAATGAACGCAGTTGCCAGATAAGCTGACAAGTCAAAAATAAAGGCCGTCTGAACGATTCAGACGGCCTTTGCCTTTAATTCGACAATTACAACACTTTTACAATGCTCTCGCACAAATAATCGATATTGTCATCAGTAATGCCGGCAACGTTGATGCGGCCGGAGCGGACGGCATAAATGGCAAACTCGTTTTTCAAACGGTCGACTTGTTCGGGAGTCAGACCACTAAAGGAGAACATACCGTTTTGTTCAATAATGAAATCAAAGTCTTGGGTTGCACCTTTTGCTTTGAGCAAATCGACAAATTTTTGGCGCATAGCTTTGATGCGACCGCGCATTTCATCGAGTTCGGCAATCCATTGTGCTTTCAAATCATCATTTTTCAACACCAGTGCAATGGTGTTCGCGCCGTGTGAAGCTGGGTTGGAATACAAGGTACGGATGATGGTTTTGACTTGGCTGTGGGCGCGAGTTGCTGTTTCTTCATCTTCGGCCACCAAAGTAAACGCGCCGACGCGCTCGTTGTACATACCGAAGTTTTTGGAATAAGAGCTGGCAATCAGCAATTCTGTATTGTGTTTCAAGAACACGCGCAAGCCGTAGGCATCTTCTTCCAAACCATTGCCGAAACCTTGGTAGGCAAAGTCAAACAGTGGCAACCAGCCTTTTTCGGCAGAAAGTTTTGCCAAAGTTTCCCATTGTTCGGGTGTAGGGTCGATGCCGGTAGGATTGTGGCAGCAGCCGTGCAGCAGGACGATGTCGCCTTTTTGCGCTTGGCTCAAGTCTTCAATCATGCCGTCCCAATCCAAACCGTGTTTGGCGGCATCATAGTAGCGATAAGGTTTATCTTGGATACCGACTGCTTTGGCGATAGCGTTGTGGTTAGGCCAAGTCGGATTGGAAATCCAGATGGTTTGCGCGTTCAACTGACGTTTGGCAAACTCGGCCGCAATACGCAATGCGCCTGTACCACCAAGGCTTTGCGCTGTTTTTGCGCGACGGCTGGCAATGATTTCGTGGTCTTTGCCAAACAGCAGAATTTGGGTTTGCTCGTTGTAGTCGGCAACGCCGTCGATGGTCAGGTAGTTTTTAGTTGTTTCGCTTTCCAACAGGCGTTTTTCAGCCTCTTTGACGGCTTTGACAATAGGCGTCGCGCCGGATGCGTCTTTGTACACGCCGATACCGAGATTGACTTTCTCAGGACGGGTTTCGGCTTTAAACGCCTCGCCCAAACCTAAAATAGGATCAGCAGGAGCAGCTTCGATATGCTTGAAGAACATAATTTTTCTCTTTACAAGTAGTAAAACGGTTGAAAAAATACAAACTTAGTACGATTTTACGCCGTTTCAGGCCGTCTGAAAACGGATTATCACAGGGTTTTAACGCAAGATTGCCAACAAATCCAAAGGCGTGGCAATACGGAAATCGGCAAGCCAGTTTTCGGTTTGGTCTTCGGCAGAAATATAGCCCCAATCAACAAGCACGGTCGTCATGCCTGCATTTTTGCCTGCCTGCATATCGCGCTCGGCATCGCCGACATAAAAACATCGCTGCGCCTCAACGCCAATCTGTTTGCACGCATAAAACATAGGCTTCACGCTGGGCTTGGGTTCATCGCAAGTATCGCCGCTGACAATGACGGCGGGAGGCACGGTAAACCCGAGCTTAGGCACGAGGACATCGGTAAAGCGCATGGGCTTGTTGGTAATAATGCCCCATTGGATACCGCGTTGAACTAAGGCTTCCAACATTTCGTTTACGCCGTCGAACAAGATGGTTTGGTCGGCATAGCAGCGGCTGTATTCGTCCAAAAACTCTTTACGCCATTGCATATAGTCCGGATGTTCGGGCGTAATACCTGCACCAAGTTTAAGCAAACCGTTCGCACCGTGGCTGGCCTGCGGACAGATTTCATCCATACTTTTTTCAGGCAAACCGTGTCGGCGCAATAACGTGTTGAGTGCACCACCCAAATCAAGTGCGGTATCGGCAAGCGTACCGTCAAGGTCGAATAATACGGCTTGGGTCATAAGTGTTCCTTTGATGATTTTAGAAGGCCGTCTGAACAATCCAACAAGTTTCAGACGGCCTGAATATGATTAATGGTAATGGTGTTCGTGCATTTCCTGCGAACACAAAACTTCATCTTTATGCGGATGCTGTTCGCTTTCAATCTGAATCGTACAATGCCCGATGTTGTGATGCGCCAATTCATGTTCGATGCGGTAGGCGATTTGCTCGGACTCTGCAACCGTCATGTTGCCATCTACAACAATATGACAGGATAAAACGTGGATATTGCTGGTAATCGTCCAAACATGCAAGTCGTGAACGGATTTTACGCCTTCCGTATTACGGATAACGCTGAGCAACTCATCGGTATGGATGTTTTCCGGCGCACCTTCCATCAAAATGTGCAAAGTCTGTTTAAACAGCTTCCAGCCGCTGCGCCCTACCAAAGCCGCCACCAATACGCTGGCAACCGTATCCGCCCATTGCCAGCCATACGCCATTATCAGCACTGCTGCGACAATCGCCCCTATCGAGCCGAACAAATCGCTGATTACATGCAGATACGCACCGCGCATATTGACGTTTTCTTCAGTATCGCTATTTTTCAACATATAAACGGCAACGCCGATGTTGACCAGCAATCCGATGATGCTGACCACCAACATGCCGCCCGTCAAAATTTCCGGCGAATAAAACAATCGTTTGACTGCTTCATAAAAAATCATCGCCGCAATCAACACCAGCGACAATCCGTTAAACATCGCCGTCAAAATTTCAAAACGCTTGTAACCGAATGTCTTCTGCAGCGTGGTCTGTTTCTCGCCAAGTTTGAATGCCCACAATGCCATGCCCAGCGAAAACGCATCGCTGAACATATGCCCTGCATCGGAAAGCAGGGCCAAAGAGTTGGTCAGCCAACCGCCGACCGCTTCAATCAGCATAAATCCGGCAATGACGAAAAAGGAAATGCGCAACACCTGCTTATTGGCAGTATGCGTGTGCGCGTGCGAATGATCGTGATGATGTGCCATGATGATTTTACCGTTTCAGACGGCTTTTTTATCCTGTTTCAAACTTTTCTCAAAATCTTCCAACATATCCAGCTCGAAACGGCTGAATCCTGCACGTTCCCGTGCTTCGATATTAACGTAGCCGCGGAATATAAACATATCGTAACGCGCAATCAGACTGCGGAACAGGGCGACCGGTTCCAAATCGCGCTCACGGCAAAGATGCTGATACCAATGATTGCCGATGGCGACATGCCCTACTTCATCTCGATAAATAATATCCAGCACATCGCAGGTTTCTACATCGCCACGCTGTGCCACTTTTGCACGAATACCCGGCGTAACATCCAAACCGCGCGCTTCCAACACCCGCGGCACCAAAGCCATGCGCAATAAAGGATCGTAAGCAGTTTTATATGCCATATCCCACAAATGCCCGTGCGCTTCAAAATCGCCGTAATCGTAGCTCAAGCTGTTCAGACGGCCACGCATCAAGCCGAAGTGAAACACTTCTTCTTTTGCCACCCTTACCCAATCGCGCACAAACTGAAACGGCATATTGCGGAAACGATACGCCGCATCCAAAGCCAGATTAATCGCGTTAAATTCAATATGCGCAATCGCATGCAACATCGCCGCATAGCCTTCGACCGTATTCATCTTGCGTGGCGTAACTTCCGAAGGCGCAACCAAACGCGGACGGGGCGGATGGCCTGCAAAACGACAATCCACAGGTTTCGACTCTTCAACCGTCAAACCTTCCGCCTCGCCCAACTGCGCAAACAAGGCCTGCGTCAACCTTCCCTTTTCATCCGGACTGTCCGACAGCAAAGCCTGTTCCAATAAAGGATAAGGATTCAGATACATACAAAACCATTGTTTTAAAAAGATAAATATTATAACCGTTTTAAAAAGCAAACAGAAAGACTATAATTTCAAGCTTTCCGTAAAATGACATTAAATACCACACCAAACCATTGTGTGCTTCATTAAAAAAACGTCAAAACCAAATGCAGGCCGTCTAAAGAAATAAAATTATTTCAGATACTTGCTTAGTTTTTCCATATTTACACAAATTAAACCCTCCATTCAGCCCCTTGCCTGTTACACCATAACGTCTATACTGAACCCATCTCTCCGAACAAGGAACCAAAACATGAAAACTACCCGACTGTTCACCCTGACCGCTGCCGCGCTGCTTTCTTCAGCCATCGGCTTTGTACAAGCCGGCGCAGTGGACGCCCTGAAAAAATTTAATAATGACGCCGACGGTATCAGCGGCAACTTCAGCCAAACCGTTCACAGTAAAAAGAAAACCCAAACCACATACGGTACATTCAAAATCCTGCGCCCGGGTTTGTTCAAATGGGAATACACCAAACCCTACAAACAAACCATCGTCGGCGACGGCAAAACCATTTGGCTCTATGACGTAGATTTGGCGCAAGTAACCAAATCCTCACAAGACCAAACCATCGGCGACAGCCCTGCCGCCATCCTCTCCAACAAAACGGCATTGGACAGCAGCTACACGCTGAAAGAAGACGGTTCTGCCAACGGTATCGACTACGTTTTGGCTACGCCTAAGAAAAACAACGCCGGCTACCAATACATACGCATCGGCTTCAAAGGCGACAACCTCGCCGCCATGCAGCTGAAAGACAGCTTCGGCAACCAAACCAGCATTAGCTTCAGCGGTTTGAACACCAAGCCTAACCTTTCCAGCGGTATGTTCAAATTTACCCCTCCTAAAGGTGTTGATGTCTTGAGCAACTAAGCTTCTAATAAAACACAAAGGCCGTCTGAACAACAGACGGCCTTTTATTTAGTTCAATTCAAAATCAAACACACTGTTACTTTTGACCTTGAATGGCAGCGGCAATTTTTTCTGCGCCTTTTTTCGCCCAGTCTGCCTGCTTGGCTTCCACCATCACGCGTACGACAGGTTCGGTACCGGATGCACGCAAGACTACGCGGCCTTTGCCTTCGAGTTCTTTTTCCACTTCAGCCAAAGCCTCTTTGGAAGCATCCTGCCAGTTTTGGCCTTTTTTGATGCGAACGTTGATCATGGTTTGCGGATACGGCTGCCAATCGGCGCAAACGGTGGCAAGGTCTTGATTCAAGGTTTGCAGTGCGGCCAAAACTTGCAGCGCGGAAATGATGCCATCACCGGTATTGTGTTTGTCCATACACAAAATATGACCGCTGGCTTCGCCGCCAATCAACCAACCGCGTTGGTGGAGCTGTTCCAACACATAGCGGTCGCCCACTTTAGCGCGGCAGAAATCAACGCCCTGCTCTTTCAAAGCAACTTCCATCGCCATATTGGTCATTACCGTACCCACCACGCCGCCGATTTCCACGCCTTCGTGTGCGCGTGCTTTGGCAATCACATAAATCAGACTGTCGCCGTCATACACTTTGCCATTGCGGTCAACCATCATTAAACGGTCGCCATCGCCATCCAAGGCAATGCCGTAATCGGCTTCATTTTGCAACACAGCCGCTTGCAGAGCTTTCGGATGGGTTGCCCCACATTTCTCATTGATGTTGTAGCCGTTTGGCTCATCACCGATACTGACCACTTGCGCACCCAATTCGTGGAATACTTTAGGCGCAACTGCATAGCCTGCACCATTGGCAGTATCGACCACCAATTTCAGACCGCGCAAATCCAAATGACTTGGGAAAGTGGATTTACAGAACTCGATATAGCGGTCATCCGCACCATTAATCCGGCGCGCGCGGCCAAGACGGCTGGACGGCTGGGTTTTCATTTCCTCATCGATTTTGGCTTCGATTTCCAACTCGATTTCATCACTCAGCTTCACACCGCCTTCAGCAAAGAATTTAATGCCGTTATCGGAATAAACGTTATGGGAAGCAGAAATCATCACACCGGCAGACAAACGCAAAGCACGGGTCAGATACGCTACGCCCGGGGTTGGCAGAGGGCCAGTTTGAATAACGTTGACACCGGCAGCAGTAAAGCCGGCAATCAGCGCAGCTTCCAGCATATAGCCTGAAATACGCGTGTCTTTACCGATTAAGACAGTCGGTTTGATTTCGCCTTCGTGCTGCACCAAAACCTGACCTGCCGCATAGCCTAATTTCAGGACAAAATCAGGATTGATAGGAAACTGACCGACTTCGCCGCGCACACCGTCAGTACCAAAATATTTTTTTGCCATGAGATAACTCCGTGATTGTTTTGTCGTATGTGAATATTGTTGAACTTCTTTAAAAGAATCTTGATTGTATTCGAAGGCCGTCTGAATCTTTCAAACGACCCTTGATCATGAGAATAATTTACTACTTCAGTATTATAGCAAGATCCGGATTTCCTGCACGAAAAAAGCGCATCCTTTTGCAGAATGCGCCTTCTATTCGAAATTCAAAATCAAATCTTAGAATTTAGCACCAGACTGATTAGCCATGTAATCAACTGCAGCTTTCACTTCATCATCGCTCAGGCTACCGTTACCGCCTTTGGCAGGCATTGCGTTAAAGCCTTCGAGTGCGTGTTTGTGCAGGGTGTCTTTACCTTGTTTGATACGAGGAGCCCAGTCTTCTTTTTTACCTACATGAGGAACACCTGGAACTGCGCCGCCGTGACATGCTTGGCAGTTGGCTTCGTAAACTTTTTTGCCGTCTGCGCCACCGGCTGCTGGAGCTGCCGCACCTTTGTCATCTGCTTTGGCCGCATCTGCTTTAGGGGCTTCTGCAGGAGCTGCACCTTCAGCCGCCGGAGCTGAAGCGGCTTCACCGGAAGCGGCTGCATCGGCAGGAGCTGCGGCATCAGGATCAGGGAAAGTACCGCCGGCTTTGTTGGCCATGTAAGTAATGACGCGTTTCAATTCTTGGTCGGTCAAATCAGCTGCACCGCCCTTGGCAGGCATTGCATTGAAACCGTTCAGAGCGTGTTGGAACAAGGTATCGAAACCTTGTGCAATGCGAGGCGCCCAATCGCCTTTGTTTTCAAATTTAGGCGCTTTGGGAACGATGCTGTCTGCCGCGTGACATTGAATACAGATTTTGTTGAAAATCTGATCGCCTTGACGCTCGCCGACTGGAATACCGTCGCCCAATTTCAGTTGGCCGACTGGCTGGATACGGGTTTGAGTCGCAGCTTCGGTTGTTTCGGCAACATCGCCGAATGAACCGCTTCCCGCCAGTTTGATCAGGAAGTAAATCACTGCAATGACAATAACGATACCGCTCACAAGGGTGAACAATGCAGAGCCTTGGGCTTTGTGGTCGCGGAGTTGTTTCATTTGGTAGGCCTCGCCGTTAGGTTAGGTTGTGCTGTAAGTTATAGTTTATGTGTTAAACGCAGTTAACAATATTTTGCTGGATTATACTGAATTCGCAAAGGCTTTCCAATCCATCTTGAGAAAAAGATACGCAAAAATCCTCAAAAGGCCATCTAAATTCTGCTAAGCCTTTGTAGTTAATTGATTATTCCAGCCATACAAAAAAGTGACCGCCAATGCCACTTTCAGACACTTTCAAGATAAACTTTGCCAATAAAGCCAATATGCGTTAACCTTACGGCTTCCGCACCCATAGCTCAGTTGGAAGAGTGTCAGTTTCCGAAGCTGGAGGTCACAGGTTCGATCCCTGTTGGGTGCGCCAATTATAAAGAGGCCGTCTGAAAGATGAAAATTTTTCAGACGGCCTTTTGATTTACTTCAAATAAAACTACATTCAATTTCAGATTGAACGGCTATTGCAACACTTTGGCAAATGCTTCGGCCACATAATCGATATTCGATGCATTCAATCCTGCCACACACATCCTGCCTGAATCCAGCAGGTAAACGGCAAACTCGTCACGCAGGCGGTGTACCTGCTCTACGGTTAGGCCTGTATAGCTGAACATACCGCGCTGTTTGATGAAATAGCTGAAATCGCGATTGGGAATTTTGGCCGTCAAAACATCATAAAGTTTCTGACGCATGGCACGGATGCGGTCGCGCATGGCATAAACCTCGTTTTCCCACAAAACGCGCAAATCATCGCGGTTCATCACATCAGACGCAATATATGCACCATGCGCGGCAGGGCTGGAATAAATACGGCGGACGGTAAATTTCAACTGTCCGAACACCAGCTCTGCTTCTTCCTTATTAGGACACACTACGCTCAAACCGCCGACACGCTCGCCGTACAGCGACAGGTTTTTCGAGAAAGAGTTGCTGACAAACAAAGGCAATCCCATTTCGACGGCTTTACGAATCGCATAGGCATCGCTGTCCAAATCCTCGCCGAAACCTTGATAGGCAATATCCATAAACGGAATCAGCTTGTGCGTTTTGATAATATCCAACACTTCATCCCATTGCGCTTTCGACATATCTACGCCGGTCGGGTTTTGACAGCATGGATGCAAAATCAAGACGCTGTTTTCCGGCAATGTTTTGAAAAACGCGGTCATTTCTTCAAATTTCACGCCGACGGTTTCAGGGTTGTAATAAGGATACGTCCCCACTTCAAAACCTGCGCCTTCAAAAATGCCTTTATGGTTGTCCCAAGTCGGATCGCTGACATAGGCTTTTGCATCAGGGAACCAACGATGCAAAAAGTCGGCACCGACTTTCAACGCCCCCGAGCCGCCTAAAGTCTGTACGGTCGCAACGCACCCTTCTGCCAATGCCGGATTATCCTTGCCAAACAACAAACGCTGAACGGCACTCCGATAAGTGTCCAAACCTTCCATCGGCAGATAAGGAGATGGGCGCGGTACAGCCGCATGCTCTGCTTCTGCCCGGCGGACAGATTCCAAAACCGGCATTTTGCCTTCGTCATCAAAATAAATGCCTATGCTCAAATTGACTTTTTCAGGACGCTCGTCGCGCTTGAAGGTTTCAACCAAACTCAAAATCGGGTCGCCCGGATAATACTCGACATGACGGTACATGGTGCTTCCTTTGTTTTTAGACAGAATGAGGAAGATTGTGTCACTAAAAGGTCTTATTTGCAAAATCAGGCCGTCTGAAAAATTCAGACGGCCTGATTATTTTTAAACGCTACCAATCTACCCGTTTCAAATCGTTTTGTGCCAATACATCCGCATGCTCGCTGCGGCTTTGATATTCCCTGTCCTGCAAAATGCGGCGGGCGACATAATTCAAATGCAGTTTGGCCGCTTCCGCCGCCTCGGCCGGTTTGGCCTGGGCAATGGCTTCAAAAATAGCGTGGTGCTGGGCAATCAGTGTCGGTCGCGGGTCTTCGGTTTGATGGATATAGATAATGCCGCTGCGTGTTTGCTGATAAAGCATTTTGAGCAGGCTGCTGGAAAGGTGGCTGAATAGGATATTGTGTGCGGCATCAGCAATGGTTTGATGAAAGCTGACGTCTGCTTCGGCTTGATGCTCCAAATTTCCGCTTTCACAGGCCGTCTCGAACTTCTGCCGCCAGAAGTCAATGCGTTTCAAATCGGCATCAGTCCGTCTTTCGGCAGCCAGCGCCGCCATACAGCCTTCAACGTGGCAACTGAAATCGAATACGTCTGTTTCCCAATTGGTATGTTTGCCGAGCAACTCCTGCCAGCTTTGCAAAAAATCCTGTTGCGGCTTGACTGAAACATAATAGCCATCGCCCTGCCGCGCTTCCAAAACCTGCTTGGCAATCAAGATATTCAATGCCACCCTGACTGACGGACGCGACACGCCGAATTCTTCCGCGAGCGTGCGTTCGGGAGGCAATTTACTGCCTTCTTCATAAATGCCGGTCGCGATACGTTCTTCCAAAATGGCTAAAACCTGATCGCTGATTTTTTGCGGACGAACCAATTTCGTCATGTTGTATTCCTGATGGTTGAAGGACAGTTGTATTCAGACGGCCATAAATTGGATTGACCAATTAGCCGCCCATTCTAATCAATCCCCTATTTTTTCGTCAAGAAATGCCATTCTCCCCATTGTAAGCAGTTTAATTCAAACATATTCATTTTTATCAAGTAACCTCACCAATGCCTTCAAATCAATATTTTGGTATGACCAATCTTAATAAACAACCTATGCGCCCAAAATCTGAAAATATTGATTTAGATTAAAATCCCACCGCTTCTATTTAACTAGACTTTATGTATAATACTTATGTATTAGTTAACATAATTCCTAATAATAGAGAGAAACGATATGAAATACCCACCATTACTTATCTTACCCATTGCCTTAGCTGTATCCCAAGCATGGGCAGATACCGATCCTACACCTGAAGAAACGGTTACCCTTTCCCCTGTCACCGTCACCGGCACACAACAACAAAAAGCCAATCGCGTTACTTTCAACCCCAAAGCTGCTTTGCAACCCCTCCCTGCCGGAGACGGGGCAGACCTTTTACAATCCGTGCCCAACATGAGCATCATCCGCAAAGGCGGCAGCTCGGGCGATCCGTTATTTCGCGGTTTGGGCGGCTCGCGCCTCTCCGTCAATGCCGACGACCAGTTTATTTATGGCGGTTGCGGTATGCGCATGGACCCGCCGACTGCCTATATTCACCCAAATTCATTTGACAAAGTCGTGGTCACCAAAGGCCCGCAAACCGTTACCCAAGGCATGGGCTTGGTCAGCGGCTCGGTGCAATTTATCCGTAAAGACCCTGATTTCACTGAAAAACCTTACAACATCAATGCCACCCTGACAGCAGGCAGTAACGACCGTCTTGACGGCTCGCTGGAAGCCGAGTTCGGCGGCAAATACGGCTACGTCCGTACCAATATCTCCCATAACGAAGCTGACGACTACAAAGACGGCGACGGCAACCGCATTCACTCCAACTTCAAACGCGATAGCCAAATGTTGCAACTGGGTGTTACCCCGACAGAAAATACCACCATTGCCGGCACATACGAACGCAGCAGAGCCAAGGTTGCCTACGCCGACCGCATGATGGACGGCAGCAAATTCGACCGTGATGCATGGAACATCCGCTTCACCCAACGCAACCTTACCCCATGGTTCAGCGAGTTGGAACTGCGCTACGGTAAAAGCGAAATCGACCACGTGATGGACACATACAGCCTGCGTACCATCTACAATCCTGCCGGCAAGCAGATTAAAAATGCCAACAACCCTAAACGCAATACCGATACAGGCCGTCTGAAAGCTACTTTCGACTGGGACAAGCTCAACCTGCAAACCGGTTTGGATTATTTGGACGATGTCCACGTCGCGCGTCATGAGCGTGGTGGCGACGGCTATAGCCACAAGCCTTACATGCCCAACCAAAGTTTCAAACAATGGGGTGTTTTCACCGAAGCCTCTTGGCAGCAAACCGATAATCAACGCTGGGTAGCAGGTTTGCGCCATGACCAAGTCAAAGCGCATTACGATACCGCGCGCGTGACCGACCCCGTTTTGAAACATCAAAAATTCAATTTGAACTCAGGCTTCCTGCGTTGGGAAAGAAATACGGACAACGGCCTGAAATACTATGCCGGCTTCGGTATTGCCGAACGTGCGCCTGACTACTGGGAACGCCTGCGCTCTGAAAACAAAGCTATCCGAGCAGAGCAAAACCGCCAAATCGATGCTGGTGTAATCTGGAAACATCCTAACCTCCACGCGTCTGTATCCGTATTCGGCAGCAACATCAAAGACTTCATCATGATGGAGCGCCAAGGCATGATGAATTTCAACGTACGCAACATAAACGCTTCTCGCTTTGGCGGCGAAGCCGAAGTCAAATGGACATTTGCGCCTAACTGGGAAGTTGGCACCAGCCTCGCCTACACCCACGGCAAAAACCGTACCGACGGTAAACCTTTGGCACAAACGCCGCCGCTCGAGTGGAACAACACCCTCGCCTTTGACAACGGCAAATTCAGCGCGGGCGCATTATGGCGCGTCGTAGCCAAACAAAACCGTTACAGCAAAGGCCAAGGCAATATCGTCGGCCAAGACATCGGCGCTTCTTCAGGCTTTGGCGTACTCTCGCTCAACGCCGGTTGGAAATTCAGCAAATACGCCACATTGCAAGGCGGCGTGGACAATGTGTTCAACAAAACCTATGCTGAATTCGTCAGCCGCGGCGGCGACCCGTCTGCCGGTACTCAAACCATGCGCGTGAACGAACCCGGCCGTACTGCATGGCTGAGACTGCAAGCGAAGTTCTAATCAGCCTCGCGCATCTATAAAAAGGCCGTCTGAAAATTTTTCAGACGGCCTTAATATTTTTAATGATGTTTTTAAACAAACAGTCCGGCGAAGCAATGCAACGCCGGACTGTTTGCTCTCTATCGGATTAAATCAAACCCAAAGAGTTGATGAACACCACAATAATCGCAATCGGCGCAAGATAGCGAAGCACACCCAACCACAAGTGAAGCAACTGTTTCGGAATGGTACTGCCCATGCCTGCATCGCGCAGAACGGACTGTTTGTCCTGAACCCATGACGTAAACACGGCAACGCTCAATGCGCCAATCGGCATGATGACGGCAGAAATAATGAAGTCCCACAAATCAAAAATTGTTTTTCCGAAAATCTTAAATTCGCCCCAAACGCCAAATGACAGCGCCGAAGGAATACCGACTATGAAAATCGCAATACCGGTTACCCAAGCGTGACTGCTGCGCTTTTTCTCATCTTGGCGGATGGTTGCCGCGATAACGGTTTCCAGCATGGAAAACGCGGAAGTCAGCGTGGCAAAGACAACCAACAGCATGAATACGGCGAATAAATAAGTCCCCATCGGCATTTTCATGAATACCGCAGGCAACACGACAAAAATCAAACCTGGGCCTTGACCGGGTTCAAAACCGAAGGCAAATACCGCAGGGAAAATCACCAAACCGGCCAGCAATGATACAAACAGGTTCATCCACATAATCATATGGCCGGAGCGGAACATATCCTGATCCTTACCCAAATACGAGGCATAGGTAATCATCGCGGACACGCCGATACTCAACGCAAAAAACGCCTGACCCAAAGCAGTCAGCATTGTGCCCGGTTTCAAATACGACCAATCCGGTTTCAACAAGAATGCCACGCCCTCCATTGCGCCGGGCAAGGTCAGCGAACGGATAGCCAGCGCGATAAAGAGGATAAACAAACCCGGCATCAACACGCGGTTTGCCTTTTCAATGCCGTCTGAAACGCCGCCTTTGACCACCCAAATGGTAATCAGCATGAACAAACCTTGGTAAAACAGCGAACCAAACGGTGAAGAAATCGTTTTGCCGAACAAGGCTTCAAAATCCGCACCGGCATGAATTTCGCCGGTAAAGCTATGTACGACGTAGTTCAATACCCAGCCGCCAACTACGCTGTAAAACGACAGCAAAATAAAACACGCGGCCACACCCATGCGGCCAACCCACGGCCACTGCGAACCTGGGCGCAATACTTTAAAGGAATCAATAGCGTTTTTACCGCCTGTACGGCCGATGTAAAACTCGGCCAGTTGAACCGGCAAAGCCACCAAAATAGTAAAAATCAAAAACAAAAGAAAGAATACGGCTCCGCCGTTGGTACCGGCTGTATAAGGGAATTTCCAAATTGCACCCAAACCGATGGCCGAGCCTGCCGCAGCAAGCACAAAGCCGATTTTGGATGACCAAGATGAATGGTTGCTCATGATGTAATATTAAGAAACGTGAAGATGCCGAATTGTAACAGGGTGAAGTCAAGCCGTGAGTGGCCGGCAGACAGCCGATAAGCAATTCGCACGGATGGTGCGTGCTTACCAAGCAAATTAGCATGAATTTTTGATAATTAAACCTCTAATAGCACAAATTTTATTTTTATATTCTAAATTTGACGGTTTATTTTAAAAATAAGCATATGAAAGGCCGTCTGAAACCTTGTTTTTAAGGTTTCAGACGGCCTTTATCCTTAAGCCGCTTTATTTTTTCATGGCATCGGTCATAACTTTGACATTGTAGCGATACATACCGATGTAGCTATTGGCCGGTGCACCACCCAATGCATCGGAATACAAACGTCCGCTGACATTAACGCCGGTTTCTTTGGCAATACGGTCAATCATGCGCGTGTCTTTGATGTTTTCAGTAAAGACGGCTTTAATGCCCTCGCGTTTGATTTGGCGGATAATGGAAGCCACTTGTTTGGCAGACGGCTCGGCTTCGCTGCTCACGCCTTGAGGGGCGATAAATTCAATATTGTAGCGTTTGCCCATGTAAGAGAACGCGTCGTGTCCGGTCAAGACTTTTCGCTTGGCGGCAGGTACGGCATTAAAGGCAGCCTGCGCATCGCTGTGCAGTTTTTTTAGCTGCATTTGATAGTTGCCCAAACGTTGCTGATAGTAGGTTTTGCCCTCAGGGTCGGCTTGAATCAGCGCATTGGCAACGTTTTGCGCATAAGTACCCATCAGGACGGGGTCGGTCCAAACGTGCGGGTCAAACTCGCCGTGATCGTGATGATGGCCTTCGTGATCGTGGTCATGATGATGGCCGCCCTCTTCTGCTTTCAAAGCCTGAATGCCTTTGGTCGCTTCGGCGAAAGGAACTTTACTCTGTTTGACTGCGCGCTGTACATCGGCGGCTTCCAAGCCCAAGCCGTTGAGCAATACCAATTTAGCACTGCGGATTTTTTTGATGTCGCCACTGGTCATGTGGTAGGCATGGCTGTCTTGGTTGGGGCCCACCAAGCTTTGAACGGCCACACGGTCGCCACCAATCTGTTTGGCCACGTCGCCCAAAATGCTGAAGCTGGTGACAACAGGCAGCGGAGCGGCATAAGCTGCACCGGTCAATAATGCGGCAACGATGCCGAGTTTCCAATGTTTCATATTCTCTCCAGTGATATAACGTAACATTAACATCATCATAAAACAGACCGCCTGATTATTCAAGCGGCCGTCTGAAAAATCATGCCGTGCGGTGTTTCTTGCGGCGCAGCCATTTTGCCAAAATGCCGCCCTCCCAACCGAACACGACGGAAATCAGGTAAAGCGTGCCGCAGCATAAAATAATCGCCGGGCCGGACGGGATTTCGATATGGTAGGAAAACAACAGTCCTGCCAAGCCGCAAAGCAAAGCCAATGCGACAGACAAAATCATCAGCCAACCCATGCTTTTCGCCCACAGTCTGGCGGTAATTGCCGGCAACATCATCAACCCGACCGACATCAGCGTACCCAATGCCTGAAAACCGGCAACCAAATTCATCACGACCAACACCAAAAACAGCACATGCCAAAAGCCGCCCTTACCGCCGACAGCCTTGAGAAACAAAGGGTCTATGCTTTCCAACACCAGCGGACGGAACATCACAGCCATCAGCAAAATAGTGACACTCGCGGAAACGGCAATCAGCTGCAAGGCTGGAATATCCACCGCCAACACCGAGCCAAACAGCAAATGCAGCAAATCGACGCTGCTGCCGTTTTTGCTGACCAAAACCACGCCGATGGCAAGGCTGCTCAAATAAAATGCGGCAAAGTTCGCGTCTTCTTTCAATGAAGTAAACCGGCTGACCAAACCTGCTAACAAAGCCATCAGCAAACCGGCCGCAAAACCGCCGACACTCATCGCAGGCAAACTCAAACCGGCAAACATATAGCCAATGGCCGCACCGGGCAAAACCGCATGGCTCAAAGCGTCGCCCACCAAACTCATGCGGCGCATCACCAAAAACACACCGACAGGCGCCGCGCTCAATGCCAGGCAGAAAATCGACGCCAGGGCATAGCGCATAAAGTCAAATTCAGTAAACGGCGCGACGACCAAATCATATAAATTCATGTTTTATCGCTTTTTTATTAATCTCTGAAAGCCTGAGACCGTCTGAAAAATACTTACTTTCAGACGGCCTTGTCCATTAAACCGCGCACCAATCGGCCGCTTCCTGTTTCTGCATCATTCGGTTTGCCTGTGCCAAAAATTCATCGGTCAACACATTTTCCGTCGCACCGGCAGTCACTTTTTCACGCGCCAAAAGCAGCGTGTTGGCAAAATATGCCCTCACCTGCTCGTAATCATGCAACACGGCAATCACCGCCTGACCGTCCTGATGGCACTGGCGCAAAACTTCCAACAGCGCATAAGTCGTCCGCGCATCCACCGCGTTAAACGGTTCGTCCAGCAACAAAAATTTGGCATCCTGCACCAGCATCCGCGCAAACAATACGCGTTGGAACTGGCCATTGGACAAATGCGCGATTTGGCGCGTGGCAAAATCCTGCATTTCCACGCGTTCCAAAGCCGCCATTACGCGCTTTTTCTGCGTCGCGTTCACACGCCCGAAAAAGCCGATTTCATACCACAGCCCCATCGCCGCCAGTTCAAACACCGTCATCGGCTGGCTGCGGTCAATATCCGACTGCTGCGGCAGATAGGCAATGTCCTTGCGCGCCATATTTTCATAGCGCACGCTGCCCGTGTCCGTCTTCTGCAAGCCCATAATGGCTTTGAGCAAGGTCGATTTGCCCGCGCCGTTCGGCCCGAAAATCGTCCACATCTTGCCATCTTCAAACACCATATCGACATGGTGCACCACCGGCCTTCGCTGATAGCTGACCGTCAAATTTTCCACCACGATACTCATGGCGACACCGCCCAAAAATATACAGCCCACAACGCCGCCAATGCGGCAAACGCAATCAGCAGCCTTTGCAGCAATCCGGTCAACAATACAGAATTCATAAGCCTAAAACCGCCCTTGCCCGAATACGGACAACAGGCCGTCTGAAAGAAAATTAAAACATTAAAATGATACTGTATAACGTTAACCCTGTAAATTTCTTTCGTTTTCAGACGGCATCGGGCAAATGGCCGAATATCGGTTACAATCCGTTTTTTATTTGATGATTGTCCTATGTCTATTCCACTCTTAAACGAAAAACTCAATACCGAAACCGCCCGCATTTCATGGGAAGAGCTGCAACCCCACTTCGCACGCGGTACCGCCGTCTATGTTGCGCCCGATTTGGATTTGATTGCCGTCGCCCGTCATGTTGCCGAAGATGAAGCCGCACCATTGAAACAATGGATGGAACGAGGCAAATTCGGTGCCGTCAGCGATGATATGGCACGCACATTTTTAGCGGATAAGCAGGAAATGTGGGCGGTTGTCGTGGCGCCGTGGGTATTGGTACAACCTTGCAAAGACTGATAAGGCCGTCTGAAAAAATAAAACCGGAACATTTCGCATGTTCCGGTTTTTCATTTTTCAGACGGCCTATTGCAAAGTAAAGCCTGCTTTGAATTCAAGCTTCGGCACCCCGATAACGAAACGTTTGCCGATGCTGTCTTCAAACTCATACGCGCCTTCGATGCTGCCCCAAGGCGTGCTGATTTGCGAACCGCTGTTGTACTCATAGGCTTCGCCCGGGTACAAAACAGGTTGCTCTTCAATCAAGCCGGCATGACCGACCTGCTCTGTCTCACCGTGTCCGTCGGTGATTTCCCAAAAACGCTGACGCAAAGTAATGATTTCATCACTGCGGTTGCAGATGGTAATCAGATAATTGAAGGCATAGCGGTCGCGATAGACGTCGCTCTGACCGGCCATATAACGCGGCTCCACGTTAATCTCGATTTCATTCATAATTGTTTACCCCGTATGGTATTTATTTTATTTCAATCCGGATAATTCCGGCGTGTCCGCCCTATTTTTGCAAAGGGTCGAAACACTTAAAACGCATCACGCGATCCAATAAAACAGGCCCAAGACCATCAAGGTCATCGCAGCCGCAATCAAATCATCAAGCATAATGCCTAAACCTCCATGAATCCGCCGGTCAAACCATTTGATCGGCCATGGTTTCAACGCATCAAACAAGCGGAAAATAACAAAAGCCGCCAGCCACCAGCTCCATTTAAACGGAATCAGCGACAGCACCAGCAGCATCGCGACAATTTCATCCCAGACGATACCGCCGTAATCCTGAATGCCCAGTTCCCTCTCGGTATAACCGCAAATGCGGATACCCCAGAAAAACAAGGCGATACACAATAAAAGCAATATCCAGCCGTCTATGCCCAACAGGCACAATATAAAAGCCAGAGGTAATGCTGCCAGCGTTCCGGCCGTACCCGGCGCAACCGGCGACAAGCCGCTGCCGAAACCGAATCCTAAAAAACACAATGGTTTGTGCAACAGCCAAGAAAAAGTAGGTTTACGTTCAGCCAAAATGATCAAATCCTAAAGAAGTCAGTTCCAATACGCCGCCTTCGGCATCCAAAATATTCAGACGGCCTGAGTCAGTCATTTTACCAATTCGGGCGACCGGTACGCCACTTTGTTTCGCTGCCTGACAAACGCGTTCCCTGTCTTCTGGAGCGGCAGTAAAAATCAGTTCGTAATCATCGCCGCCGGCCAATACTGCCGACAACCATTGCTCGCGCGACAAAACGTTTTTCAATTCAGGCAACGACGGCACACAATCGGCAAATATTTCCGCTCCGACAGCAGAGGCTTTTAAAATATGTCCCACATCTTGAGCCAGGCCGTCTGAAACATCTTGCGCAGCATGGGCAAATGGCAACAATGCCTGACCCAATGAAACACGCGGCTCCGGACGGAGCAATTTATCATCGCAAACCGCCATGATTTCAGACGGCAATTGATAATGCCCCAGATGTTTGTTCAAAGCAGCGGCAGCCAAACCCAACCGACCCGATACCCAAATATCGTCGCCAACTTCGGCCGCATCACGCCGCAGGGCAAGCCCTGTCGGAACTTCACCTACTATCGTTACATTAAAGACCAAATCGCCTTTGGTAGTATCTCCACCAATCAACACCGTATCAAAACGCGCGGCCAAAGCAAAAAAGCTATCGCAAAAACGTTTGAGCCAGTCTTGATTTAATTCAGGCAGCGCAGCACTGAGCAACACCCAACGTGGCTTGGCACCCATAGCGGCCATATCGGATAAATTTACTGCAAGCATTTTCCATGCCAAATCTTCAGGCAAAACATCTTCAAAAAAATGTCTGCCCTTAACCAACATATCAGCGCTAAAACATAAATCAAATCCGTTACTTGGGCGAATAATAGCGGCATCGTCCCCTATGCCCAAAATCAGACCTTCCGATTTTTGTCGCTGCAAATATTGTCTGATAAAGTCAAATTCCGTCATATTTATCCAATACAACTATAACTTAGATTATTATATCTAATTTTGTGCCAGCCTGATGTTTGCCTGCTAACACGTCAAACATCAAACTTCAACATTATTTAGATATAAAACTCAATAAGTTAAAGGCCGTCTGAAAATACAGATTTCAGACGGCCTCATGTTTTCAAACCACTCTGAGCAGGTAGATTTACAGATAGACGATTTCGCCTGTCCGCCCCCTGCTCTCTCGGCTTGCCCACCAAATAAATTGCGGCAGGACATCTTCGTAGTTTTTACGTTCGCTTTTCGATTCGCCCGGATGAGATTTGATACGTTGCGGCGAATTGATGGCTCCCGGCACCAAAACATTGGCACGCAGGTTGTCAAAACGTTCCCACTCGTCCGCAGCCACTTTACACAAATAATTAAGCGCAGCTTTGGAGGCACCGAAACCACCCCAATAAGCTTGCGGTTTTTCGCCGTGGCTTTCGCCGACAAAAATCACAGAAGCGTCTTCGGATTGCTTCAACAATGGGAACAGCGCACGGGTCAAGCCCATAGGCGCAACAGTATTGATACGGTATTGGTTGACCCATTCCGATACGGTTTGGAAATCCAATGGCGACAAGGCATAGAAATAGCTGGCGCAATGCACCACGCCATCCAATTTTCCGCCGGTAGCTTCATCAATGGTTTCTGCGAATTGCTTAAACTCTTTCTCCTCCGCGCTCATCAAATCAAAGCAGATGGCAAATGGCTCAGGGCTGCCCGCAGCCACAATGGCATCATATACTTTTTCCAAACGCTTTTGATGACGCGCCACCAAAATGACAGTCGCTCCGGCAGCCGCATAGGCTTTGGCAACCTGCTCGCCCAAGCCTTGGGATGCGCCAGTAATCAAGATGGTTTTGTTCGCTAATGTCGTCATGACTTTTCCTTGAACTTTATGGTTTCGGATATTGTATCGGCTTGGTAAGTTTTGTAAAGTCAAAAAGGCCGTCTGAACATTCAGACGGCCTCAGTTTATTCAACCTGTAAATCCAGCATAAGCTTTTCAGCCGCGGCAAAGCCTGATTGAACTGCAGCTTCCAATGTTGCCGGATAGCGAGGATGGAGATAGTCGCCGGCCGGATAAATACGGCGATGGTGCAGCCATGAGAAATCAGGTTGTACAAAATCAACCGTTGCCGCTGTAGTCGCGCGTTTTTCCGTAATAATGCGTACGGCTTTGGGCTTACCCAAATCCGGACAAACTCGCTTGATGTCCGCATGAATTTTCTCGGCCAAATCTTTATCCTTCCAAGCCTCAGTGCAATCGGAAACGCTGATGACAACCGCGACTTCATTATCCGGCAAACCCAACGCCCCCCGATGTAACACCCATTGCGCCGTACCATCGGCAAATCCGGTTAAAGGTGCAGGCAGTTTGACTGCTTGGGCATAACGCAAATAAACCGTGGTAATCGCATGATAGTGCAACGATTGATAGGCCGTCTGAATATAGTCAGGCGTATCTTCAGGCAAAAGCACGTCAACATGATATGGCGCAACAGCCAAAACAACCGCATCAAATACTTCGCCATTGATTTCAATTCGGCCATCAATATGATGGTTTAAATGTGAAACACGAGTTTCAAGATGTATCTTTGCACCATGCTTGTGCAGAAAATCCAAAGCCGGTTCGGCCACGATCCGCCCTAAATCCTGCTTAGGCAAAAGATAATCGCTGTTCGCCTTTTCAGACCACACGCCATCATTCAATACATTGCATAAAATGCGTAACGATGCCTGTTCTAACCGCGTATTTAAAGCACCCCAAACCAAAGGTTGCCAAAATTGGCCAAGCAGGCTGCGGGGAACATTTCGTGTTCTCAACCACTTTGCAACCGTCAAATCGGTTTTATGATGATCAGCCCAACGTTGCAATGCCGACATATCCGACAGCAATTTGATTTTCAATGAAAAAGAAAGATTTTTAGCACGCAGGATACCGACAAGCAAATGCCAAGGCGCAGGCAGAGAGGCCGTCTGAAACTGCAATCCCTCATGAATGTACCATCGCAAAGGCTGGCGTAAAAAGGCTGATTCAGGTTGAACGCCGATATGTTGCATCAAAGTTTGAACACCATGATACGCACCCAACAAGATATGCTGCCCATTATCCAAAAAGCTGAATCCACCATCTTTCCCAGCTATGCTACGCGCCCTACCGCCAGCCTGTCTCCCAGCCTCAAACAAAGAAATATCGGCTCGATGAATCAGGGAAACCGCCGCAGACAAACCTGCCCAACCGGCACCAATTACAGCAATTTTTGGACGCTTAGTCTTCATGGTTTAAATCCAAACAGCCAAGTTTTCAAAGCAATACGTTTTTTACGGGGAGAAGGAATCGCAATTTTATAAGTCAACACATTTTGCGCACCATCACGGTCAATTTCATTCAACAACGCATAATAAATAGCCGCCATAATCAGGCCGACTTTTTGTGATTTCTTATCCTCAGCCGGCAAAAGCAACATCGCTTCACGATAAGTTTCACGCGCCCTATTCACTTGAAACTGCATCAATTGTGCAAAATTTTCTGTCGGTTTGCACTGCATAATTACGTTGGCAGGTACGTCAAACTTCTGCATTTCCTCTATCGGCAGATAAATTCTTCCTTGTCGCGCATCTTCGCCCACATCACGAATAATGTTCGTCAACTGCAAAGCCAAGCCCATTTTGTCCGCATATTCCAAAGTTTTCAGATTGGAAAAACCTAAAATCCGCGCAATAAGACGCCCCACAACTCCGGCAACACGGTGACAATACAGCTTTAATTCATCAAAACTACCATAACGAGCCTGCTCCAAATCCATCTGCATGCCATCAATCAAGGCCTCAAATTCATTCTTCGGCAAGTCAAAATTTTCCCGAATATCTTTTAAAGCCTGATGAACGGGATGCTCAGGCATCTCATTATTAAACACTTTCTCCAAATCACTGCGCCACCAGTTCAACGTTATCTGAGCTACATTTGGATCGGTACAGCTATCAACTACATCGTCTAGTTCGCGACAAAAAGCGTATAAAACAGTGATCGCATTCCGTTTTTCTACCGATAAAAAACGAAAGCCGGATAAAAAACTGGAATGGCTTTCGGCAACCTTTTGATGACAATAATCCAAAGCAAGCACTGTGTATCCTAAAAATATCGTTATAAATAATTAGCAGGGATTTTATCTGTATTTAAAAAAGTACGCCAATATCAAAAATTCATCTTACAACAAGGCCGTCTGAAAGCTAATCTTAAGTATCTTTCAGACGGCCTAATATCTTACGTCGCCAAGATCGAAACCAGCAGCATCACCACCAACAGCTGTACCAATGAGTAGCCCCTCTGCACAGCTGCCCTATTTCGCTTTCCGTCAAATGCTTTTAAGTACATATCTTTATTCCCTTTATCTTTTATATCCCTATCCGACAGGATGGACCTTATCCGTTTATCCCTTCACCCAATGAAAGCCCCATTAGCCCAAGTTTTATTGCCACTGCCCATACAAAGCCGCCCGTCAGCCCGAACCGGCAAACGGTTCGGCCTCGGGGCGGCATATACGGCACAAACGTCCGTCAGACTTAT